>JAEZES010000102.1 GCA_023432995.1 Pseudomonadota bacterium
GGGCGGCGACGCCCGGGCCGGCTCGTTTTGGCACCGTCGCGCCGATCCGCCGGGCTTTTCCCCGGCGCATCTTGCGGCGGCGGCGCCCGATACGATATTTGATTGCCGATGCTGCAGAATCCTGTCGACCTGCCCACCGAGGCGCCGCTCCCCGGCCGCGCACCCGCACGCGCTGCCGAGGACGATGACGGCAAGGTGATCGATGGCGGCAACGATCCCGGGGGGCAGGTCGGCGTCGCCACCAAGACGCGCACCCGGCCGAAGAAGCCCAACCAGTACAAGGTGCTGATGCTGAACGACGACTACACGCCGATGGAGTTCGTCGTCATGTGCCTCAAGCGGTTCTTTCGCATGGATCTCGAACAGGCCACGCGGGTCATGCTTCACGTCCACCAGAAGGGCGTCGGCGTGTGCGGTATCTATCCCTACGAGGTCGCCGAAACCAAGGTGAACCAGGTGATGGACTTCGCCCGCCAGAACCAGCATCCGCTGCAGTGTACGCTGGAAAAGGCCTGACCTGAGGCGCCGGAACGGCTACAGCGCCCGCGCGAAACACCCAGCCGCCCGAGCCGTTGTCCGAACTTGACGTTCTTTACCGCCATCGACCGATACGTCTTCCGGCTCGTGCTGATGCCGATGCTCGGCGTGTTTGCGCTCGCCGCCTCGCTGCTGATGCTCGAGAAGATGCTGCGCCTGATGGAGTTCGTTTCGACCGAAGGCGGCCCGGTCACGATCGTGTTCCGCATGCTCGTCAACCTGATCCCGGAATACGCCGGCCTCGCCATCCCGCTCGGCGTCATGCTCGGCATCCTGTTCGCGTTCCGCAAGCTCGCCACGACCAGCGAACTCGACGTCATGCGCGCGGTCGGGCTCAGCTACACGCGGCTGCTGCGCGTCCCCTACCTGATCACGATCGGGCTGATGGCGGTGAACTTCGCCATCGTCGGCTACTGGCAGCCGCTCGCGCGTTATTCGTACGAGCAGCTCGACTTCGAGCTCCGTTCGGGCGCGCTCGGTGCCTCGATCAAGGTCGGGGAGTTCACCCAGCTCGAAGACCGGGTCGCCCTGCGGATCGAAGAAAGTCGCGACGAAGGCCGCCGGTTGATGGGCATCTTCGCGCGAATTGCCAACGATCGGGGCCAGGTGCTGTCGATTTCGGCCCGCGAGGGGCGGTTCCTGGCCAACCGGGAGAACCGCAACACGATCATCCTACGACTGACCGACGGCACGATCGTCCAGGATACGCCCGGGCAGACCTCGCGCGTGCTCAGCTTCTCGCGGCACGATCTGCCGATCGACCTGCCGGCGATCGAGCGTTTCCGCGCCCGGGGCGATGAAAGCCGCGAGTACCTGCTGCCCGAACTGCTCGAGCTCGGCTGGAGCGAGGACGCCTCGGAGTCCCAGCAGGCTAGCGGGCAGGCCGCCTTCAGCTACCGGATGGTCGAGGTGGTCATGATGCTGATGCTGCCGCTGCTGGCGGTGGCGCTGGCGATCCCCCCTAAGCGCTCGACATCGGCGCTTGGCGTGTTCGTGTCGATCGTGATGGTGGTCGCCTACCACAAGGTCAATCAGTACGGGCAATCGATCGCCGAACTCGGCCGGGTCGACCCGCTGCTCGCCCTGTGGGGGCCGTTCGTGCTGTTCGCCGCGCTGATCGGGTGGATGTACTTCCGCGTCGCCTTCGTGCCGGGCGGGCAGGCGATCGGCGCGCTCGAATCGTTCTACGCCAAGCTGGCCAAGCGCGTGACCGCGCTGCTGCGCCGCCGCGAGCGGTCGCGCCGGCGCGACGCGGCTGCCGAGGAGGTGGCCGCCGGTGCTGCTTGACTTCTTTCCCTCGCGCACGCTGACCTGGTACCTCGCCAAGACCTTCGCGGTCCGCATTCTCGCGGTGCTGGTCATGCTCGTCCTCGTGCTGATGATGCTCGACCTGTTGAGCCGCAGCGGCGACATTCTCGCCCAGCCGGGCAACGGCGAGGCCGAACTGCTCCGCTACGCCTCGTTGCGCGTGCCCCAGCTGGTGGCGAGGTTCATGCCCTATTCGGTGCTGCTGGCGACGATCATCACCCTGGCGACGTTCAATCAGAACAGCGAGGTCGTCGCGATGAAGGCGGCGGGCCTGTCGGCGCACCAGATCCTGGCGCCGCTGGTGCTCGTCGCGCTCGTCGTCGCCGCGTTCCAGTTCACGTTCAACGAACGCATGGTGGTTCGCGCGAACGCCGCGCTGAAGGCGTGGGAAGCAACCGACTACGGACCGATTCCCGACGATCCAACGCAACGGGCCAATGTTTATCTCAACGATGGCAACGATGTCCTGCTGGCCTCGCAGATCGCTGGCACCGGGGCGCGGACCACGCTGCGCGGCGTGACGTTCTACGAACGCGACGACAGCGGAATGATCCTGCGCCAGCTGCGCGCGCCGGTGGCACGGTTCGCCGCGCCGGGCTGGCGGCTCGACAACCCGCAGCAGTTCCAGGTCGGCACCGCGGAAGCGCAGGCGCTCACCGGTGCGGTGGTCGTCGCACCGGGCATCACGCTCGACCAGATCGCTCTCCGGTCGGTCGACGCCGACACCGAGGCGATCGGGCCGCTGGCGCGATCGATCGCGGCGCTCGACGCCGCCGGGCGCCGGACCGCCGAGCTCAAGGGCAAGTGGTGGCACAAGATCTCGGGCCCGTTGTCATCCATCCTGATGCCGCTGCTCGGCGCGGTCGCCGGTTTCGGCTTGGCCCGCTCGGGGCACCTGCTGGCGCGCGCGATCATCGGCATGGCCCTCGGCTTCGCGTTTTTCGTGGTCGACAACGCCGCGCTGGCGATGGGCGGATTCGGCGGCTACCCGCCCCTGCTGGCCGCCTGGGCGCCGTTCGTGCTGTTCTTCCTGATCGGCGAGACGGTGCTCATCCGCACCGAGGAGTGAGTGCAGGCCGACGCATTCCATCCCGCTTGCATCGCCATATTTTTGCCACTATTTGGAACCGGCTCGCGCCGCTGCGAGTCCTCGTGGGGTCAGTCCCACACTAGGAGAACTTGATATGAAGAAGATTGCTCTGGCTGCTTTCTCGGCCACCGCCCTGCTCGCTCTGTCGGCCTGCGGCGGCGACGCCACCACCGAAGAGCCCGTCGCCGAGGACGCCGCGATGGTCGAAGAAGCCCCGGCTGTGGAAGCGACCGACGCCGCGACCGACGCTGCTGCGACCGACGCTGCCGCGACCGACGCTGCCGCGACCGATGCTGCCGCGACCGAGGAAGCTCCGGCCGAGTAAGCCATTCGGTTGCTGTCCTGGCCGGCGGGGCACCCCGCCGCGCCGGGAAGCGCGAATGACAGGGGCGCGCAGGCCATCCGGCTTGCGCGCCCTTTCTCTTTGGCGCACGCGACCTTGACCCGACGCAAGTTCTCCCCAGATGAACCCAGCTATGTGCGGGAGTGGCCCCGCGGGCGCGGTTCTGGTAGGGGCCGGCCAACCAGCTACAGGAATGCATACAGTGTCGCACAAGGTTGCCGATCCGGCCAACGAAGCCGATCTGCCGTTCTGGAAACGCTCGCACTACCTCGACCGGATGACGTTCCGGCAGCTCGTGACGGCCTATTTCCAGCACTACACGATCCTGACGTACCTCGGGTTGACCGCGCTGGCCGTGGTCGTCTTCGCGCTGCGCCCCGCCGAGCCGTGGCAGACGCTCGCCGCGGTGGCCGCGGGCGTGGTGATCTACCCGCTCGTCTGGCACCTGCTGCACCAGTACGTGCTGCATTCGCGGTGGATGTGGAAGTCGAAGCTGCTCTCACCGACCTGGAAGCGGATTCACTACGACCACCACCAGGATCCCAATGACCTCTCGGTGCTGTTCGGCGCGCTGCACACGACGATCCCGACGATCGCGCTCGCAACGATCCCGATCGGTTGGGCGATCGGCGGCGTCGGCGGCGCCTCGGCGGCGTTCGCCACCGGGTTGCTGACGACCTGCTATTACGAGTTCATGCACTGCATCCAGCATCTCGCGTTCAAGCCGAAGTGGGCCTGGGTGCAGCACATGAAGCAGCGCCACATGGAGCACCACTTCTTCGATGAGAACGGCAACTTCGGGATCACCAACTACTTCTGGGACCGGGTGCTCGGCACTTACTACGAGAAGAAGGACCGTCCGAAGCGATCGTCGACGGTGTTCAACCTCGGCTACACCGAGGAGGTTGCCGAGACCTACCCATGGGTCAAGCAACTGTCCGGCGGCATTGCCAGCGGTCATCCGCGCCGGCGCGCAATGAGCAAGGAAGAAGCGGCGGCCAATTGACGGACCGCGCACCGACACAGTAGCGCCACGCCCTTCGAGCCAGGAGGGACGATGTCGGACATTTCGGTCGATCCGGTTGCCGGGAAGCGCGACTTCGCCGCCTTCGTCGACTTTGCCTATGCGATCAACGCCGGCGATCCCAACTGGGTGCCGCCGCTGCGCGCCGAGGTCGTCGAACTGCTCACGCCGGGCAAGAACCCGTTCCACGAGCACGCCAAAGTCCAGCTGTTCCTCGCGCGCCGCGAAGGCCGTGTCGTGGGTCGCATCTCGGCGCACTACGACGAGCTGGCGCTGGCGCAGCCGCCCGAACAGGGCATGGGGCCCGGGACCGGCAACTGGGGCCTGTTCGAGGCCACCGACGAAATCGTCGCCCACGCTCTCGTGGCGCGGGCCGAACAGTGGCTGCGGGATCAGGGTATGACCCGCGTGCTGGCTCCCATCAGCCTCTCGATTTGGGAAGAACCGGGACTGCTGGTCAAGGGCCACGACCACCCGCCGATGGTCATGATGGGGCACAATCGCCCCGAGTACGAAGCGTGGATCGAGCGCGCTGGCTACACCGTGGCCAAGCGGCTGCTGACCTACGACCTGCCCGTTGCCGGTGGCTTTCCGCCGCTGGTCAACAAGATCGTCGCGCTGGGCGAGAAGAACGAGCGCATCCGCATTCGCCCGGTCGACAAGCGCCATTTCGAGCGCGATGCGGCGATCATCATCGACATCCTCAACGACGCTTGGTCGGCCAACTGGGGCTTCGTCCCCTTTACCGAGGCCGAGAAGGCGTATGGGGCAAAGAAGCTCGCCCCGCTGATCTTCGAGGAGGTCAACATGATCGCCGAGATCGACGGCGAGCCGGTGGCCTTCATGCTCGCGCTGCCCGACGTCAACGCGGTGCTGAAGCCGATGGGCGGCAAGCTGTTCCCCTTCAACGTCTTCCGGCTCTTGTGGTGGCTACGCAAGGCCCGTCCGGCCGATTTCCGCGTGCCGCTGATGGGCGTCGTGCAGAAGCTGCAGGCAAGCCGCATCGCCAGCCAGCTGGCTTTCATGATGATCGAGTACATTCGCCGCGCGGGAGTCGGCGAGCACGGGGCCAGGAGAGCCGAGGTCGGCTGGATTCTCGAGGACAACCAGGGGATGGTGGCGATCGCGGACGCGATCGGCAGCAAGGTCAACCGCGAGTATCGCATTTACGCCAAAGCGCTGTAAGGCTGCGCCCATTGCAGGAACTCGCTCCGGCCCGCGGCCGTTTTTTGGCAGCGTGAGCCGATCGAGGCTGCTTCAGGGGCAGACATGCGCAGCGAGAAGAGTGTCAGGAACAGCAAGTCGCACGACAAGCGCACGCGGCTGGGCAGGGTGCTCGTCGTCGAGGACGACCCGATCGTCGCGCTGGCGATCGAGGCGGCCCTCGTCGATGTCGGCGCCGCCGAGGTCGTCCTCTGTCCGAGCATCGCCGGTACGATGGAAGCGCTCGAGCAGGGACCCGCGGCGGCGATCGTGCTCGACGTCCATCTGGCCGATCGCAGCGACGGCTGGGCGCTCGCCGAGTTGGCCGAGTTGCTCGGCCCCAAGCCGCCGTACGTCGTCTTCGCCACGGGCGCCCCGGAGGACATCCCCCCCGAGATTGCCGAGATGGGCCCGGTGTTCGAGAAGCCTTACGACCCTGTGCAGCTTGCCGAGACGCTGGCGAACGGCGTGCACCGCGGGCTGTTTTCGCGCCTGCTCGGCTGAAGCAGCACTTCACAAGGGCAAGAAAAAAGGCCCCCGCTCCACTGAGCGGGGGCCTTTCGGGATCGTATCACCAGCCGCTTGGACGGGAGGGGGGGTCTCGGCGGTGACACTTGCTCAATGACCGGTCCTGCGAGTGGTTCCCGCTTTCGCAAATTTTTTTCGGATCGTTCGGTGTGCCTTTACAGGCCCTTTCGCGCGCTACCGGGCGAAGCCTCCATCGCGCGTGCGCCCGCGGCGGAACCAGTCTATGATGGCCGCGTTGGTAAGCCAGTCAATCCTTCGGGAAGGGGTTCTATGTCGCTAGGTGCCGAAGTCGCCTCTCATTTGCCGTTCCTACGCCGCTACGCCCGCGCGCTGACGGGCTCGCAATCCACCGGTGATGCCTTCGTCAGGGCGACTCTCGAGGCCGCGCTGGCCGACAGCGAGCTGGCCGAATCGCTCCGCGGCGGGCGCGTGCCGCTCTATCGGGCATTCAACAAGGTCTGGGCGAGCGCTTACCTCGAGGTCGCCGAAGAACGCGCCGGCCAGGGCCTGCACGAGAGCGCGGCGCAGGATCAGCTGCGCAAGATCACCCCGATCAACCGCCAGGCGCTGCTGCTGACCACGGTCGAGGATTTCACGCCCGCGGAAGCCGCCGAGATCATGGGCATCCCCGAAGAGGACGTGAACCGCCTCGTGCAGGAAGCCATCGACGAGATCGAGCGCGAGACCACAACCAGCGTGCTGATCATCGAGGACGAGCCGCTGATCTCGATGCAGCTCGAAGACCTCGTTCGCTCGCTCGGCCACGAGATCTGCGGGACGGCGGCCACGCGCACGCAGGCGCAGCAGGTGGTTGCGGAAAACCGGCCGGGGCTCGTGCTGGCCGATATCCAGCTTGCCGACGGCTCGTCAGGGCTCGACGCGGTCGACGACATCCTCGTCATCGACTCGGTCCCGGTGATCTTCATTACCGCCTATCCCGAACGCCTGCTGACCGGCGATCGGCCCGAACCGACCTACCTGATTACCAAGCCGTTCCAGGAAGACACCGTGCGCGCGGCGATCAGCCAGGCGCTGTTTTTCGGTTCGAGCCGCCCGGTGTCGTAGGTTAGAAGGCGGGCGATGGCCCGCCTCAAGCTCAAGCTCCAGTTGTACTGCGGCGACGAGATCGCGATCGGCCCGGGCAAGGCCGACCTGCTCGAGGCGATCGCGCGCGAAGGCTCGATCTCGGGCGCCGCCCGCGCGATGGGCATGAGCTATCGCCGTGCCTGGTTGCTGGTCGACACGATGAACCGCTGCTTCCGCGAACCGCTGGTCGAGACGCATCCGGGCGGCGGGAAGAACGCCGGCGCGAAACTCACGCCGGAGGGGGAGCAGGCGCTGGCCGCCTATCGCGCGCTCGCGGCGCAAGTCGAACGCGGTGTCGCCGGGCCAACCTGCCTCGCGCTGGAGGCGGCGATCCGCGAGGCCCCGCTGGAGGCGCAGCAGCACGCCTGAACTCGCGTGCTCCCGGAGAAAGCCGGGACCGCATGCCACCAACTACCGGCCGGCGAGAAAGAGGGACAGTCCCCCTTTCTCTTACGACCGGCCGGCGAG
>JAEZES010000117.1 GCA_023432995.1 Pseudomonadota bacterium
GGCTGGCGGTCGCCGCCGGCGTCGCTTCGCCGGCTGGCGCGACACCGTCGCTCGTGCCGGGAATGTCTCCGGCCGCCGGCTGATCGGCCTCCTCGGTCCCGCCACCGCATGCGGTGAGAGCGAACACGAGCGCGAGCGCGGTAACGGACTTCGAAGCGAACCTCATTGTGGCCTTCCTCTGTGAGAGATCGGACCGGCTCCCTATCTTCCCGCGCTCGCGTTGGGAAGCCCGCGGGACCGGCCTTGTGGCCGCCACGCCCCACCCCGCCGCAATTGCGCCGAAGCGCGCTGCAGACGGCTTCCCCAGACCCCCGGCGGCGCCTATCCGGGCCGGCTTCATGTTCCGCGAGTCCCCTTCGACCTGGCGCGGCGAGCTGGCCGCGACGCTGCGCATCGCGGCGCCGCTCGCGCTCGCCAACCTGTTGCAGATGCTGGTCTACGCGATGGATGTGATCTTCGTCGCCCGGCTCGGCGAGGCCCCGCTGGCCGCGTCGAGCCTGTCGATCGCGCTGTTCGGGCTGATGATGTGGTGCTTCTCGGGCCTCACGGGCATGGTCGCCGCGCTGATCGCCGCCGAGCTCGGCCGCCGCCGCCACGCCGTGCGCGAGGTTCGCCGCAGCGCTCGGATGGCGCTGTGGCTGTCGGTCGTTTGCGGGCTCGCGGGCATGGGCGTGTGCTGGTTCGGGCGCGAAATCATGCTGGTCACCGGCCAGGAGGGGCATATCGCCGAGCTGGCCGCCGGGTTCCTGCGGGTGATCATGTGGGCAATGGTGCCGATGATCGCCGCCAATGCGCTGCGGAGTGTCGTCTCCGCGCTCGGCCGGCCGGTCTATGCGACCGCGATCACCGGGCTCGCGATCGGGGTCAGCGCGCTCGCCAACTACGCGTTCGTGTTCGGCCGCCTCGGCGCACCGGCCCTCGGGCTCGAGGGATCCGCGCTGGCGAGCGTCATCACCGGGGTGTTCGGGCTGCTGTCCTACGTCGTCGCCATCCAGGCCGACCGGCGGCTCCGGCGCTACCGGCTGTTCGGCAACTGGTGGCGCGCCGAGTGGCAGCGCTTCGGCCAGCTGCTGCGCACCGGGCTTCCGGTGGCAGCGGCGATCCTCGCCGAAGCGGCGCTGTTCAGCGGCGCCGCGTTCCTGATGGGCAACATCGGCGCCTCGCAGCTCGCCGGGCACACGATCGCGCTGCAGGTCGCCGCGCTGGCGTTCCAGATTCCCTTCGGAGTCGGGCAGGCGGCGACGATCCGCGTCGGCTTCCACTACGGTGCGGGCGACAGGATCGCGGTCGGCCGTGCCGGGTGGGTGGCGATCGTCATGGGCACCGGGTTCATGACCCTGACCGCCGCGATCATGCTGTTCGCGCCGCGGCTGGTGCTCGGTATCTACGTCGACACCGAGGCCGCACGAAACGCCGCGCTGATGGGATTCGCGGTCCAGTTCATGGTCGTCGCCGCGGCGTTCCAGCTGTTCGACGGCCTGCAGGCCGTCGCCGCGGGCGCGCTCAGGGGCCTGCAGGACACGCGCGTGCCTATGCTCTATGCGCTGTTCGGCTACTGGGTGCCGGGTCTCGGCACCGCGATCGGCCTCGGCTTCTTCACCCCGCTCGCCGGGCTCGGCATCTGGCTCGGGCTCGCCGTCGGGCTGATCGTCGTCGCCCTGCTGATGCTGCAGCGGTGGGTCCGCCGGGGCCCGCTCGGCCTGCTGCCCGCATGAAGCATTTTTCTTGCTTAACGGCAGTTGACGGCCCGGTTCACGCAAACCATATGCGCGCCGCTGGCACTCTCGACAGCAGAGTGCCAACTCGTATCGCCAACATTTGGAAGAGGTCATAGACATGGCATTCCGTCCGCTGCACGACCGCGTTCTGGTCCGCCGCATCGAGGCTGAGGAAAAGACGGCCGGCGGCATCATCATTCCCGACAGCGCCAAGGAGAAACCGAGCGAGGGCGAGATCGTCGCCGTCGGTTCGGGCGCCCGCGGCGAGGACGGCAAGGTCACCCCGCTCGACGTCAAGGCTGGCGACCGCGTGCTGTTCGGCAAGTGGTCGGGCACCGAGGTCAAGCTCGACGGCGAGGACCTGCTGATCATGAAGGAAAGCGACATCATGGGGATCATCGGCTGACGCCGGGATCGGTCCCCAGAACCCTGTCAACTCTGTCAACTTCGTAAGAGGAAAGGTTCGCCACCATGGCTGCCAAGGACGTCAAATTCTCGCGCGACGCGCGCGAGCGCATTCTCAAGGGCGTGGACACGCTCGCCAATGCGGTGAAGGTCACGCTCGGCCCCAAGGGGCGCAACGTCGTGATCGACAAGAGCTTCGGCGCGCCGCGCATCACCAAGGACGGCGTTACCGTCGCCAAGGAAGTCGAGCTCAAGGACAAGTTCGAGAACATGGGCGCGCAGATGCTGCGCGAGGTGGCCTCGAAGACCAACGACCTCGCCGGTGACGGCACCACCACCGCCACCGTGCTCGCGCAGGCGATCGTCCGCGAGGGCATGAAGTCGGTCGCCGCCGGCATCAACCCGATGGACCTCAAGCGCGGCATCGACCTCGCCGTCGGCAAGGTCG
This sequence comes from Pseudomonadota bacterium, assembly GCA_023432995.1. Lineage (GTDB taxonomy): Bacteria > Pseudomonadota > Alphaproteobacteria > Sphingomonadales > Sphingomonadaceae > Croceibacterium_A. The sequence continues at coordinate 2,572 of JAEZES010000117.1, forward strand.
TCGAGGACCTCAAGGGCCGCTCCAAGGAAGTCGCCGGCTCGAACGAGATCGCCCAGGTCGGCATCATCTCGGCCAACGGCGATACCGAGGTCGGCGAGAAGATCGCCGAGGCGATGGAGAAGGTCGGCAAGGAAGGCGTGATCACCGTCGAGGAGGCCAAGGGCCTCGAGTTCGAGCTCGACGTCGTCGAGGGCATGCAGTTCGACCGCGGTTACCTGAGCCCGTACTTCGTGACCAACGCCGAGAAGATGGTCGTCGAGCTCGACAGCCCGTACATCCTGATCCACGAGAAGAAGCTCTCGAACCTGCAGTCGATGCTGCCGATCCTCGAGGCCGTGGTGCAGTCGGGCCGTCCGCTGCTGATCATCGCCGAGGACATCGAGGGCGAGGCGCTGGCCACGCTGGTGGTCAACAAGCTGCGCGGCGGCCTCAAGGTCGCGGCGGTCAAGGCGCCGGGCTTCGGCGATCGCCGCAAGGCGATGCTGCAGGACATCGCGATCCTGACCGCGGGCGAGATGATCTCCGAAGACCTCGGCATCAAGCTCGAGAACGTCACCGTCTCGATGCTCGGCGAAGCCAAGCGCGTCACGATCGACAAGGACAACACCACGATCGTCGACGGTGCCGGCAATGCCGATGACATCAAGGCCCGGGTCGAGCAGATCCGCGCGCAGATCGAGACCACCACCAGCGACTACGACCGTGAAAAGCTGCAGGAGCGGCTGGCCAAGCTGGCCGGCGGCGTCGCGGTGATCAAGGTCGGCGGCGCTTCGGAAGTCGAGGTCAAGGAGCGCAAGGACCGCGTCGACGACGCGCTGCACGCGACCCGCGCGGCGGTCGAAGAGGGTATCGTCCCCGGCGGCGGCACCGCGCTGCTCTACGCGACGAAGGCGCTCGATGGCCTGACCGGGGCCAACGAGGACCAGACCCGCGGCATCGACATCGTCCGCCGCGCGCTGCAGGCGCCGGTGCGGCAGATCGCCGAGAACGCCGGCCATGACGGCGCGGTGGTCGCGGGCAAGCTGATCGACGGCAAGGACGAGCAGCTCGGCTTCAACGCCCAGACCGACGTCTACGAGAACCTCGTCACTGCCGGTGTGATCGACCCGACCAAGGTCGTCCGCACCGCGCTGCAGGACGCGGCCTCGGTCGCCGGCCTGCTGATCACCACCGAAGCGGCGATCAGCGAAATCCCCGAGGACAAGCCGGCCGCTCCGGCGATGCCCGACATGGGTGGCATGGGCTTCTGACGCGCCGGCGGCCCGCC
>JAEZES010000263.1 GCA_023432995.1 Pseudomonadota bacterium
CCGCGAGGTCGAACGCGGCCAGCTCGCTCGCCCGGGCAGCGTCGGCTGCCTGGCGCATGTCGACCGCCAGGCCCGCGGCCTGCTGGCGCTGCGCGAGCGGAACGTGCCGGTCCATCTCGGCGATCGCCGAGACGGCCTGCGGCAGGCCGGCACCATTGGCCAGCGTCATCAGCGCATAAGCGCGGGTCCAGTCCTTTTCGACCAGGTCGCCATTGAAGTGCGCGATGCCCAGCAAGTACTGCGAGCGCGCGTCGCCGCGGCGCGCGGCTTCGCGCAGGTACGGCAGAGCCTCTGCCCGGCGTCCGTCCTGGAACAGCAGCAGGCCGTAGGTATCGGCGGCCTGCGGATGGCCGGCGGCGGCCGCAGCGGCATAGAGCGCCTCGGCGCGGGCGAGGTCGGCCGGCACCCCGCGGCCGAGACGATAGGCTTGGCCGAGATTGAACATGGCGTCCGGATCGCCCGCCGTCGCCGGGCCTTCCCACTCGCTCACCGCGGCCGAGTAGTCGCCGCGGCTCCAGGCATCGACCCCGGCCCTGACGTCGCCCAGCGCCGGCGCTGCCGCCAGAGCAGCCAGCAGCATCGTCGCACCAGTCATGCCCACGAACCGGTCAGGCAGCATCGAACCTTTCCTCAGCTGCGGCCTCGTCTAATCTGACATGGTAAATAGACGTTTAGCAAAGTTTTCGTGCCGTGCGCACGGCCGTCTTCACCGCCGGCAGCGGCCGTTGGACACGGAGGCCGCGGCGCCTCTCCCTGTTAACTCAAAATTTAGGGTGATCTGCGATCCCGAGGTTCGGAAAGGCCGGATTTGGCGTGTCGCCCGGCCGTGAATCAGGGGGATTTGGCCTTGCGGGTATTGGCATTGGCTTCGCAGAAGGGCGGGTCCGGCAAGACCACGCTGTCGGGGCATCTGGCAGTCCAGGCGCAGCGCGCCGGCGCCGGCCCGGTCGTTCTGATCGACATCGATCCGCAGGGCTCGCTGGCCGACTGGTGGAACGAGCGTGAAGCCGAATATCCGGCGTTCGCCCAGACCACCGTGGCGCGACTCGCCAACGACCTCGCGATTCTGCGCCAGCAGGGCTTCAAGCTCGCCGTGATCGACACGCCCCCGGCGATCACGATGGCGATCCAGTCGGTCATCTCGGTCGCCGAGCTGATCGTCGTGCCGACCCGCCCGAGCCCGCATGACCTGCGCGCCGTCGGCGCCACCGTCGACCTGTGCGAGCGCGCCGGCAAGCCCCTGATCTTCGTGGTCAACGCCGCCACTCCCAAGGCGAAGATCACTTCCGAAGCGGCCGTCGCGCTGTCGCAGCACGGCACCGTCGCCCCGATCACCCTGCACCACCGCACCGATTATGCCGCCTCGATGATCGACGGCCGCACGGTGATGGAAGTCGAGCCCGACGGGCGCAGTGCCCAGGAAGTGATCGCGCTGTGGCACTATATCGCCGACCGGCTCGAGAAGAACTTCCGCCGTACCGTCTTCGCAGCGCCCGGGTCGGTCTCGCAGATCCCCGGCGCGCACCGTCCGCAGGGCGGCTTCGGCCGCCGCGTCGCGCAGTAAGCGCGGAGGCGCGGCGCGATGAACGAGCCCAAGCCTTTCGCTTCCCTCGGTCCGACGCTCCTGGCCCGCAAGGGCGGCGCCAAGCCGGCGATGCGCCCCCAGCTCGCGCCTATGGGCATGGGCGGGTCCGGCGCCCAGGCGGCAGCGCTCAAGCAGGATTTCGACGCGCTTGAGGACCTCGGCTGGAACGACATGGGGGACGACGATGCCCCCGCTGACCGGTCTGCCGATGTCGTCGCCCTGACTCCCGCGCCGGCCAACCCGGAGTCGGAAGCCCGGACCGATGCCGGGTCGCCGAAAGCCCTCGTCCGCAGCATCCACGAGGAACTGGCCGAGGTTCTCGAAAAAGGGGAAACGCAGCTCCCGCTGCCGAAGCCGAAGGCTCCGACCAAAGCGGACAAGCCGGTCAAGGAAACGCGGCCGGCGCAGGCTGCCAACGAAGCCGCCGACCCGCTTGGCGACAAGGCCATGCGCCGCGCAGCTTTCACGCTGCGCCTCGACGCCAAGCGTCACCTCAAGCTGCGCCTGGCGAGCACGGTCAAGAACCGCAGCGCGCAGCAGCTGGTGACCGCAGCGCTCGACAAGTTTCTCGCCGAGATCCCGGAGATCGAGGCGCTCGCCGCGCAAGTGAAGCGCAACAGACCGTGACAGAAGGGGACGGAACCATGAACCGCAGCGCGAACAGCAATCGGGTCGTCGGCCCCAGAATCGCCCTTGTCGTCTCCACCGCCATGGCCGGAGCCCTGCTGTCGGGCTGCGCCACCTCGAACGCCGCGCCGGCCAGTGTCTCGGCCAGCCGGGCGGAGGCGGCTCTCGCGGCCGGCAAGCACGAACAGGCCATCCGGCACGCCGAGGCGGCGGTTCTCGCCGAACCGCACAACGCCGGCTATCGCGCGATGCTCGGCGGCGCCTATCTCGACGCGGGCCGGTTCGCCTCCGCTGCGACGTCGTTCGACGATGCCATGCAACTCGGCGATACGTCGGCGCGGACCGTGCTCAGCCTGGCGCTGGCCCGCACCGGCGAAGGCAAGTACCAGGAAGCGGCCGAGGTGCTCAACGCGCACGAGCGCGACATCGCCACGGCGGACCTCGGCCTGGCCCTGGCCCTCGCCGGCCAGCCTGAGCGCGGCGTGCACCTGATGAGCAACGCGATCCGCGCAGGCGAAAACACCGCCAAGATGCGGCAGAACCTGGCCTACGCCTACGCTCTTTCGGGTCGCTGGCGCGAAGCCCGGTTGATGGCCGAGCAGGACGTTCCGGCCGACCAGGTCGGCGACCGCATCGCCGAGTGGGCCGAGACGGCCGCACCCGAGGCGTGGCAGATGCGCGTCGCCAAGCTGCTCGGCGTCCCCGCCGGGGCGCGCGACGACGGTCAGCCGACGCAGCTGGCGCTGGCCAACACGCCGAGCCTCGAAGCGCTCGCCGCGGAAGCCAGCGCCGCCGCCGCGGACGATCTGGCGCCGGTCGCGGCCGCCGAGCTTCCTGCCGTTGAGCCCGTTGCGGCCGTCGCTGAGCCGGAAGCCCCGACCACGTTCCAGAGTGCGTTCGTCGAACGCGCGGCCGGCCCGGCGCTGGCGCCGACCCCGGCGACCTTCGACACCTCGCGCTTCGTCGAGCCGCAGGCCGCACCGGCGGCGCCGACCTCGGCGGGCACGCATCTCGTGCAGCTCGGCAGCTTCTCGAGCGAGCAGGGCGCGCGCCGCGCGTGGAACATCTACACCCAGCGGTACCCCGAGCTGGCCGGCCACCAGATGGTCATCAGCGAGGCGGTGGTGAAGGGCAAGCGCTACTGGCGCGTCTCGGCCGCCGGCTTCAGCCGGGCCAGCTCGAGCGCGATGTGCGGCAAGGTACGGGGAAGCGGCGAAGGCTGCTTCGCCTACGCCGAGGGCCGCCCGCTGCCGGGCGCCGTCGACAGCGGCGTGCGGATGGCGCGGCGCTAGCTCCGGCCGATAACGTCGACACGGACACCCCTCCCCTGGCGGGAGGGGTTCTCGTTTGAGGCCGACCGATCGCTCCGGCGCCCGGTTCACCGGAACATTCGAACGCCTCGGCGCATTTTGGTCGTGTTCGCGCCCCGGCCGAAGCGCCCGCGGCTGGGGCGCGGCGACCGATCATGGCCGGACTGCCGGATTGAAAGCGTAAGCTGCGATCGGGTGAGTCGCAAACGTGCCGGCTCAAGTGCCGACCGGCTTCCCGCCCTTCCACAGGCCAGTCACCCGACCTTCGACCGGTTGCCTGTCGAACGGGGTATTGCCGGCGCTCGCGGCCATTCTCGCCGAATCCACCACCCACGGCTTGGCCTGATCGATCAGCGCGACGTCGGCCGCGGCCCCGGCGCGCAACTCCCCGGCGTCGACGCCGAGCAGGCGGGCCGGATTGCGCGCGACGAGATCGAACGCTCGCTCGAGCCCGATCACGCCGTCGCGCACCAGCGTCAGCACCATCGCCAGCAGGGTCTCGGCGCCGGCCATGCCCGGCGCGGCGTCGGCGAACGGCAGGCGTTTGTCCTCCGGTCCGCGCGGGTCGTGGCCGGAGGCGATGACGTCGATCGTCCCGTCGCCGATCGCTGCGGCCACCGCCTGGCGGTCGGCTTCCTCGCGCAATGGCGGCGACAGGCGGGCGAACGTGCGGAAATCGGCCAGCGCAAGATCCGACAGCATGAAGTGCGCCGGCGTCACGCCGGCGGTCACCGCCACACCGCGGGCCTTGGCTGCCCTGACGAGGTCGAGCCCGGCACGCGTCGTGACCTGGCGCAGGTGGAGCCTGGCGCCGGTCATCTCGGCGAGCGCGACGTCGCGCGCGACCGCCAGGGCTTCGGCTTCGGCGGGCGCACTTGGCAGGCCGAGCCGGGTGGCCATCTCGCTGGCGGTTGCCACCGCCTGGCCGGCGAGCGCGGCATCCTCCGCGTGCGCGACGACCACGAGATCGAGCATCGCCGCGTATTGCAGCAGCCGGTGCATCGTGCCGCTGTCAGCGATCCAGCGTCGGCCGGTGGCGATCGCCCGCGCGCCGGCATCGCGCATCAGCGCAATCTCGCCCAACTGGGCGCCTTCGAGGCCCACGGTCGCCGCCGCCAGCGGGTGGACCCAGAGGTCGGGCTTGCCGCTCGCCGCGGCGAACCGAACTCGCGCCGGATGGTCAAGCGGCGGCGACTGGTCGGGCATCAACGCCGCGCGAGTGATCCCGCCGAAGTGGAATGCGGGCTTGTCGATCGCGAACACGCCGAAGTCGACGAGCCCGGGGGCGACCAGCCGGCCCCCGGCATCGACGATCTCGTCGCCGTCTTGCGGGGCGACAGTCCCGACGGCTTCGATCAGTCCCTCGACGCATCGCACCGCACCCGACGCGACACCGCCGGGCGTGACCACTCGGCCGCCGGTGATCGTGATCGGGCGCAGCTGCTTCATCGGCCGCTCCCGAACGCGTGCAATACAGACCGGGGCGATCGCGTCATGCCCAGCCCTCCACGCCGCGCGCCCGCCGCGTGAGCACGTCGAGGCAGGCCATGCGGATCGCCACGCCCATCTCGACCTGCTCGGTGATGATCGAACGCCCGGGCAGGTCGGCCACGGCGCTGTCGATCTCGACTCCCCGATTCATCGGGCCGGGATGCATGATGATGGCGTCCGGCGCCGCGCGCTCGAGCCGCTCCGGCGTGAGGCCGTAGAGCCGGCGGTACTCGCGCGGCGAGGGGACGAACTGGCCGTCCATCCTTTCGTTCTGCAGGCGGAGCATCATCACCACTTCGGCGCCCTCGAGCGCCGCGTCGAAGTCGTGCAGCGGCTCGACCCCGAGCCGCTCGACTTGTGCCGGCATCAACGCCGGCGGGGCGCAGACCCGCACGATCGCCCCAAGCGCCTGAAGGCACAGCATGTTCGACCGCGCGACGCGACTGTGCAGGATATCGCCGCAGATCGTCACCCTGAGGCCGTTGAACATCCCGTCGGCGAGCGCCTGTCCGCGCGCCTGCAGCGCGTGCCGCAGCGCGAGCGCGTCGAGCAGCGCCTGGGTCGGGTGTTCGTGCTGCCCGTCGCCGGCGTTGAGCACCGGGCAGGCGACCTTGTCGGCGATCAGCGTCACCGCCCCCGAACTGCCGTGGCGGATCACGATCGCGTCGGCGCGCATCGCGTTGAGCGTGACCGCCGTGTCGATCAGCGTCTCGCCCTTCTTCACGCTCGACTGCGCGGCGTGCATGTTGACGACGTCGGCGCCGAGCCGCTTGCCGGCGATTTCGAAGCTCAGCAGCGTGCGGGTCGAGTTCTCGAAGAACGCGTTGATGATCGTCAGGCCGGCAAGCTTGTCGGTGTGTTTGGTCGGCTGCCGGTTGAGTGCGACCCACTGCTCCGCCTCGTCGAGCAAATAGAGGATTTCGTGCGTTTCGAGATGGCCTATGCCGAGCAGCCCGCGGTGCGGAAACGCGCGCGCGCCAGCCGGAAAGCGGCCCTCCGCGATGGTATGGCTCGGCGATGTCATTAAAGCCGGGGCCATAGTCGGCTGCGACGCCGCGCGCAACCGGCAGCAATGAGCGGGTGGAACATTAGGGAACCCCGCCCTAGAATGAGCCTGGCAGGGGTTAGGAAAGACAAACATGAGTTTCGCAGGCAAAGTCTGGCGGCTGCTGGTCGCGATCAAGGACGGGCTGGCGCTGGCCTTCCTGCTGCTGTTCTTCTCGGCGCTGTTCGCGGTGCTCAACGCGCGGCCGAGCCCCGGCGCGGTGCGCGAGGGCGCGCTACTCCTGCGCCTCGACGGCTCGGTGGTCGAAGAGGTCTCGCCGATCGACCCGCTCAACGTCCTACTGTCGTCGGCGGTGCCGACGCGCGAATATGCCGCCCGCGACCTGGTTCGCGCGATCGATGCCGCGGCGCGCGACAAGCGCATCAAGGCGCTCGCGCTCGACCTCTCGACCTTCCTCGGCGGCGGCCGCGTGCACATGACCGAGATCGGCGAGGCGCTCGACCGCTTCCGCGCCACGCGCAAGCCGGTCCTCGCCTACGCGGTCGCCTATAGCGACGATTCGATCCAGCTCGCTTCGCACGCGAGCGAAGTGTGGGTCGATCCGATGGGCGGCGCGGCGATCGCCGGGCCTGGCGGGGAACAGCTGTATTACGCCGGGCTGCTCGATCGGCTCGGGGTCACCGCGCACGTGTTCCGCGTGGGCACCTACAAGAGCGCGGTCGAGCCTTACACGCTCAACGAAATGTCGCCCGAAGCGCGCGAGAACTACCAGCAGGTCTACGGCGCGCTGTGGCAGGAGTGGCAGGCACACGTCCGCCGCGCCAGGCCGGCGGCCAACCTCGGCCGCGCCACCGGCGAGATCGACGCCTGGCTCGCCTCCGCCAACGGCGACCTTGCGCGCGCGACGGTCGAGGCCGGGCTCGCCGACAAGATCGGCACGGCTGTCGAATGGGGCGAGCGCGTGGCGCAGATCGTCGGCGAGGATAAATGGGACGACGCGCCTGGCGCGTTCGTCCACACCGAGCTCGATCCGTGGCTGGCCGAGACGGTGCCCGGCGAGCGTGGACGGAAGATCGGCGTGATCACCATTGCCGGGGAGATCAGCGACGGCATGGCCGGCCCGGGGCAGGCCGGGGCAGAACGGATCGCCGAACTGCTCGACGACGCGCTCGACGACGACTTCAAGGCCCTCGTGGTGCGGGTCGATTCTCCAGGTGGAACGGTCACTGGCTCTGAAGCGATCCGCCGCGCGATCCTGCGCCACAAGGCCAAGGGCATCCCGGTCGTCGTATCGATGGGCAACGTCGCGGCGAGCGGCGGCTACTGGGTTTCGACTCCGGCCGAGCGAATTTTCGCCGAGCCCGAGACGGTGACCGGCTCGATCGGCATCTTCGGCGTCCTGCCGACGTTTGAGGAGGGACTCGCCGAGTGGGGCGTGACCTCCGACGGGGTCAAGACCACCGGGCTGTCGGGGCAGCCGGACCTGTTTGCCGGGCTCACGCCCGAGGCGGAAGCGATCCTCCAGGCGACCGTCGAATCGGGCTACGAGCGGTTCCTCGGGCTGGTGGCGCAGTCGCGCAAGATCACCCGCGACCGCGCCGACGAACTGGGCCAGGGACGCGTGTGGGACGGCGGGACCGCCCGCCAGCTCGGCCTCGTCGACCAGTTCGGCGGGCTCGACGACGCGCTCGCCTATGCCGCCCGGCGGGCGAAGCTCGACGAAGGGCAATGGCACGCTGAATTCCTGGGCGCCAACGCCGACCCCTACGCGCCGCTGCTCCGGCGGCTCATGCGCACCGACGACGGCGAGGCGCGCGGCGGCGACATGTTCGCGCTGTTCGCGCAGCGCGAAACCGCCCAGGCCTCGCGCATGCTGGCGGACCTCAAGGGGCTGCTGACGGTGCGCGGAGCCCAGGCCCGCTGTCTCGCCTGTCCGCTGCCGCGGACTCCGGCGGCGGACGCCGCGCGCCCGGCGGCACCTGCATCGCTGGTGCAGCTGGTGCTCGGCTCGCTGTTCGACTGAGCGCTTGTCAGCGCCGCGCCCGCGTGGCAAAGGCGCGCCCCTGCCGCAGGTCCGGCGAAAGCGGGGACCGCGCGAGCGGGCGCGTAGCTCAGTGGTAGAGCACACCCTTCACACGGGTGGGGTCGCAGGTTCAATCCCTGCCGCGCCCACCACGCTTTCAGATACTTAGCTTTGTTCGCGGCCTCCGATCCACGTCCCGAGCTCAGATCTGGTACATCGATTCAATGGCGGAAAGCATCTTGAAGCCGGCTTCGACGTGCGCGCGCATCGCATTTTCGGCGGCCTCGGGATCCCGGTCCATGATCGCCGCGAGAATGCGCTGGTGATCGTCGTTGGCGGTTCGCAGGCGTTCGGCATGATAGAAGCTGTCGAACAAAAGGCGGTGGATCGGTACGTTGAGCCGCTGCAGCAGCTCGCCGATGATCGTGCTGCCCGAACCCTCGACCAGCAAATGGTGCCATTGGGCGTTGAGGCGACCGAAACGCTCGGGTGCGCGTTCCTCGACGCACAGTTCGAGCTCCTTCTGCAGCTGCTTCAGCCTCTCGCGCTGCGCCTCGCTCGCGAACCGCGTGAAATCGGCTGCGGTCACCCCTTCGAGCGCGGCGCGGGCGCGGTAGATCTGCCTTACCTCCTCGAGGCTGGTGCTCCTGACCGACGCACCCTTGAACGGCTCGATCTCGACGAGGCCTTCGGCGGCGAGACGCTGGAAGGCCTCGCGGACCTTGAGTCGGCTGCCTCCGGTCTTGCGGATGATGTCGACCTCGACGAGCCGCTGCTCGGGCGAGAACTGACCTCGGCGGATGCGATCGCGAATCCAGTCGGCAATCTCGCCGCTCGTAGGCGGGCCTGCCCGCTCCCCCTGCAACTGCATCTTGGTTATCCTCCAAGTGGCGGGCAGGGCCTACTCGCTGTCCATGGATTGTCAACGAAATCGTTAGTGATTTTTTGTTTGCCCTTGGCCTCCCTTCCCCATCAAGATTGCAGAGGAGAGGGGAGAAAGACGTCGTGCTGGCGAAAGTTGCAGTCTTCGTTGCGGTCATGCTGCTCGGTGCGGCCCAAGCGGTCGCGGCCGAGCCGGCGGACGCCAGCTATGCGCGGACTTCGCTGTACGTCCCAGTGCGCGACGGGACGCGGCTCGCGGTAAACATTTACCACCCGGCCGTGAGCGGCCGCGCGGTGACCGGGCCGCGACCGGTCATCTTCGCCTTCACCCCCTACCGCGCGCGTTTCCGCGACGACCAGGGGCGCGTCGTCGAGGCTGCGCTGGAGGACCGCCTCGCGCTGCGCTCGCTGCTCGCCGCCGGCTACGTGGTCGCGGTCGCAGACATCCGCGGCAAGGGCGCGTCTTTCGGCCACCGTCGCGGCTTCCAGGATCGCACCGAAGCCCATGACGGGCATGACCTCGTCGAGTGGCTCGCACGCCAACCGTTCTCGACCGGCAAGGTGGGCATGATCGGCTGCTCCTATCTCGGCGGCACCACCTTCCACACCGCGAGCACCGCACCGCCTTCGCTGAAGGCCGTCTTCATCGGCGCTTCGGATCTCGACAAGTACGCCTTCGTGCGGAACGGCGGCATCACCGCCCAGTTCAACACGCGGCCTGACGAGCCAGCGGAGATCGACCTCGCGAGCATCCCGGTCGACGACGACCGTGATGGCAGCGAGCTGCGTCGAGCCGTGGCCGAGCACGCTCGCAACACGCCGATGGGCCCGCTGTGGTACGGCATGCCGTTCCGCGACAGCGTCTCGCCGCACACCGGCAACGCCTTCTGGGAAGAGGTCGCGGTCTACCATCATCTCGACGCCATCCGCGACGCCGGCATCGCGACCTATTTCTGGGGCAACTGGCGCGACGAACCGACCGGCCAGGTGTTGTTCGGAGCGGCAAGCCTTGGCGGGAAATTCCTCGCCGGGCCCGGCGATCACTGCGTGCCACCGGCGGGCTTCGACTTCGCCGGTGAGATCGTCCGCTACTTCGACCGTTACCTCAAAGGGATCGACAACGGCATCGATCGCGAACCGCGGGCGACCTATTTCGTCGAAAGGCTCGGAGGAAACGGAGGCTACGTCCGCTCGAGCGAACTCCCCGGGGTCGAGTCCCGGCCGCTGCCCTGGTTCCTCGGCGGGGACGCGGTCGCGGCCGGCGCGAGCGGAGTACTTTCGGCGTCGCCGGGAAATCCCGGAATCCAGCCTTTCACGGTCGACTACGCGCTTCCCGCGGCCGACTATTTTGCCTTCTGGCCCGGCCCCATGGACGCCCATGGCCTCAGCTACACGAGCGCGCCGCTCGAGACCCCGCTGCCCCTCGTCGGCTTCCCGGTCGGCCATCTCGCGGTGACCTCGACGCACCCCGAAGCCGATGTCTTTATCTACCTCGACTTGCTCGAGGCCGACGGAGCAGAGCAGGTCATCTCGTTCGGTCGCCTCAAGCTGTCGCACCGCAAGCTGTCGCAAGCGCCCTACGAAACCCTTGGCACCCCGTGGCATTCGGGACGCTCGGCGGAGGCCATGGGTCTGCAGCCCGGGCAGCCGGCCTTCCTCTCGATCGCGATGACTCCCTTGTCACAGGTGATCCCCGCGGGCGCGCGTCTACGGCTGACGATTGCCGGGGCCGACCCGCGACAACGAAACCTGCAGGAGATCCGTCTCGAACCGGCGCCCGAGATCGGCGTGATTGTTGGCGGGAGAGACGGCTCGCGGATCGAGCTGCCGATGGCGAACTGAAAACAATGGTGGCGGGCAAGGAACCGGCCATCGAAGTGGGAGACATGCAATGAGAGCGAGCCTCAAGATTGGTCGCCGTTTTGTGTTGCTGGCCGGCGCTTCGGCGTTGGCGTCGACTTCGAGTGCGACGTGGGCACAGGACGAACCTCAACCCGCGACGTCCGGGTCCGCGACCCAAGAGGCGGAAGATGGCGACATCATCGTTACCGGCAGCCGCCTGCGCGGCGAACCGCCGGTCGGCTCCACTCTCCTGACGATCGGCCGCCAGGCGATCGAGACTTCGGCCGCCGTGACGACCGACCGCCTGATCAAGGAAATTCCGCAGAACTTCGACCTCGGCGTGTCGGAAAACTCGCGCGCTCAGTCCGGCGGATCAGGTAACATCGTCTACGGCAACACCGTGAACCTGCGCGGCATCGGACCCTACGCCACGCTCGTGCTGATCGATGGTCATCGCGTGGTCAACAACAGCCGCTCGACCGACCCCTCGGTCATTCCGACACTCGGTCTGGAGCGGGTCGAGGTCGTCGCCGACGGTGCCTCCGCCGTCTACGGCTCGGACGCCATCGCCGGCGTGGTCAACCTCGTCCCACGGCGAAACCTCGACGGGGTGGAAGCGTTCGTCCGCGCCGGTGCCGCCGGTCAGGAGAGCTTCCACGAGCTGGCGCTCGGCGCGGCCGTCGGCAAAGTGTTCGACCGCGGCCAGGTGATGCTGGCCTACGAGCACGTCGAGCGATCGAACCTGAGCGGCGACGACCGCGACTTCTTTATCAGCGACCAGACGCCGTTCGGCGGCCGCGACTACCGGCCGACACGTTGCTCGCCGGGAACGATCCGCGCCGGTGGCGTGTCCTACGCCATTCCCGCGGGCGGAGTGATCCAGGCGACAGCCGGCAGCCTCATGCCGGGAACGGTCAATCGCTGCAACGACCTCACCAACCAGGATCTGTTCCCCGAGCAGACCTACGACTCGTTCAACGGTACCGGGACGTTCGAAGTCACCGACTGGCTCGCGTTCTTCGCGGACGGTTTCTATTCGAAGCGCGACTTCTACCGACGCGGAGCCTTTCCGGCGACGACGTTCACCGTGCCCCAGGCCAATGCCTTTTTCGTGCGCCCGGCCGGATTCGCCGGATCGAGCTACACGATCGACTACAGCTTCCGCGACGACGTTCCGCCCGGCGACACGTCCGGTTACGGGGAAAGCTGGCAGATCACACCAGGGGTGCGCCTGTCGCTGCCGTACGACTGGGAAGTCGAGGCTCTCGTCAGCCATGGCGAGACGCACGATTTCTCCGGCGCCTATACCGGCCTCAACAACGGCGCCCTGAACGCGGCCCTGGCCAGTTCCGATCCGGCAACGGCCTTCGATCCGTACGGCCTTGGAAGAACCTCCCAATCGGTGCTCGATCTTATCGCCAACCAGATATTCCTTGCTCCGACCGATGGCAAACTGACGGCGTACGAAGTGCGGGCCAACGGCGATGTGATCGACCTGCCCGCGGGCGCGGTGAAACTGGCAGTCGGCTACGAGCGGCAGGAGTTCGACGTCGACCTCGGCTCGGCGCGCGGCGCCCCCACCACGCCGATCACCTTCCGCAGCTTCGGTCGCACGGTCGATTCGGTCTATGCCGAGTTGCTGGTGCCGATATTCGACTCCGCCAATGCCACGCCCGGCTTTCACGAGCTCGAGTTCAGCGCCGCGGTCCGGCACGACAAGTACAGCGACGTGGGCAACACCACCAATCCGAAGTTCGGCGTCAACTGGTCGCCGGTGGATGGCGTGCGCCTGCGCGGCAGCTACAGCACGAGCTTCCGGGCGCCGACGATCCCCGAAATCTACGGCAATTCGAACAATCTGTTCGTGCAGAACTACCAGAATCCGTCAGGCACCCCCATCCAGGGCGTCGCTCTTTCGGGCCAGAACCTCGACCTTGACCCGGAAACCGCGACCACCTGGTCGGTCGGGCTCGATTTCGATGCGGTCGACAACCTGCGGGTCGGAGTCACCTACTGGAACGTCGACTACAAGAACCAGCTCATTGCCAACCTCTCGAACCTCGCGATCCTCAATCAGGAGGCGGCCTACGCCGGCACCGGCATCATCCTGCGCGGACCGGATGCGGCGGCGCGGGTTGCCGAACTCAACGCGCAAGGGATCACGTTCGTCGGCGCGCCGGCCCAGCCGATCCAGCTGTTCGTCGACGGGCGCAGCCAGAATCTCGGCGTGTCGAAGACCAGGGGAATCGACTTCACTGTCGATTACCAATGGCCGATCGGAGAGGACCTGCTGCTGTTCAACGCCAGTGGCACGTACCTGACCGACTACCGCGTCGCGATCACGCCGACCGCACCGCTACTCGACCAGAGGAATCTCATTTTCCGGCCGCTCAAGTTCAAGGCTCGGGCCAGCGTGAGCTGGATCCATGGCGCGCTTACCTCGCGCCTCATGGCCACGCACGTCGGCGGCTACACCAACGATGCAATCACGCCGAACGAGAAGGTCGACAGCTATACTCCGGTCGACTTGTTCGTGTCCTATACCTTCGGCCAGGAGGAGTCATGGAGCCCGTTCGGCACCGAGATCACCATTGGCGGGGAGATACGCAACATCTTCGACCAGGATCCTCCCTACGTGAACATCGCGCCGAGCGGAAACGGCAGCGGAGGCTATGACGCCACCGCGGCGAGCCCGATCGGCCGGGTCTTCGCAGCCAGCCTCCGGGTCAAATACTGAGCACCGCGGATGGGTCGCGCCGGCGTTCTCGATGTCGTGGTGGCCGGCGATCTGGTGCTCGATGCGCCGGACGCCTCCCACTGGCTGTCGGGGATCGCGCCGGCCTTGCGCGCGGCCGACGTGGCTATCGGGCATCTCGAGGTGCCGCACACACTCCGCGGACGGGAACTCGAAGGCGACGTGCCCGCGCCCGGCGCGCCGCCGGAGAACCTCCGTGCAATAGCCGATGCGGGGTTTGCGGCGCTCAGCCTCGGCGGCAACCATATCGCCGACCAGGGGCCGGAAGGGATCGACGACACAATTGCCGGACTGGACGCGCTGTCGCTGGCCCATGCCGGGGCCGGACGAAACCTGGCCGCGGCGCGCCAGCCCGCGCTGATCGCCCATGGCGAACGCCGATTGGCCTTGCTCAGCTACAACTGCGTTGGTCCCGAGGCAGGCTGGGCCGGCGAAGGCCGCGCGGGCGCAGCCTACCTGCGTATAGATACGACTGACGGATCACCGATCGCACCGACCGCGCCGCTCGAGCGCATCAGCGACGAGGCCCTCGCCACGTTGCGCGAAGACATCGGCGCGGCGAGGCAGCAGGCCGACATCGTCGTCGTGGCACTGCACAAGGGCATCGTGCACGTTCCCGCACGCCTGGCGCCATACGAGCGCCCGCTGGCGCAGGCGGCGATCGACGCGGGCGCCGACGTCGTGCTCGGCCATCACGCGCACATCGTGAAGGGCTTCGAGTTCCATCGCGGCCGTCCGATCTTCCACGGACTCGGAAACGGCTGCGTGGTCACCACGGCGCTAGCCCCGTCGCAGGACCACCCGGCGCGCGCGGCATGGGCAGAACGCCGGAAAATCCTGTTCGGCTTCGAGCCCGATCCCGCTTACCACCTCGCACCGTTCCACCCGGAGGCGGTCAACGCGATGTTGGGCAAGATTTCGTGGCAGGCCGACGGCAGCATCCGCTGCGGCGTGATTCCCGTGCACGTCGAAGCGCCGGGGCGGCCGGTCGTCGCGGAGCGCGCGCGGCGGCTCGAAATCCATCGTTACCTCGTGAAGGTGACGATCGACGCGGGGCTGCCGTCGATCGCGATCGACGACGACGGCTGGATCAGGGCCGCGGCGTGAGCACCCTTCGCAGCCTGATGATCTGGACAGGCGGGGCAGCGCTGCTGGCGGCCACGGCGCTTGACACGATCGCGGTGATCGGCCGGCAGCTCGGATTTGCACTGCACGGCACCATCGAGCTCATCCAGGCAGCCGTGCTGGTTGCCGGATCGCTCGCGCTGATTGCGGCCACGGCGGCGAACAACCACGCTCGCGTCAGGCTCGTCATCGATCGGCTAGGCCGCTCGCGGGCCCGGTTCGAGCGCGGAGCCGATCTGCTGACGGCGGTGTTCGCCCTCGCCCTGCTAGTCGGTTCCGGCTGGCTGGCGATCGACCTGTGGAACAGCCACGAGGTCAGCGAAATCGCCGGAGTCCCGTGGCGCTGGCTGCGGCTGTTTGCCAATGTCTCGCTCATAGCGGTCATCGCGCTTGCCCTGCGCGCTTTTGCCCGGGGCGACATGAAATGATCGCTAATCCGACTACCGGACTGATCGGCGTGGCGGTGCTGTTTGCCCTGCTTCTCGCAGGCGTGCGGATCGGCGTCGCGCTCGGCCTGGTCGGGATCGTCGGTCTGGCCGTCACGATCGGGCCCGAGGCGGCAGTCATCAAGGCCGGCGTGGTGGTAGTCGAGACGCTGACGCGGTACGAACTCGGCACGCTGCCGCTGTTCCTGCTGATGGCGCAACTGTTCTTCGCTACCGACGCGAGCCGGGACCTGTTCGATGCGGCCGCGCGGTTCGTCGGCCATCGCCGGGGCGGGCTCGCCTATGCCGCGATCGGCGGCTGCGCGGGGTTCGGCTCGATCAACGGCTCGAGCCTGGCGACCGCGGCCACGGTCGGCATGGTCGCGCTACCGGAAATGCGGCGGCGCGGATATGCTGATACGCTGGCCACCGGCTCGGTCGCCGCCGGCGGAACGCTCGGGCAGATGATCCCGCCCTCGGGCGCGCTGATCGTCTACGGCATCATCGCCGAGCAATCGATCGGCACGCTGTTCACCGCGGCAATCGTGCCGGGTCTCACCCAGACGCTGTTCTACCTTGCCGTGATCTGGCTGCTGATCCGCTGGCGGCCCGAGCTCGGGCCCATCAGCGACCGCTCGTCGTGGGCCGAGCGGTTCGCGGCGCTGGCGCGGATCTGGGACATGCTGCTGCTGATCGTGCTGGTGATCGGCGGGATCGCGATGGGCTGGATTAGCCCGTCCGAGGCTGCCGCCGTCGGCGCAGCCGGAGCGGTCGTCATCGCCGCAATCCGCCGACGGCTGAACCGCAAGATGTTGCGGGAGGCATTCGAGCGAACACTGGAGACCAGCGGACTGATCCTTATGGTGATCATCGGCGCGCTGATCTTTTCGGTGTTCGTCACCGTGACCGGACTTGCCGATGCCGTCGGCCACTCGGTCGAGGGCTTCGGCCTCGGCCCGACCGGCACGCTGCTGCTGATCGCGCTGTTCCTCCTCGTCCTCGGCTCGGTGCTCGACGGGCTGGCGCTGATGCTGCTCACCACGCCGATCCTGCTGCCGATCGTCGCCGAGGCGGGCATGTCGGCGATCTGGTTCGGCATCTTCATCACGCGCGCGATGGAGATCGGGTTCGTCCACCCTCCGCTGGGCATGAACCTTTATGTCATCCAGGGCGTCGCCAAGGACGTTTCTATCCAGCGCATCTTCAAGGGTGTGCTGCCGTTCCTTGCCAGCGACTTTGCCCACCTGCTGATGCTTATCCTGCTGCCAGCCACGGTGCTGTGGCTGCCTGAAGTGCTGGGACACTGATAATGATCGCAAGCCTTGGTCCTTGCCTGCCGATCGACCTGCTCGAAGCGACACGCCGCCATGCCGGTCAGCTGGCTTGGGTGCCGGGCGAAAGCACGCCGCATGCCGATCGCTGGCTCGAGAGCAAGTTCCCCGCCTGGTCGCACTCGATCGTCGAACAATGGGCAACCGGCCGTTTCGACGAGCTCGAGACGGTCGTGTTCAGCCGCGGCGACGATGCGGTGCAGCGGATCTACTACTATCTTTGCGAGCTCCAGCGGCGCGGCCTCGTCGGCGGCCCGCGGCCGGTAATCTTCGACGTGGCGCAAATCCCGCGCCCGACAAGCGAGGCGCACACGATCGCCGCGGTGCGCAAACTCGCCGCCGCGTTCGGGCTCGACGATGCCGCGCTCGAAACGTCGATTGGCCAGACCAATGCCAGGCGCGCGGCGACCGGCACGCCGCCCGCGACTCGCGCCCCCTGCCTGATCCTCGGCACGCCGCCGCCGACGCGGGTGCTGCACGATGCGGTCGCGAGCGCGGGCTTCGATCCGGTCGGTGAGACGCTAGCCGAGGCGTGGTCCAGTCCCGGACCCGCGATTGCCACGGGAAGCGGCGATCCGGCCGCAATGATCGGCAGGCAGGTCCATGCGCGTTGCAACGGTCGCCGCGGCTTCGCCGACGCGAGCGAAGCGGCGGTCGCGCGGGCCCGCGCTGCGGGCGCCGAAGCTGCCGTGCTCTGGTACAGCGAGGAAGACGAGGCCGGCGTGTGGGAGCTGCCGCGGGTCCGCGATGCGCTGGCTGCGCTTGGTGTCCCGATACTCGTCCTGACCCGCCGCGACGAAACGGGAGCCGATGGCGCTCCGGGCGAAATTCGCCAGTTCCTGCAAGGATTGCTGTCATGAAACCGCTTGCCGGCCATCGTGTCGCCGCCCTCGGCGGTATGGCCGACCGGCCCCTCGCCCGGTTCTTCCACTCCCTGGGAGCCGAAGTCGGGGGGCCGGTCAACGGCGCTTCATTCGTTATAGACGACGTCGCTCTCGAGGCGCGGGAAGACCTGGCGATAGCCGAGGACTGCATTCGCGTCTCGGTCTCGCCATTCGGCTCGGGAGGGCCGCGCGGCGGCTGGCGCGGAAGCGAGTTCGTGGCCTCGGCGATGGGCGGCGCGCTGCGCGTCACCGGCGAGCCCGACCGTCCTCCGGTCAAGGAAGCGGGCGACGCCTGCACCTTCCACGCCGACATGGTCGCCGCGGCCGGCGCCATGGCCGCGCACTACGCGCGCGGCACGCACGGCAAGGGACAGGAGATCGACGTCTCGATCCAGCAGGTCGCGCTCAGCCGCAACTTCAACGGCGTGCTCGTCTGGCAGTTCGACCGACGCAAGCTGCGACGAGCCGGCGGGGCGCTCGCCTACGGCAAGGCCACGGTGCGCGCGATCTGGCAACTGGCGGACGGCTGGTGCTTCCATTCGCTGATGACCGGCCGCCTGGGCGCGCCGGCGAACCAGGCGCTGTCCGACTGGATCGACGAGGCGGGAATGCCCAACCCGCTGCGCGGAACCGACTGGCTGGCCTACAACCGCTCGACGCTCCCCGCCGAGACCCGCGCCGAGTGGGAAAGCGCGATCGCGGCTTTCTTCGCCTCGCGGTCGAAGGCCGAGATTGCCACCGAAGGCCTGCGGCGAGGGATCAACGCATGCGTCGTCAACGAGCCCATGGACGTGCTTGTCGACCCGCATCTGAACGCGCGCGGCTTCTTCACGACGCCGACGGGGCTTCCCGAGCGGTTCGCGGTCGTCCGGGAGGGCGCCGAAGCGCCGCCACCAGCCATCCGCACCGTTACCCGCCCCGGTCCTCTGTCGGGGGTGCGGGTGCTCGATTTTGCCTGGGCCCTGGTGGGTTCGATCACCACCAAGACCCTCGGCGACTTGGGAGCCGAGATCGTCAAGGTCGAGAGCCGCACGCGGCCGGATCTCGCGCGGCTCGACGTGCAGGTCGCTGCCTCGCAGCCCGGAAACTTCGACGACAAGCCTTGGTTCGCGCACATGAACACCTCGAAGCGCAGCCTATCGCTCAACATGAAGGATCCCCGGTCACGCGAGATCCTCGATCCGCTGATCGAGTGGGCCGACGTCGTGGTCGAGAATTTCTCGCCGGGCACGATGAAGAAGCTCGGTCTCGACTACGACGCGCTCGCCGCGCGCAATCCCGGCATCGTCATGGTCTCGGGCAGCGTCTACGGCCAGACCGGCCCCCTGGCGCAGGAATGGGGTGTCGACGGGACCGGCGGCGCCTTGTCGGGGCGTACGTTCCTGACCGGCTATCCGGACGGCGATCCGGTCATCCCGGGAGCGGTTCCGTATGGCGACGTGATCGTACCGTTCGTGATGGTCGCGCAGGTTTCGGCCGCGCTCCAGCACCGGCGCGAGACCGGCCGCGGCTGCCACATCGATGCCTCGATGTACGAAATCTGCGTCCAGCAGACGCGCGACTTTCTCGCCGCCGCGTTGGGCGGCGCACGTCCGCAGCGCCTCGGCAACGCCGACCCCCGGGTCCACGGCCAGGGACTGTTCGCAACCGCCGGAGAGGATCGTTGGGTCGCGGTTACCCTGTTCGACGAGGCCGATCATGAGAAGCTTCTCGCGGTAACGGGCGGTGACCCGGTCGCGTGGTGCGCCTCCCGCGAGGATCACGCGGTCGCCACCGAGTTGCAGGCCTCGGGCCTGGCGGCAGGCATCGTCCAGGATGCCGAGGACATGCTCGAGCGCGATCCGCAGCTGAGCGCGCGCGGAGCGCTTGTCACGCTCGATCACCCGCTGCTCGGCCCGTTCGGCCATATCGCCACGCCGATCCGTTTCTCGCGCGACGTGTTCGAGCCGTTCCGCGCGCCGCGCATCGGCGAGCACGTCGTCGAGATTGCCCAATCGCTTTGCGGCCTCCCGCCCGAACGCATAGCCGACCTTGAAGCCGAAGGGGTGTTCCAGTGACGATGACACCAGGAGACCCGCCGGTGACGCCAACGGGGCAGCGCAGCCGCAAGACCCTGGCCAGCACGGCCGCGGCCACCGCGTACCAGAAGCAGTACGTGTTGGATCTGCGCCGCCGGGTGATCGACGACGGCGAGCCGTTCGCGATCGTGCAGGCCGACACGCCGCACGAGATCTTTCACGCGATGGACATCCCGATCATCACCAACCAGTGGTGGTCGGCCTACATCTCCGCCAAGCAGCTGTCGGGCCGGTATTTCGAGATCCTCGCCGGGCGCGGCTATCCGGCGAACAGCTGCAAGTACTGCTCGCTCGGACTGGCCTGTACCCTGGCGAACGATCCGGCGACTGCGCCTTGGGGAGGGCTGCCGCGCCCGCTGGTGCTGGTGGCACGGCTTACCTGCGATTGCATCCAGCACGTCTTCTCACAGTGGGCTGAGGCGCTCGGCAGCGAGTTCTTCCCGCTGGAGGCGCCGGCATGGAGCGAGAAGGACCCGGAATGGTTCCGGCACTCTCGCACCGACTGGCGGCGCGTCTACGATCCCGACCGGATCGCCTTGCTGGTGGCCGAGATGCGCGACCTGATCGCCCTGCTCGAGAACCGCACCGGAAGGACGTTCGACGAGGCTAAGCTGCACCACCTGATGGAGCGGATAAACGAGCAGGAAGGGTACCTGTGGGAGGCGGCGCAAGCGATCGGGAAAGCGACCCCTTGTCCGGTCTCGATCGCCGAGCAGATGCCGAACACGATGATCCCGCAGTGGCATCGCGGATCCGACTGGGCGGTCGCCCACGCGCGGCGATTTCGCGACGAAGTGCTCGACCGCATTGCCCTCGGCCAAGGTGCCGCGAGCACCGAGCGCCTCCGGCTGATGTGGATCGGTGCCGGGGTGTGGCATGATCCGGGCTTCTATCAGGCGCTCGAGGAGCGGCTCGGCGCCGTGTTCACCTGGTCGATGTACCTGCCGTTTTCCGGCCCGCAATATATGCGCGAGCTCGACGGGGAGCTGATGGAGGCTCTGGCGAGCCGGATCTGCTCGATGAACGAGGTGCTGCACCTTCCGCCATGGATGAACGAGTGGATGGTCAGCGAGGCGCAACGCTGCCGTATCGACGCCGCGGTGCTGCTCCTTCCGCCTGACAACCGCCTCTCGCAATCGGGCACCAAGCTCACCGCGCTGTCGCTCGAAGATGCGGGCATCCCGGTCTTGTCGATCGACGCCGACATGGTGGATGCCCGCAACTGGGATCACGACCGGATGGTCGGCCTGGTCGCGGCGTTCCTCGAACGACGCGGACTCGCATGAGAGTCATCGCTCTCCTGCTGGCGCTCGTGCTCTGGGGTTGCGCGCGGCCCGTCCCGGGGGGCGTGACTGTACTGGTCTACGCCAGCCCCTACGGGCCCTCGCACCCGTTCAGCCGCGCGGACTTGCGGTGGATCGCCCACGTCGAGCAGCGCAGCGGCGGCACGCTCAAGATTCGCCCGGTGTGGTCGGGCGGCCTGCTGTCCTCCGAGATGTCGATGGAAGAACTGCGTCACGGCATTGCCGATATCGGGCTCATCACGCCGATCTACGTGCGCGGCGGAACGCACCTGATCCGCATCCAGTCAGGGTTCTACAGCGGGGTCGACAGCGTCGAATCCCAGGTCGCGCTGTACAGGTGCCTCGAGCAGGCCAGCCCCCAGATCGCGGCCGAGTTACACGGCCTGAAGGTGCTCGCGGTGCAAGGCGGGCTCATCCCCGGGGTCGTCACCCGCGAGCGACCGGTGCGTTCGCTCGCGGACCTGCGGGGCTTGCGCCTGCGGGCCCCGACGGAGCTTCTTCGCGTGCTCGACCGTCTCGGCGCCGACCCGGTCAACATGCCGATGGGCGAGGTCTACGCGGCCATGTCCAAGGGGGTGATCGACGGCGTCGTCGCGCCGCCGGACACCTTTGCCTCCTTGCACTTTGGCGAGATCGCGGGCCATTTTTCGACGCTCGCGGTGCCGCGTGGCGCCTATCCGGCGCGGGCGATGAATATCGCCCGGTGGAATGCGCTGACACCGCGGCAGCGGGCGGTGCTCGACGAGGCGACCGAAGTCTGGGAGGCCGCGCTGGCGGAGGAAAACCGCGCGGCGGAACAACGCGGCCTCGCCGAAGCGCGCCGAAAGGGCGTGGCCTTCGCGCGGATTTCGGCTGACGACCAAGCGCGGTTCGATCGGCTCTACCTCGAGGATGCGCAGCGCAATGCGCGCGCGCTCGAACGGTTCGGGATCGACGGATTGGCGATCTTCCGCGTCGCGCGGGCCAGCGTGACGGCGCGCGACGAGATCACCTGCAAGGTACCGGCATGATGCGGCGCCTCTTGGCCATCGGCCTTGGCCTGCTCGCGGTTCCCTTGGCGGCCGAGACGGATGGGGCGCACCCGCGGCAGATCGGCGAGCCGGCAGGTAGCGGTCGCTACCAGGCCATCGCCGAAACCTGGGCCGACGCACCGGCCTACACGATCTACCGACCGCTCGAGCCGGCGAACGAACGCCTTCCGCTGGTCCTGTGGGGCAACGGCGCATGCCGGGATAACGGCCTGAGCGCCCGCCATTTCCTGCGCGAGATCGCCAGTCATGGCTATCTGGTCATCGCCAACGGTGCCGCGCGCGAGGAATCGCCTGCGCGTACCGGGCTGTCGCCCTCGCCGGCCCCGGCCGAGGCGCCGCGCGCGCCCTCGGGTCCCGCCGGCGACGAGACTTCGGTGACGCAATTGCTGGCGGCGATCGAGGTGGCCGACCGGGTCAACGGCAGCGCCGGGCCGATGCAGGGCATGATCGATACGTCCAGGATCGCGGTCATGGGACACAGCTGCGGAGGCCTACAGGCTCTTGCCGCCGGGGCCGATCCGCGGGTCACCACGGTCGTCGCCTTCGCCAGCGGCGTCTACAATCGTCCGGGGTCCGGCCGCAGCGGTGTGCAGATCACCAAGGCCGACCTGGCGAAGCTTCATACTCCCGTTGCCTACATCCTGGGAGGGCCGGAGGACATCGCCTTTCCCAACGGCAGCGACGACTTCGACAGGATCGGGCACGTCCCGGTCATGCTCGCCAGCCTGCCCGTCGGGCACGGTGGGACATTCCCGCAGACCAACGGGGGGGACTGGGCGCGCGTCGGCACCGCGTGGCTCGACTGGCAGCTCAAGGGCGATCGCCAGGCCGCGCGCTGGTTCGTCGATCCCGACTGCCGCCTGTGTACGACATTCGGCTGGACCGTCCAGCGCAAGCAATTTCCGGGGAATCCATGACAAAGCCGCTCGAGGGTTATCGCGTCGCCGACTTCAGCCACGTGATGGCCGGGCCTTACGCCACGCACCTGCTGTGCATGCTGGGCGCCGAGGTGATCAAGATCGAGCCGCCCGCCGGCGACGCCTTCCGGGCCTATCGGGGCGACCGGAGATTCGACGGGATGAGTCCCGCGTTCGTCGCCGCGAACGCCGGAAAGAAGTCGATCGCACTCGACCTCAAGGACCCTGAGGACGCACGGATCGCGCGCGCGGTGGTGGAACGCTGCGATGTGCTGATCGAGAATTTCCGCCCGGGTGTCATCGCCCGGCTGGGCTTCAGCTACGACGACGTGCGGGCCTTCAATCCCGACATCGTGTTCTGCTCGGTGTCGGGTTACGGCCAGGAAGGCCCCTGCCGCGACTGGCCGGCGATCGACAACATCGTGCAGGCGACGAGCGGGATGATGATGCTTGGCGGCGCCGAAGGCGACCCGCCGGTTCGCGTCGGCTTTCCGATCGTCGACACCCTGACGGGCCAGACCGCCGCCATTGCCATACTCTCGGCCCTCCTGCGGCGTGAGCGCGGCCTCGGCGGATCGTACATCGACGTTTCGATGCTCAACGCCAGTCTCGCCTTCATGACCTCCGCCCTGACCCCGTTCCTGCTGACGGGGGAAGAACTCCCGCGAGCCGGCAACACCGGATACAGCGGCTTGCCGACGTCCGCGCTCTTCACCGCGCGCGACGGACGGGAGATCTCGCTCGGCGTGGTCCAGCCCAAACAGTTCGTCGCGCTGGCGAGCTATCTCGGGCGGGAGGACTGGCTCGAGGATCCACGCTACGCCACGCCCGAGGCGCAGCGCGCCCACTTCCAGGAGCTGCATGACGAGCTCGCGGCGGAATTCAGAAAGAAGGATGCCGGCCTGCTCGAGCTCGAAATGAGCGAACGCGGCATTCCTTGCGGCATGGTCAGGCGAGTCGGAGAAGCCGCCCAGCTCATGGGTCCCGCCGGACTCGAGCACATCCCCTTTGCGGAAGCGCCCCCGGGTGGACAACCGATGATTCCCACCACTGGTTTCAGCATCGAACCCGAGGGCCCGGGGGTTGCCGGTCCGCCGCCCCGCCTCGACGGCAATCGGGCCGAAATACTCGCCTGGCTGGCCGAACCGGCGGATCGCTGAACCGCCACCGTGCCGCCCGGGGTCGGGTCGCCGGTTCGCTTTCTGCCTACCATCGCAGCCGCGGGCAGCGGTGCCGAGGGCGTCAGCGGATCAGCAGATTGCGCAGCCAGGTCGCCCCCGAGCGGGCCGCCTCGCGCCAGTCGCCCTCGTCGACCGCATCGGGCTCGAGGCCTGCCGGCTCGAGCACCTTGACGCGGCCGGCGCGGTACTTGCCCGGTTCGCCGGTCACCAGGGTCAGGTTGTGGACCAGCGCGGTGGCGGCCAGCAGGCCGTCGCGGTCGTCAGCGTAAGGGATCTGCGCGCGGCGGGCGATGACCGCGGCGTCGACCGCGAGGATCCGCTCGCCGAACGCGGGCACGACCTGGCGGTCGAGCCACTCGCGCCACACCGAGCCGAGGTCCTTCGACTGGCGCGCGGCGGCGGCCGCGGCGTTCTCGAGCTCGAGCAGGGTGACCGCGGAGACAAACAACTGCTGCGCGGGGACGCGCTCGGCCCACGCGGCGAGCGCCGGGTCGTTGCCCGGGCGCCGCGCTTCGCGCAGGCCGAGCAGCATGCCGGTGTCGAGCAGGTACATCAGCGAGCGCCGTCGGAGACGAGCGGGGGGCTGCCGGCGGGGGCGGCGACGAGATCGAGGATGCTCTGCCGCTCGCCGCTGAGCTTGCGGTAGGCCGATATGCTCAGCAGCACGTGCGTCGGACGCCCGCGGTCGGTGACGAACACCGGCTCCTGGGTGGCGAATCGCTTTGCCTTGCTGATGTCCTGGTTGAACTCGCGGGCAGTGACGATCTTCATGAGGGGCCTCTGCGGTCGATCCTACAATACTAGAATGGTACCGCTCCCATGTAGGTACAATACTACTTTGTAGCAGCCTGGCAACACTTGGTCCGCCGCGGCCGGAAATCAAACATCGCCGGCCCCAGAAACCGGTTGTCGTCGGGGCCGCACGGAGGTCGTTTGGGGGGCAGCCCGCCGCAAGCGCGGGGCATGGCGAAGGGGAGTTGCCGTGATTGCCGACCTGTTCAGCCAGTTCCTGCAGGCCGCCGCCGCCGTGTTCAACGCGCACGGGCCGGCGGTGCACAGCGAGACCAGCTACTCGCCGACCGATTTCTCGATCCGCTTCTTCCTCCAGCTGGCGATCATCATCGCCACGTGCCGCGTGGTCGGCTGGCTCGGGCAGAAGCTGCTCAAGCAGCCGCAGGTCGTGGGCGAGATGATCGCCGGCGTGGTGCTCGGGCCGTCGCTGCTCGGGCTGCTGTTCCCCGAATTCTCGGCAGCCGTGTTCCCCAGGGAGACCAAAAACGTGCTTTACGCCGGCGCGCAGTTCGGCGTCGGGCTGTACATGTTCCTGGTCGGCTGCACGCTCAACCTCGACCACTTCAAGACCAAAGCGAAGAGCGCGGTCGGGGTATCCGTCGCGGGGATCGCCACGCCGTTCATCATGGCGGTGCTGATCACGCCGTTCCTGCTCGCGGTGCCGGGGCTGTTCGCCGACGGCATCGGCCAGGCCAACGCGACGCTGTTCATGGGCGCGTGCATTGCGCTCACCGCGTTCCCGATGCTCGCGCGGATCATCAACGAGCGCGGGCTCGCGAACACCTCTCTGGGCACGCTGTCGCTCACCGCCGGGGCGTTCGACGATGCGGCCTCATGGTGCGTGCTCGCGCTCGTGCTCGCGGCGTTCGGCGCCGGTGCCGGAGTCGCCATTCTCGCGATTGTCGGCGGGCTCGGCTACGCGGCGTTCATGCTGCTGTTCGGCAAGCGGCTGCTCGCTCCGCTCGGGCGCGCGGTCGAGCGGACGGGCGAGATGAGCAACACCGTGCTCGCGATCACCCTGTGCCTGTTCTGCCTCTCAGCGTTCGTAATGGACGCAGTCGGCATCCACGCGGTGTTCGGCGGCTTCCTGCTCGGCGTGTGCATGCCCCGCGGACTGTTCGTGCAGGAACTGCGGCGCCGGATCGAGCCGTTCGCGGTGGTCGTGCTGCTGCCGATGTTCTTCACCTACTCGGGCCTCAATACGCGCCTCGACATGGTCAACTCGCTGGAGCTTCTGGCGATCGCGCTCGGCATTCTCGCGGTCTCGATTCTGGCCAAGTTCGGTGCCTGCTGGGCCGCGGCGCGGATCGCCGGCGAGGACAACCGCACCGCTCTCGGCATCGGCGCACTGATGAACTCGCGCGGTCTGATGGAGCTGATCATCATCAACATCGGCCTGCAGCACGGCGTGATCGGGCCGGCGCTGTTCTCGATGATGGTGCTGATGGCGATCGTCACCACGATGATGGCCGGGCCGTTGTTCGAGGCGGTCTACGGAAAGCGCGCGCGGGAGAGCGGCGAACTCGAGGCAATCCAAGGAGACGTCACGCCCAGCGCGGCTTAACCCCCTGAACCCGCCTGGCCCCGCTTTCCCCCGGGGGGAGCGGGGCCTGTTGTGGCAATCTTCAGGCCGCTTCGGCGCCGATCTGCTCGATCAGCGCCCGGTGCGCCGGGAGATCGTGCGCGGCGCGGTCGCCGAACTGGCGGATGCGCTCGAAGATCTTCTGCGCCTCGCCGGTATGCGGAAACTCGTCGCGCACGGGGGTCAGGTCGGTGCGGAATTCCATCCCGTAGAGGATGTACTGGTAGTTGAAGAACGCGAAGCTTTCGTGGTCGAGCACGAAGTCGAACCGGCTTGGCGGGCGGTAGCGCCACTGCTCGAGCAGGTCGCGCAGGCGATCGGGAATCGACGACGCCTCGGCGTTGGCCCGCCAGAATGGTTCCTCGCGCCGGCTCAGGCAGTAGTGCAGCTTGAGGAAGCTGACGATGGCCTCGTAGCGGGCCGCCATCAGCTCGTTGAACCGGTTCGCCGGCCCGTCGGGCGGGCCGTAGTGCGGGAACAGCTCGGCGATCATCGCCGCCGCCGCTTCGATCATCAGCACGCCGGTCGATTCGAGCGGCTCAAGGAACCCGCCGGCGAGCCCGACCGCGACGCAGTTCTTCTCCCACGGCCGCGTGCGGTAGCCGGCCTCGAACGGGATCCGCCGGGGCGTCACCTCGAGGCTGCGACCGCCGGTGTAGCGCGCGAGCTCAGCGGCCGCCTCGTCGTCGCTCATGTGCGCGCTCGAGTAGACGCAGCCGATGCCGCGCGCGCCGGCGAGGCCGATATCCCATGTCCAGCCAGCAGCGTGCGCGGCGGCGACCGTGTAGCTCGGCAGCGGCGCGTCGGCCTCCTCGTAAGGCAGCTTGCAGGCGAGCGCGCGATCGGTGACCAGCACGTCGCCGACGGGGTGGAACGGGACGTTGAGCGCGCCGGAGATCAGCTCGGCGCGGAAGCCCGAACAATCGACGTAGAGATCAGCCTCTAGGTTGCCGTGCTCGCGCGTCACGACGTGCGCGATGGCACCGTTTTCGGGGTCAAGCTCGACCCCGGTCAACAGGCCCTGCAAGTGGACGACCCCGAGTTCGCGCGCGTGTTCGGCCAGCACCTCGGCCGTCCGCGTCGCGTCGAAGTGATAGGCGTAGTTCAGCGGTCCGGAAAAGTCGCCCTCGCCCGGTCCCTTGGGCGCGCGACCGGCCTCGGCGACCCGGTTCTGGATCGTCATCGCCTCGGCGAACGAGGGCCGGGTGCGCTCGTCCTGCAGCAGCCAGTAAGCGACCAGGCTATGCCCCTCGGCGTGATACGGCGCCTCGAACGGGTGCAGGAAGTGGCCGTCGCGCCCGTCGACCGGCGCCCGCACCCAGTTGTCGAAGCGGATGCCCTGCTTGAACGTCGCCGAAGTCGCGCGGACGAAGCGGCTCTCGTCGATGCCAATGTAGCGCAGTGTGTTGCGGATGGTCGGGAACGTTCCCTCGCCGACGCCGATGATGCCGATCTCGGGCGATTCCAGCACCGTGATGCGGATCCGCGGGTTGCGCGCAACGTCGAAGAAGCGAGCGAGGTAGGCGGCCGTCAGCCATCCCGCGGTGCCCCCGCCGACCACCAGGATAGATCGCGTCGCCACGCTCTAGGGCATAGCCGCGCGCGGCGGGCTCCGGCAAGCAAACCTCGTCGCGCGTCAGCCCGCGGCCGCCAGGCCTTCCATCGCGATATCGTAAGTCTTCACGTAGTCGCCGAGCTCGTCGAGCACACGCGCCGGGCTGAGGCCGAACTCCTCGAGGCTGTATTGATGCGGCCGGCGCTTCAGCGCGGCCGTGCGCTGCTGGTAGGCTTCCATCGCCGGCAACGCCGGCTCGAGCTCGAGACCGAGGAAGCGGTAGACCCGCGCCATCGCGCCACGCCAATCGCGCTCCATTTCGTCGTAGTGAATATCGATCTGCCGCTCGGCAGGGATCTCACGGCGCGCCGCATGGGCGCGCTCGATCTGCAGGCGGGTCTTGCGCAGCCATTCGGCACCGACGCGCTCCGGGTCGGCGTGGTCCGAGTAAATGATCGTCTGGTTCCACGCGAGCGACGCGGCGCTGCCGACCACGGCCAGCGGGTCGCGGTGCGTGAAGATCAGCCGCGCGTCGGGGAACGTCGCCATCAGCACCGGCAAGTCGAGCATGTGCTGCGGCGTCTTGAGCACCCACGGCCGGAGGCTCGACGCCTGCTGCGACCAGCCAATCAGGCGCAGCAGCCGCGCCAGCTGCCGGTAGGCCGGCGTCGGGTCATGTGCTTCGCACCAGCGCGCGTAGCTTGGGATCCACCATTGCGCGTCGTGCTTGGTGCTCCAGAAACTGTGCACCAGCAGGCCGAGCTCCTCCTCGGGCTCCATCGGCCCGGTCGGGTGGATCGTCAGCGTGCGCGGGTTGGCGAGGCGGGCGACGCGCATGATCCGCGCGGCCAGCGTGACGCGGAAATCCGGCCCGCCGGGCACGAACTCGGGCGGCGGCACCGGACTGATCGTCTCGAAGCTGCGCAAGTGCGTGAAGCGGTGGTCGGCGGCGAGCAGCCGGTGCATCCGCGTGGTGCCCGAGCGCATCGGGCCGACCACGATCACCGGGTGCGGCAGCGGCCGCGTGAGGATCTCGGGATGGCGGGCGAACCACTGCTCGGCGCGCAGGCGGTCGTGCAGCATTTTCTCGATCTGCGCGCGGGCCGACCATTCTCCAGCCGGGTTGAGCCGCGCCTCGCTGCGGATCGCCTCGAGCAGGATCTCGAGCGGCTGCTCGAACCAGCGGTCGTGTCCGAAATCATCGAGGCCGGTGTGCTCGCGGGCCCGGTCGAGCAGCGCGTCCTTCTCGAGGATCGGGATGTCGGCAAAGCCCAGCTTGCGGCCGGTTCGCATGGCCGCGTTCATCGCATCGATGAAGCGCGTCCGCCGCGGCGGGAGTAGCGGGTCTTCGGTCAAGTCGACTTGTCCCGAGGCGGCAGATCTGCGGCGATTTGGCAAGATTACCCGTCAGTTGCAACCCGGTTCCCGGGATTTGTGGTGGGCCGTCCGAAACAGGCTGGAGCCCGCGTCCCGTTCGCCGCTTGCCAGTCGCGCGGGACATGCATAGTGCCCGCGGCCATGCACGACTTGCGCCTGATCCGCGAGAATCCGGAGGCTTTCGACGCCGGCCTCGCCCGGCGGGGGGCCGAACCCTCGGCGGTGCGCATTGTCGAGCTCGACGAGCGTCGGCGCGCGGTGACGACCCGGGTGCAGGAAGCGCAGGCGCGGCGCAACGAGGCCTCGAAGGCGATCGGCGCGGCGATGGGCAAGGGCGACACGGCGACCGCCGAGGCGCTCAAGGCCGAGGTCGCCGCGCTCAAGGACACGCTGCCGCAGCTCGAAGACGAGGAGCGCGCTCTCGGCGCGGAGCTCGATGCGCTCGTCGCCGCGCTGCCGAACATCCCGGCGGATGAGGTCCCGGCCGGCGAGGACGAGAGCGGCAACGTCGAGGTCTCGCGTTGGGGTCAGCAGCGCAACTTTGCCTTTGCTCCCAAGGAGCACGCCGACCTCGGCCCGCCGCTCGGGCTGGAGTTCGAGACCGCGGCGGCGATGTCGGGTGCGCGGTTCGCGTTCCTGCGCGGGCAGATGGCGCGGCTGCAGCGGGCGATCGGGCAGTTCATGCTCGACTTCCAGACCGCCGAGCGCGGCTACGTCGAGTGCAACCCGCCGTTGCTGGTGCGAGACGAGGCGGCGTTCGGGACCGGGCAGCTGCCCAAGTTCGCCGACGACCTGTTCCGTACGACCGACGGCCGCTGGCTGATCCCGACCGCCGAGGTCTCGCTGACCAACTCGGTCCGCGAGCAGATCCTCGACGACCTCTCGCAGCCGATCCGCCTGACCGCGCTCACGCCGTGCTTCCGCTCGGAGGCCGGCGCCGCGGGCAAGGATACGCGCGGGTTCATCCGGCAGCACCAGTTCGAGAAGGTCGAGCTGGTGGCGATCTGCCGGCCCGAGGACTGGCAGGCCGAGCACGACCACATGGTCCGCTCGGCCGAGCTGGTGCTCGAGGCGCTCGAGCTGCCCTATCGCCGGATGCTGCTGTGCGCCGGCGACATGGGCGCGACCGCGAAGAAGACCTACGACCTCGAGGTGTGGCTGCCCGGCCAGGGCGCCTATCGCGAGATCAGTTCGGTGAGCTGGTGCGGCGACTACCAGGCGCGGCGGATGAGCGCGCGCTACCGGCCTGAAGGCCAGAAGGGCACGGCGTTCGTGCACACGCTCAACGGCTCGGGCCTCGCGGTCGGGCGGACGCTGGTGGCGGTGCTCGAGAACTACCAGCAGGAGGATGGTTCGGTGCTCGTGCCGGCAGCGCTGGCGCCCTACATGGGCGGGATCGAGCGGCTGGTGCGGTGATGCGCATCCTGCTGACCAACGACGACGGGATCCACGCGCCGGGGATGGCGGTGCTCGAGGCGATCGCCGCCAAGCTCAGCGAGGACGTGTGGGTCTGCGCGCCGGCCGAGGAGAACTCGGGCGCGGGACACTCGCTGACGCTGCACATGCCGGTGCGGCTGCAGCAGCACGGCGAGCGGCGCTTCGCAGTCACCGGGACGCCGACCGACGCGGTCAACCTCGCGCTGCGCAAGCTGTTCGAGGACAAGGCGCCGGACCTGGTGATCTCGGGGGTCAACAACGGCGAGAACCTGGCCGACGACATCACCTACTCGGGCACCGTATCGGCGGCGATAGAAGCGGCGCTCGCGGGCATCCCGGCGGTGGCGATGAGCCAGGCGCTGCGCGACGCCGGGCACGGGTTCGCGGCCGCCGAGGGCTGGGCCGCCCGGGTGCTGGCGCCGCTGCTCGAACTGCAGATGGCCAAGCGCACGGTGGTCAACGTCAACTTCCCCGCCCTTCCGGCTGACAAGGTCAAGGGTATCCGCGTCGTTCGCCAGGGCTTCCACGACTACGCGCGCGGCTCGCTGGTCGAGGGCACCGACCCGCGCGGGCGGCCGTACTACTGGTTCGGGCTGCACGACATCGAGCACACGCTCGACCACGGGACCGACCTCGAGGCGGTCGGCGAGGGCTACATCGCGGTGACGCCGCTGCAGCTCGACCTGACCCACCACGCCTCGATCGGCAACCTCGCCGAGCGCTACGCCGCATGAGCGGAGACAGCGGAGCGTGGCGCGGCGGCCGCGGGCGCAGGCACCGGGCGCCGCCGAGCCGGCCGCGCCGGCGGA
>JAEZES010000300.1 GCA_023432995.1 Pseudomonadota bacterium
GCCTCGAGCCGCGTGCCGTCGGCCCGCGTGGCGGACACGCCGAAGGCGCCGCGCTCGCGGGCGACGACCTCGGCGCGCGGGTGCCAGGCGACCAGCGGCTCGTCGCGTGCGGCCTCGAACAGCGCCAGGCGCAGCGCCCGGTTGGCGAACATGAGCCCGAGCGAGCCTTCCTGCGGTTCGGGCCGGAAGTCGATCCGGCCCGGCTTCATGCCGTCGGTGACGGCGATCGATTCGATCGGGCAGCCGTGCGGCTCGAGCCGGTCGCCGACGCCGATGTTGACGAACAAGTTCCAGCTCGCGGTCGAGATCGCCGAGGCGCGGCCGTCGAAGCCCTCGGCGGTCAGATCGGCCGGGTCGGCGCGGTCGACGACGTGACTCGAGAGGCCCTTCTTCGCCGCGGCGAGGGCCAGCGTCATGCCGACGAGGCCGCCGCCGAGGATCAGGAGATCGCGCTTGTCGCTCATCGCCCCCGTCCCTAGAACCGCGCCACCGATGCGTGCAAGCACGATACCTGTCCTCAAGGCCCTGCTGACCCTGTGCGCGCTGCTCGTGGCGCTGCCGGCGGCGGCGCAGCTGCCGGTGCCGGCGAAGGACAACCACATCGCTGCCGAGCTGATCGCCTCGGGCCCGGCGGTGCCGGGCGAGCCGCTCGAGCTGGCGCTGCTGTTCCGGCCGGAGCCGGGCTGGCACGGCTACTGGAAGAACCCCGGCGATGCCGGGCTCGGGATGACGCTGGCGTGGGACCTGCCCGAGGGCTGGAGCGCCGGCGAGCCGCGCTATCCGGTGCCGCACAAGTTGCTCATCGCCGGGCTGATGAACCACGTCTACGAGAGCGACTATGCGGTGCTGGTGCCGCTGAGCGTGCCGGCGAGCGCGGCGGTGGCCAATGTGGTGCCGATCTCGGTCGACGCGAACTGGCTCGCCTGCACCGACAAGATCTGCGTCCCCGAGAGCGCCACCTTGACGCTGCGGCTGGCGACGGACGAAGGACCGCGCGATCCGCGCTTCGACCAGTGGCGTGCGGCGCTGCCGCCGCTGCTCGACCAGCCGGCGCGATTCGAGCTGACGCCGGAGCGACTGCGCATCGCCATCCCGCTGCCGGCCTCGCTCGAACTCGAGGCGCCGCACGTGTTCGTCGAGACGGTGCAACTGGCCGACTACCCGGCCGCGCAAGTGTTCCGGC
Source organism: Pseudomonadota bacterium (assembly GCA_023432995.1). GTDB lineage: Bacteria > Pseudomonadota > Alphaproteobacteria > Sphingomonadales > Sphingomonadaceae > Croceibacterium_A. The sequence continues at coordinate 1,184 of JAEZES010000300.1, forward strand.
GCAGCGGCAATGTCCTGGTCGCCGAGATTCCGCGCAAGGGAATCGCCGGGGGGGCCGAGGCGGTGACGGGGATCCTCAAGCTCGACGCCGCGGGCAACGGCGTGACCTTCGAGGCGCGGCCGGGCGAAGTGCCGACGGGCGGCGAGCTGGTTGCGGGCGAGGAGGCTGGGCAGTTCGCGCCGCTGTGGGCCTTGCTCGGCGGGGCGCTGCTCGGCGGGCTGGTGCTCAACCTGATGCCGTGCGTGTTCCCGATCCTCAGCCTCAAGGCGCTGACGCTGGCGCGCGCCGGCGAGAGCGAGGCCGACGCGCGGCGCGAGGGCGTGGCTTACACCGCGGGCGTGGTGCTCGCCTGCCTCGCGCTCGGCGCGCTGCTGCTGGTGCTGCGGGCGATGGGAAGCGAGATCGGCTGGGCGTTCCAGCTGCAGGAGCCGGGCGTGGTGGTGGCGCTGCTGGTCCTGGCGGTGGCGATCACCGCGAACCTCGCCGGGCTCTACGAGCTGCCCTCGCTGTCGATTACCCGCGAAGGCGGGCGGGCCAGCGCGTTCTCGACTGGCCTCCTCGCCGCGTTCGTGGCGACGCCGTGCACCGGGCCGTTCATGGCCGCGGCGCTCGGCGCGGCGCTGTTGTTGCCGTGGTGGCAGGGGATGGCGCTGTTCGGGATGCTCGGACTCGGGCTGGCGCTGCCGTTCCTGCTGCTCGGGTTCGTGCCGGCGCTGCGGCGGATGCTCCCGAAGCCGGGCGCGTGGATGAACACCTTCCGCAAGATTCTCGCGATCCCGATGGGGCTTACCGCGCTGGCGCTGCTGTGGCTGGCGTGGCGGCTGGGCGGCGCGAGCTTCGCCATCGCCGCGGGCGTGCTCGGGGCGACCCTGGTGCTGGCCCTGTGGGCGATCGGACGCGAGCAGCACGCGGGACGCGGCGCAATGAAGATCGCAGCGTTCGGCGGGCTCGTCCTGGCCGGCCTCGCCTTCGTGGCGGTTCCCAGAGCCTACGATCCGCGGTCGATCGAGGCGGGCGCGAGCATGCTGTCCGCCGTCCCGTTCAGCGAGTCCGCGCTCGCCGAGGCGCGCGCCGCCAACAAGCCGGTGTTCCTGTGGTTCACCGCCGACTGGTGCCTGACCTGCAAGGTCAACGAGAGCGTCGCGATCGAGCGCGAGGCGACCAAGGCCGCGTTCGACAAGGCCGGTGTCGTCGCGATGCGCGGCGACTGGACGCGGCGCGATCCCGAGATCACCCGCTTCCTGACCGAGCACGGCGCGGCCGGGGTGCCGCTGTATGTGTGGTACGGGCCGGGCGGGGACGGGGAGGTGCTGCCGCAGGTGCTGACGCCTGACAGCCTGGTGGAGCTCGCCGAGGGCGTTTGAAGGGCGCGGCCCTCTCCGTGCGTGGCGCTTCTCTGAGAAGCGCGCCCTAGTCCGAGCTGGCTGACGGCTCTTCCACCGGTTCCGCGTCCTCGACTCGCGGCACGCGTCCGCCGGCGCGGCACCAGGCGACGAACTCGCCGGGGATGCGGCTGCCGCCGATCAGCAACGTGCCGCCGCCGGGCAACGTCGCTTCGAGTTCGCGCGGACCGGTGAACACGTCGAGCGAGGGATCCGTCGCCGGCAGCGCGCCTTCCCAGCGCCACTCGTCTCCGGCCAGCGTGGCGTCGACCTTGAAGCGCGAGATCATGCCGTTGCCGATGACCGGCAGCAGCGCCTTCTCGCCCGGCTGCGCGGTGACATGCCGGACGATGCGAAGCTGGACCGGGGTGCGCCGCAAGTCGCACGCCACGGTCAGCAGCGGCCGCCCACCGGGCCGGCCGAAAGCGATCGCCTGCCCATCACGAGTGACCGACCAGGCGGCGCCCTCGGTGTCGGGCGAGGCAAGCGGCTCGGCGGGAACATGGCGCATCTCGTCGAGCGAGAAGCGCTGCGCTTCGACGGGCTCCTGCTCGCCCTGGCAGGCGGCGAGGCTCAGGAGACAGGCGACCGTGACCGTGGCGGGCTTCACCGCCTCCATTTGCGCTGGGTCTTACCGTAGCGCAACTTGCGCGTCCCCGGTTTTCCCTCGTTCGCCCGCCCGACCAGCGGCGCGCGCTTGTCGGCGTCCGGCAGCCCCAGTTCCTCGCCCTCGAGCCGCCGGATTTCGTCGCGCAGGCGGCCGGCTTCCTCGAACTCGAGGTCAGCCGCGGCGGCGCGCATGCGCTTTTCGAGGTCCTCGATGTAGGCCCGCAGGTTGTGCCCGACGAGGTTGTTGCGCTCGTCGTCGCCGGTGTCGACCAGGACGCCGTCGCGGCTGGCGGTGTGGGCGACGATGTCCTGGATCTCGCGGCGGATCGTCTCGGGCGTGATGCCGTGCTCTTCGTTGTACTGCCGCTGCTTCTCGCGGCGGCGGTCGGTCTCGGCCATCGCCCGCTCCATCGAGCCGGTGATCCGGTCGGCGTAGAGGATGACTTTGCCGTCGACGTTGCGCGCCGCGCGGCCGATCGTCTGGATCAGGCTGGTCTCGGACCGCAAGAAGCCTTCCTTGTCGGCGTCGAGGATGCACACGAGGCCGCACTCGGGGATGTCGAGGCCTTCGCGCAGCAGGTTGATGCCGACCAGCACGTCGTAGACCCCGAGGCGCAGGTCGCGGATCAGCTCGATGCGCTCGAGCGTCTCGACGTCGGAGTGCATGTAGCGGACCCTGAGCCCGGCCTCGTGCATGAACTCGGTCAGGTCCTCGGCCATTCGCTTGGTCAGCGTGGTGACCAGCGTGCGGTAACCCTTCTGCGCGGTTAGGCGGCACTCGTTGATGCAGTCCTGCACCTGGTCCTCGACCGGGCGCACCTCGACCGGCGGGTCGATCAGCCCGGTCGGGCGGATGACCTGTTCGGCGAACACACCGCCCGACTGCTCGAGCTCCCACGGGCCGGGCGTAGCCGAGACGGCGAAGGTCTGCGGCCGCATCGCATCCCACTCGTTGAACCTCAGCGGGCGGTTGTCGATGCAGCTCGGCAGGCGGAAGCCGTACTCGGCGAGGGTGATCTTGCGCCGATGGTCGCCGCGCGCCATCGCCCCGATCTGCGGGATCGTCTGGTGGCTCTCGTCGACGAACAGCAGCGCGTTCTCGGGCAGGTACTCGAACAGCGTCGGCGGCGGCTCGCCGGGCAGGCGGCCGGTGAGGAAGCGGCTGTAGTTCTCGATCCCCGCGCACGAGCCGGTGGCGGCGATCATCTCGAGGTCGAAGTTGGTTCGCTGCTCGAGCCGCTGGGCCTCGAGCAGGCGGCCCTCGGCGTGCAGCTCCTTGAGCCGCTCGGCGAGCTCGAAGCGGATCGCTTCCATCGCCTGCTTCATCGTCGGCCCGGGGGTGACGTAGTGCGAGTTGGCGAAGACCGCGACCGCGTCGAGGCTCGCGCCCTTCTGCCCGGTCAGCGGGTCGAACTCGCTGATGGCCTCGATCTCGTCGCCGAAGAAGCTGACCCGCCAGGCCATGTCCTCGTAGTGGCTCGGGAAGATCTCGAGGCTGTCGCCGCGCACGCGGAAGTTGCCGCGCGCGAACGCGGTGTCGTTGCGCTTGTACTGCAGCGCGACGAGCTTGCGGATGATCTCGCGCTGGTCGACCGTCTGGCCCTTCTTGAGGTCGAAGGTCATCGCCGAATAGGTCTCGAGGCTGCCGATGCCGTAGAGGCACGAAACCGAGGCGACGATGATCACGTCGTCGCGCTCGAGCAGCGCGCGCGTCGCGGCGTGGCGCATGCGGTCGATCGCCTCGTTCACCGAGCTCTCTTTCTCGATGTAGGTGTCCGACCGCGGCACGTAGGCTTCGGGCTGGTAGTAGTCGTAGTAGCTGACGAAATACTCGACCGCGTTGCCCGGGAAGAAGCTCTTGAACTCGCCGTAAAGCTGCGCGGCGAGAATCTTGTTCGGGGCCAGCACCAGCGCGGGGCGCTGCAGCGCCTCGATCACCTTGGCCATGGTGAAGGTCTTGCCGCTGCCGGTCACGCCGAGCAGCACCTGCGTCCGCTCGCCCTCGCGCGCCGAGGCGACCAGCTCCGCGATCGCGCCCGGCTGGTCGCCGCTCGGCTGATAGTCGGACACCAGCTCGAACCGCCGGCCGCCGAGCGCCTTCTCGGGCCGTTGCGGCTTGTGCGGGACAAAGGTGGCGGAGGTGTCCGGTTCCTCCAGACCGCGGCGGATGACGAGTTCGGCCATGCGGGACATATGGCGAACGTTGTCCGCCGAAGCAATGCGCCGGTGGCGCTGCCGGCGCAGCCGTCGCGGCGCCTTCGTTGAGCCGGACGTTGGCAGTGCCCGCCGTGCCTGTTAGCGTCCGCCCGCGGCCGCGCCGCTTGTGAAGAGGGGAATCCGATGCGCTTGATCCACACCGCGCCGCTCGCCGTGGCGCTCGTCCTCGCCGCCTGCGGCGGTGACGCCGACACCGACGGGGACGGCGTCGTCTCCGGCGACGAATTTGCCGCCGAGGCAGAGGGTGCGGTCCGGATGCAGCCGGGCCAGTATCGCGCGACATACGAGCAGCTCGAGTTCGACGTCCCCGGCGCGACCGAAGCGATGAAGCAGCAGATGCAGGCGATGATGGGGGGAGCCGCCGAGGTGGCGAGGCCGATCACCTATTGCCTGACTCCCGAGGACGCCGCCGCCAACGGGGCGGAGGAGATGGCCAAAAGCATGGCGGAAGGCGACTGCACGGTGTCGCGCTTCGATGTCGCCGGGGGCGCGGTCTCGGCCGACATGCGGTGCTCGGGCACCGACGGCGTCACCGCGCACGTGGTGATGGACGGACAGATGACTTCGACCAGCTCGACGATGACCATGACCAGCGAAATGGACATGGGGGCGATGGGCAAGGTCCGGCTGAAGACGCGGGTCAGCGCCGAACGCATCGGCGACTGCCCGGCGTGACCGGGTGCTTCTCGGACCGTTCGGCCTGGGTTTCGCGCGCGTGCGCTTCGCCCGCCTGATCGTGCTGTCTACGCTGGCAGTCGCGCCGGCCGTGGCGTTTGCCGCGTTGACGGCCGAGGAGGTGACCGCCGAGATGGCCCGGCTGCCACAGCAG
>JAEZES010000264.1 GCA_023432995.1 Pseudomonadota bacterium
TTGACCTCGCTCTCCTTGCGGTAGACCAGGCCGGCCTCGAACAGATCGAGGAACAGCGCCTGCTCGTGTCCGTAATATTCGGGCTCGCAGGTGGCGAGTTCGCGGCTCCAGTCGAGCGCGAAGCCGAGCCGCTGCAGCTGCGCGCGCATCGTCGCTATGTTGGCACGGGTCCTCTCGCCGGGATGGACCTGCCGCTCCATCGCCGCATTCTCCGCCGGCATGCCGAAGGCGTCCCATCCCATCGGGTGGAGCACCTCGTGCCCCGTCATCCGCCGGTAGCGCGCCAGCACGTCGCCCATCGTGTAGTTGCGCACGTGGCCAATGTGGATGCGCCCTGAGGGATAGGGGAACATCTCGAGGACGTAGCTGCGCGGCTTGCCGCTGTGACTGTCGGCTTCAAAGCAGCGCCCCTCGTCCCACGCGCGCTGCCAGCGCCCGTCGGCCTGCGACGGATCGAATCGGGTCTCGCTCATGCCTTGCCCCTAGGGGAGATCAGCCGATGGCGGAACGCCGCAGGTCGCGCGCCTTGGTGAGGATGATATCCTCGAGACGCTGCACGGTCGCGGCCTGGACCGGCGCAGCGACCCAGGTGCCGTTCTGCAGCACTTCGCGGTTGGCCGCGACGCGCAACGCGTCGGCGCGCAACTCGAGATCGAGGATCGAGACCGAGAGCTTGACCCGTTCGTTGGGGTTCTCGGGATTGGCATACCAGTCCGTCACGATCACCCCGCCGGCGCTGTCGGCCTGGTTGAGCGGCATGAACGCCAGCGTCTCGAGCGTCGCGCGCCAGAGGTAGGAATTGACCCCGATTGCCGTGACTTGGGCTGCCGCGAGGTCGGCTTGGGGCCGCTCGCTGCGAGCGCAGGCGGCCAAGCCGAGCCCGAGCACGCCGATCAGCAGCAGCTTGCCATGGCGGGCGGCGGAGGTGCTCTGCAAAGCCATTCTCGGTCCTGTTCCTTATGCGGGCGGGTCGCCCAAGAGCGCCTCTATAGCCGCAGTTGGGCGGGCGGCAAGCTTGGGCGAGTAAGCGCGTCGGGGCCGTGAATGGGGCCTTAACCTTAACCGGCTGTGGAATGGCGGCAACACTTCCGAGAAAAGCAACGGCGCGAGTCACTTGTCGGACTCGCCAAGCGCCCGGATTCAGGCCTATGCGAAGAGGTCTAGAGACTCGGACGATTCCCGCTGCGGGGTCAGGAACTGTTAAGCACGGTTCTGCGTCTTTCCGTCGGGAACCAGAGCGAGTCGCATTGGGGCATTCGCGTGACCAGGATGATGGCAAGGCGCAAACGGAGCCGGCTCGCAGCGACCCTCGCTGCGGGCGCGGTCGTGTTCGCGTCGCTGCCTACTGCCGGTTTCGCGCTTGGCGCATTGACCGGCGCCGCCAGCCTTTCTGAGGGAAGTTTCGCCGCGCTTACCCCGGCCTCAGCCGATCCGCGGCTTGCCGCGTTCATCGCCGAGCGGAGCGGAAGCATCTCTCGCCTGATGCGCTTCACCCCCGCCGGCGCCGCCGAGCGGGCTAACCGCTCGGTAACCGTGGCCGTGCGCGTCGATGAGAATTCGGCGCAGGCGATTTCGGTCCGCTCGGCCATCGAGGCGGCCAAGGACCAGGTTGCCGGCGAATCCGGCGTCCGGATCGCACCGACGCGCTACAATCTCGGGCTGTCGCGCGGGTACCAGAGCTTTGCCCGGCCGACCGGGCCGGCGGTATCTCGGACCCTGTCGGAGGCGAGCATCCCGGATCTCGCCGAGTTCCGCCCGACTCCGGGCGTCAAGGACGAACCGAGCCGCTTCGCCGCCCGGATCGATTCGAACGAACCGACCAAGCCCGCTTCGGCGACCCCGCGCATCGCCCCCGAACAGACGGTCGATCTCGAAGGCAGCTATCGCCTGACCCGCAATCTCGATGTCACCGCCGGGGTGCGCTATTCGCAGGATCGCAATCGCCTTGCGCCGCTCGCCGATCCGGCCAAGCAGGACAGCCAGGCGGTTTACGTCGGCACGCAGTTCCGCTTCTGACGACCTCCCCAGCGTGGACAGAGAAACCCCGCTCCGGCGGGGTTTTTGCTTTGCCTAGCGGGCCCGCGCTCCCTTAGAAGTCCAGAGCCGGGCCGGCGCCTGGACAGACGGGGAGAGAATCATGGCGCGCGTTGCGATCGTTACCGGCGGAACTCGAGGCATCGGCAGGGCAATCTGCGAGGCACTCAAGGCGGACGGCCTCACCGTGGCTGCGAACTACGCGGGCAACGAAGAGAAGGCGCGCGCCTTCAGCGACGAGACGGGCATTCCCGCGTACAAGTGGGATGTGGGCGACCACCAGGCGGCACTCGCCGGCTGCAAGCGCGTCGAAGAGGATCTTGGCCCGATCGACGTGCTAGTCAACAACGCCGGCATCACGCGCGACGGCACGCTGCTCAAGATGAGCTTCGAGGATTGGTACGACGTGCTGAGGATCAACCTCGGCGGCTGCTTCAACATGGCCAAGGCGTGCTTCGGCGGCATGCGGGACCGGCAATGGGGCCGGATCGTCAACATCGGCTCGATCAACGGCCAGGCCGGACAGTACGGCCAGGTCAACTATGCGGCCGCCAAGAGCGGGATTCACGGCTTCACCAAGGCTTTGGCGCAGGAAGGCGCCCGGTTCGGCGTCACCGTCAACGCGATCGCGCCGGGCTACATCGATACCGAGATGGTAGCCGCGGTGCCCGAGAACGTGCTCGAGAAGATCGTCGCGCGCATCCCGGTCGGCCGCCTCGGCCACGCCGACGAAATCGCCCGAGCAGTCTCGTTCCTTGCTTCCGAGGACGCCGGGTTCATCACCGGGTCGACGATGTCGATCAACGGCGGCCAGCACATGTACTGAGTGCCGGCGCGGTGGACGATAACTACCACCCGCCGGTCAAGCGCTCGGTCGAGATCGCCGGGCACAAGACTTCGATCAGCCTCGAGCCCCTGTTCTGGGCAATGCTGAAGGAGGCGGCCGAGGCCGAACGGCTCCCGCTCAACGCGCTCGTCGCCCGGATCGACGCCGAGCGCATCGCGGCCGCGCGCCCGCCCGGCCTGGCGGGCGCCATTCGGCTGTGGCTGGCGTCGCGCCTGGACCCGCCCGGGGGTCCTGCCGATCAATAGGTCGCCGGGGGATCGCTCGCCGGGAAGCTCTCGTCGCTGGCCTCGTCGGCGACGGTCCAGTCATCGTTGGGCTTGTCGGCCATCGATTCGGGGCCGGCGTCGCGCACCTTGGCAAAATTCTCACCCGTGCGCTGGCTGGTGGCGAAGGCCGCGTCGCCTCCGTGCTTCGCTTTCTCGTAGTACTTCCAGCCGACGTAGCCGAGCGCCGTCAGGGCTGCCAGTTTGAGGATCGCCATCGAAGCACCTTCCTTTCCTTGCCCAGCCAACGCGCCGCGGCGAGGAAGGTTCTCGCAGGCTGCGCCATCCGCGGTTGACCGTTGCCAGTCGGGCTTCCTACAGCGAAGCGATGAGCAGCCAGAAACCGATCCGCAAGGCCGTGTTCCCCGTCGCGGGTCTCGGCACCCGCTTCCTTCCCGCGACCAAGGCGATCCCCAAGGAGCTGCTGCCGATCGTCGACCGGCCGCTGATCCAGTACGCGGTCGACGAGGCGCGCGAGGCGGGGATCGAGCAGATGATCTTCGTCACCGGCCGCGGCAAGACCGCGCTCGTCGAGAACTTCGACATCGCCTACGAGCTCGAGGCGACGATGAGCGAGCGCGGCAAGGACCTGTCGGTGCTAGAGCCGACCCGTTTCACGCCCGGCGACCTGATCGCCGTCCGCCAGCAGGTTCCCCTCGGGCTCGGCCATGCGATCTGGTGCGCCCGCGCGATCGTCGGCGACGAACCGTTTGCGATCCTGCTGCCCGACGAGCTGATGGTCGGCACGCCCGGATGCATGGCGCAGATGGTCGAAGCCTATCGCGAGGTCGGCGGCAACCTGATCTCGGTGCTCGAGGTGCCGCCCGAGGAAGTCTCGAGCTATGGGGTGATCGATCCCGGCGAGAGCCGCGGCGTGCTGACCGAAGTGCGCGGGCTGGTGGAGAAGCCGCCGCTGGCCGAAGCCCCGTCGAACAAGATCATCTCTGGCCGCTACATCCTGCAGCCCGAGGTCATGCGCACGCTCGAACGGCAGGAAAAGGGCGCCGGCGGGGAGATCCAGCTCACCGACGCGATGGCCCAGATGATCGGCCAGCAGCCGTTTCACGCGGTCACTTTCGCCGGGCGGCGGTTCGACTGCGGCAGCAAGACCGGCTTCGTCGAGGCGACGCTCGCGCTGGCGCTCGAACGCGAGGACATGGGCGCCGAAGTCCGCCGGATCGCCGAGCGCCTGCTGGCGCGGTAGACGCGCGAAAGGCGCCGTCTGCGCGGCGCCTTTGCCCGGAATTCCAGGTTCTTTGGGGCTTACTCGGGGCCGCCGCGGCCGAGCGCCGCGCTCGTCGGCGCAACCGCGAGGTCGGTCGCGACCATGTAAGGCCGCGGATCGACCGCTTCGCCGGCAACCCGCACTTCGTAGTGCAGGTGCGGGCCGGTCGAGCGGCCGGTCGAGCCGACGTAGCCGATCAGCTGGCCCTTGCGGACCTGCTCGCCCTCGGCGACGGCATAGCCCGACAGGTGGGCGTAGCGGGTCTGAAGCTCGCCGCCATGCTCGATCTGAACGTAGTTGCCGTAGCTGCTGTAGCGCTCGGCCATCGACACGATGCCGTCGGCGGTCGCGTAGACCGGCGTACCGGTCGGCTGCGCGAGATCGACGCCCTTGTGATTGCGCCGGCCGCCGAGCACCGGGTGGGTGCGCATGCCGTAGTCGCTGGTCAGCATCGCGCCTTGCAGCGGCATGCCCGAAGGGACCGATACGGCGGCGATCTGGGGGGCGGTGTCGACCACGCCGGTGGCGTCGATCGACTTCCAGCTGGCGAACAGCTCGCTGAACTCACGGTCACCCGTGGCGGCGGCATCCTGGGCCGTCACGGTGCCGGCGATCTGGGTGGTCGCTGCGGCGACTTCGTTGGCCTGCGCCGGATTCGTCGTCAGTACGAAAGCGGCCAGAACCCCGAGTCCGTGCTTCAAGATCATGCGACCTGTTTCCCGTCCATCTCAGCCGCAAGAACCCGGCTGTTGCTACATGACGAACCGCCAATTGCGCGGTCCGGGACCTTATTATGAGATGGTCGGAACCCCCCGCCGTCTCGTTGATTGGGGTGGTAGGTGGCAAAAGGTTAACTACGCAACACCAGCGTAGAATTCGCGCGATAGACCGGCTGTGAGGCGCGCCGAGTCGTTGAATGGCGGTTTGAGCGCGCCCCGAAAATGGCGGCTGACCAGCGTTTTCCAGTGATTCTCTGGCGTTTTTCCGCGCCTGCGGCACAGCGCGATGAAATGCCTTGTGCCGACGGCCACATGGCGAATCTCGTCGTCAAGGATTCGTTGCAGCACTTGCGCGCCGCGCCTGTCGCCGAGCGCGAGCACACGGTCGCGCGTCGCCGGGGTGACGTCGAGCCCGCGGGCCTCAAGCACCATCGGCACGACCGCGAGGCGGGCGAGGACATCGCTCCGGGTTTCATGAGCGGCTTCCCACAGGCCGTCGTGCGCGGGCAAGGCGCCGTAGTGACTGCCGAGTTCGCGGAGCCGGCGCTCGATCAGCGCGAAGTGCATGGCCTCGTCGGCCGCCACGCCGAGGAAGTCGTCGACGAACCCGCGCCCCATCGCTGGCCCGAACCGCCCGGCCATGTCGAGCGCGAGATCGATCGCGACGAACTCGATGTGCGCCAGCGAATGCCACAGGGCGATGGCGTTGCGCTGCGAGCCGCCACGGCCGCGCTTGGGCATGCGATTGGGCGGCAGCAGTTCAAGCTCGGCGGGCCAGGCCGGGCGCACCGGCATCTCGGCGGCGAATTCCCACGACAGCTCGCCTCGGCGCCAGGCGCGCGCCACGGCTCGCGCCGCCTTGACCTTTCCGCGCGGGTCGCCGGTCAGCAGCGCCGCCTGGACCGCTTCGCCGAGCGCAGTCACAACGCCCGGGCGGCCTCGAGCACCTCGGCCGCGTGGCCCTTGACCTTCACCTTGCGCCACACGCGCGCGATGCGGCCTTCAGCGTCGATCAGGTAAGTCGTGCGGTGCATGCCCATGAACAAGCGCCCGTAGAGGCTCTTTTCGCCCCACACCCCGAGCGCGTCGGACAGGCCCCCGTCGGCGTCGGTCGCGAGCGGGACTACCAGCCCGTGCTTGGCGGCGAACCGCGCGTGTCTCGCCGGGGGATCCTTGCTCACGCCGAGCACCGCGGTCCCGGCTGCCTCGAATTCGGGCACAAGCGCCGAGAAATCCTTGTTCTCGACCGTGCAGCCCGGCGTGTCGTCCTTCGGATAGAAGAATACCACCAGCTTGCGCCCGCGAAAGTCCGACGGACGGACCGTTCCGCCGTCGGGTGTCGCCAGCGCCACGTCCGGCATCATGTCGCCGACATCGGCCCGCTCGCTCATCAGTCCATCTCCAATTGTTCGCCGAACAGCTCGGCCCAGCACTGTGCGATCCCCTGCCGCGCTTCGCCCAGCGCCCGCAAGAGCGACGCGTAGTCGGGCTGCTCGCAGGCGCGGGCGAGCGCCGCCTGCGCGATCACCGGCGGCTCGGCGCTGTCCGGCGCCAGCAACCGCGCGGCCACGAGCAGCCGGGCCAGCAGCGCATAGTGCCCGGCGAAGCCCGGCGGCAACAGCCCGGCGCCGATCAGCCGCGCGATGGCCTCTCCGAGCGCCGGATCGAAGGCGGTCCGTTCGCGCAGCTGGAGGAAATGGACGATGAACTCGCAGTCGACCAGTCCCCCGCGCAGCAGCTTGGCGTCGAGCACGCCCGCGGGCGGCTTGTGCGCGCCGATTTCGGCTCGCATCGCCAGCACGTCGGCGCGCAGCTTGTCGGCATCGCGCGGCGAATCGAGCACCCCGGCGATGATGCCGGCGAGCTGCCGCCGGGCGTACTCGGGACCGAACACCGGGCGCGCCCGGCACAGCGCCATGTGCTCCCAGGTCCAGGCGTCCTCGTGCTGGTAGCGCTCGAAACTCGCCACGCTGACCGCCAGCGGCCCCTGCGACCCCGACGGCCGCAAGCGTGTGTCGACCTCATAGAGCGCGCCTTCGGCGGTCGGCACGCTGAGCGCCCCGGTGACACGCTGCGCCAGGCGATTGAAATAGAGCGAAGCGGTGAGCGGACGCGGACCATCGGATTCCACGCCGATGTCGCCGGTGAACAGGTAGATCAGGTCGAGGTCGGAGGCGTGGGTCAGCGTGCCGCCGCCGAGCCGCCCGAGGCCGAGCATCAGCAGGCGCCCTCCGGCGATGCGGCCGTGGACCCGCTCGAACTCGGCGCAGGCCGCCTCGGCTGCCGCGGTCAGCGCCGCCTCGGCGACGCGCGACAGCCCGGCGGCGATCGCCAGCGGGTCGTGCCGCGCCTCGATCAGTTGCACGCCGAGCGCGAACCGCTCCTCGCCGACGACCTTGCGGATGCGGTCGAGTCGCCGTTCGTAATCGTCGTCGGGCTCGCTCCGCCGCATGCGCGCGGCGAGCCAGTCGACCGTGCCGGGCAGATCGAGCGCGGTGCTGTCGATCAGCCGGTCGAGCAGCTCGGGACGGCGGGCCAACTCGTCGGCCAGCGGGCCAGCCAGCGCGAGCACGCGGAGCACCACCTCGAGCAGGCCCGGGCGCTGCTCGAACAGGCGAAACAGGTTGACCGCGGAGGGCAGTCGCGAGAGCAGCATCTCCCACCGGGCCAGCGCATGATCGGGCTCGGGGGCCGAAGCCAGGGCCTCGAGCAGGTCGGGCAGCAGCGCGGCGAACGCGGCCCGCGCCTCGACGCCGCGCAGGCTGCGGATCGTGTCGCGCCACTGCGCAGCGC
>JAEZES010000122.1 GCA_023432995.1 Pseudomonadota bacterium
ACCGAGGGGACGCTCGGCGTGCAGGCCGAGGTGAAGGACGTCTCGGGCATCTGGAAGGAGCTGACCGACAACGTCAACTCGATGGCCGACACCCTCACGATCCAGGTGCGCTACATCGCCGATGTGGCGCGCGCGGTGACCTGACGCGAAAGATCACCGTCGACGCGAAGGGCGAGATCCTCGAGCTCAAGAACACCGTCAACATCATGGTCGACCAGCTGAGCTCGTTTGCCGAGCAGGTCACGCGGCTCGCGCGCGACGCGCGTCACTTCCGAAGCGAATGAGTTGAGCTGGTCCACCATGGTGTTGACGGTGTTCTTGAGCTCGAGGATCTCGCCCTTCACGTCGACGGTGATCTTCTTCGACAGATCGCCCGACGCCACCGCGGTCGTCACCTCGGCGATGTTGCGCACCTGGCCGGTCAGGTTCGCGGCCATCAGGTTCACATTGTCGGTGAGGTCGGCCCAGGTGCCGCCGACGCCTTCCACCTTGGCCTGGCCGCCGAGCTTGCCCTCGGTGCCCACTTCGCGCGCCACGCGAGTCACTTCCGAGGCGAAGGAATTGAGCTGGTCGACCATCGTGTTGATGGTGTTCTTGAGCTCGAGGATCTCGCCCTTCACGTCCACCGTGATCTTCTTGGACAGGTCGCCCTTGGCGACCGCGGTCGTGACCTCGGCGATGTTGCGCACCTGCGAGGTCAGGTTCGTCGCCATGGCGTTCACATTGTCGGTGAGGTCCTTCCAGGTGCCGGCGACGCCCTTCACATTGGCCTGGCCGCCGAGCTTGCCCTCGGTGCCGACCTCGCGCGCCACGCGCGTGACTTCCGAGGTGAAGCTGGCGAGCTGCTCGACCATGGTGTTGACCACCTTGCCGATGCGCAGGAACTCGCCCTTGAGCTGGCGTCCCTCGATTTCGACCGACATGGTCTGCGACAGGTCGCCCTTTGCGACCGCGCCGATCACGCGCGCGACCTCGACCGTCGGCTGGACCATGTCGTCGATCAGCTCGTTGATCGCGCGCAGCTTGGTTTCCCAGCCGCCGGTCGCGCCGGTGACCTTGGCCCGGTGGCCGATCTTGCCTTCCTTGCCGACCACGCGCGACAGGCGCTCGAACTCGCCGGTCATCTGCTGGTTGAGCGAGACGACCTCGTTGAACAGCATCGCCAGCTCGATGTCGGCATCGGTCCCGTCTTCAGGCAGCCTGACCGAAAAATCGCCTTGCCGGAGCTTGCGCAACGCGAAGATCAGTTCGCGTCGGCTTCGCGAGAATTCGACCTGGGTCTGGAGATTCACACGCCCCTCCCTTGCGGGTGGCGCGCCCACGCCCCCCCTCGACCTACAAGCCACGAGGGCGCCACAGGTTCCCGGCGGGCTGGCGCCGGGGCGCGGGTGGGCTACGCGCTGCCGCCTTCCTCGAATCCCAATTGCATCAGCACCTTGTGCAATTCCGACAGGCTATAGGGCTTGCGCACGTAGCGCTCGCCTTCGGTCAGGCCGTTCGCCGCGTCGCCGAGGCCGGTGGCGTAGATCACGCGGATTTCGGGAAGCAGCCGGCGCGCCGCGCGCGCCAGCTCCCAGCCGTCGGTCGCGCCCGGCATGCGGATATCGGTGAACAGCAGGTCGAATTGCCGGCCCTCGCGCAGGTAGCCGAGCGCCTCGTCGCCGTCGTTGGCCGCGGTTACCTCGAACCCGACGTCGCGCAGGTCTTCCGAGGCGAGTTCGCGCACCAGCAGTTCGTCTTCGACCAGCAGGACTGCGCTCATTTCCGTCGACCCCGCATGGTTACCCCTTCTGGCCCGGCCACCAACGGCACAAAGCCCGTTTTGTTCCGCTACTTGCGGTCGGCTGCGCGACCGATTCGACCGGCGCACGGGCACGAAAAGGGGGCTCGCGGCCTGGCCGCGAACCCCCCCGTGTATCGCCGGAAGCGACCGAAATGCGGCTTAGTTGCCGCTGGCGCGACGCGCGGCCGCGGCGACCGCCTCGGTCGTCGGGTTGCCGAGCGACAGCTCGCGGCCGTTCGGGAAGCGGATTTCCGCCGCCGAGGCCCGGGTGTCGCCATCGCGCGCGCGGAACGCGTCGACGATGATGTCGGTGCCGGCCGGCAGCGAGTTCCTGTTCCAGCCGCGACGCAGCAGCGCGCTCGGAGCGCCGCCCTCGACGCGCCAGGTCGTGCCGTCGGCTACGCGCAGGTGAATCCACGAGTGCGGGTTAACCCACTCGAACTTGACGACCTTGCCTTCGAGCCGGATCGGCTTGTTGCGGTCGAACTCCGTCGCGAACGAGTGGTGCGCGACAGCGGCGCCGCCGGCGCTCGCTGCGAGCACCGCGCCGATCGCGGCAGCGGTCCACTTCTTCATCTTCATCGCTTCGTACTCCTCGGTGTCTCTAAATGCGGGTCACTGTTTAGGTTATTGGGAAGGTTCGGATCCTTCCTCGAGCAGGTCGCCGTATAGCAGCTGCTCGCTGAACGGAACGCAACGGAACTCCAGCAACTGCGCGTTAGGTTCCATTCGCCGGTAAAGCGGCATCGAAATGGTCCAGGGCTGGGTATAGAGCTCCGGATCTTCGATCGTAGCGCTGTACTGGATGTGGTTGTCGCCCACCTTGGTAAAGCGCTCGGTCACCGTCGCGGTGTGCGACAGGTAGTTGCCGGCCCGGTCGAGCCAGGTCACCCCGTTGGGCTCCATCACCCCGCCCGGCAGCTTGACCTCGCCGGGGCCCTGCGACAGCGTGACGACCTCCAGCGTGTCGCCGTCCCAGCGGCCGTACGAGGTGCCCATCCAGGTGTCGATCGGCGGGATCTCGACATCGCGCATCTCGATCACGCGGTTGGCGTTGGCGTACTCGTAAACCATCAGGATGTCGTCGTTGCCGCCCTGCACGATCTGGAACGGGTAGGGCAGGTAGGTCGCGCGCGGAATGCCGGGCAGGTAGCAGGCGGCTTCCGGATCGTAGCTGATCAGGTGCTCACGGTGCTGCTTGAGCCGCTCGAGCGCCTCGGGCTTGTAGGGAATCTTGCCGCCCTCGACCACGCCGAGCCCGGCCGGGATCGCCCCGGTCGCGCCGACCTGGCGGTCGGCCACCGGGTTCGGGCCCGCGGCGTGCGGCTCGAGGTTCCAGTTGGCGGTGTTCATCGCCTGCCAGATGCCGTTCAGGTTCGGCTTGCCGTCGATGCGCGCCGGCTGCTGGGTGCCCGCCTGCGCAAGCGCGGGGACGCTTGCCGTCATCATGAGCGCCGCGGCCGTGGCTGCGAGAATGGAAAGTTGTTTCATTCCCCAATAACCTCTCTCTTTTGGGTACCCCTAGCGGGATAGCGAATACGTGATGATTGTGCCACCGGCATTGATGGCGACATATTGTTTGCCGCTGCGGCCCCGATAGGTCATCGGATTGGCGTTGGCGTTAGCGCGCAGCTGGGTCTCCCACAACTGCTGTCCGGTTGCCGCGTCGAAGGCGCGGAAGCGGCGATCGTTGGTCGCGCCGACGAACACCAGGCCGCCGGCGGTCACCGTCGGTCCGGCGCTGCCGGAATTGCCGACCAGCCGCTTGCCTTCGGGCAGTTCGTCGATCACGCCGAGCGGGACCGACCAGCGGATCGCGCCGGTCTTCGCGTCGACCGCGACCAGCTCGCCCCACGGCGGTTTGTAGCACGGCGCTTGCGGCCCTTGCGGCCGGCCCTGCTCGTCGTACTGGCCCGAGAGCGGCGCGCTGAACGAGAAGAACGGGCCCTTGCCGTTGACGCTCGCGCGGTCGTACGGCTGGTCCGAGCTGTTCGCGTCGAAGCTGTAGCTCTCGGTGGTTTCCTTGCGCTCGACCCAGCCGACCAGCGAGGTGTCCTGCGCGTTGACGTAGACCAGCCCGGTCGTCGGGTCGGCCGCCGGTCCGCCCCAGTTGACCCCGCCGGTGCCGCCGGGAAGCTGGATCGTCGAGCGCGGCGGGGCGCCCGCCGCCTTGAAGAAGAACGGCGTGTAGATGCCGTAGTTGAGGTAACCGCCGGCCTTGTCCCACATCTCGCGGCAGGCCGCGGCGTGCTCGGGCGTAGTGTCCTCGGCATCGACGATGTCGTCGTAAGTCAGCGACACCCGGCTGAGCGGCGGGGTGTTGACCGGGATCGGCTGGGTCGGGTGGTAGTATTCGCCCGGCACGTCGCCCGCCGGCACCGGCCGTTCCTCGACCGGCAGGTGCGGTTCGCCGGTCTCGCGGTCGATGACGAAGAACAGGCTGGTCTTGTTGATCGAGGCGATCACCGGGCGGCCGTCGACCTCGAGCAGCGCGCCCGCGGTCGGCTGGTCGACGTCCCAGATGTCGTGGTGCACGGTCTGGAAGTGCCACTTGTACTCGCCGGTCTTGTAATCGAGCGCGACCAGCGAGTTGCCGAACAGGTTCGCGCCCGGCCGCTCGCCGCCCCAGTAGTTGGGCGCCGGCGAGCCGAGCGGGACGATCACGATCCCCTGCTCGAGGTCGACCGGGGCCGAGAAGGCCCACATGTTGGTCCCCGAGCGGCCCTTCCAGCCGTTGCCCCAGGTCTCGTTGCCGGGGGTGCCGGGCTGGGCGACCGAGCTGAATTCCCACAGCTTGCGCCCGGTGCGCACGTCGAACGCGCGGGTGTTGCCGGGATCGCCGGGCTGGTTCTCGAGCGTCGCGGCGCCGATGATGGCGACGTCCTCGGCGATCGTCGGCGTGCCGCCGTAGGCAGTCCCGACGTCGATCGAGCCGCCCTCGCCGAAACCGGCGGACGGCTGGCCGGTTTCGGCGTCGAGCGAGAACATCGACGAGCCGGCCATGAACAGGATCCGCGCCGGCGTCCGGGCATCGCCCGGCCAGTAGCTGACCCCGCGAGTCGAGGCGTTGCGCGGCTGGCCGGCGGCGCCCGCAGAAGTGCCCCGCGCCGGCGCACCCGGCGGAATGGTGAAAGTCCACTTCTCCTGGCCGGTGTCGCCGTCGAGCGCGACCACCCGGTTGCCGGCGGGCAGGTACATCGTCCCGTCGATCACGATCGGCACCGCGGTGTTGAACGAGCGGAACGGATAGTTCCACGCCTCGGTCAGCTGGGCGACGTTGCTCTTGTTGATCTGGGTCAGCGGCGAGAAGCGGGTGGCGGCGGCGTCGCGGTTGATCGTCCGCCACTCGCCGTCGGGAATCGAATCCTGCGCGATCGCGGTTCCGCTCGCGGCAATCAACAAAGACGTCGCGAGCCTGAGGCCCCGGGCGACCCGCATCGCATACCCTCCCGACCGTTCTGGCGGACCGCCGGCCCCGTCATGGGCGAGCGGCCTCGTCGTTGATTATGTCCTAGGGTCCGCGACCGGCTTTGACAATGGTCAGACGTGCGCCGGTTGGTCGTTGTTTGTCGCATTTTGTATCGTCAGCCCTGCCGCTGTCGGAGGGTTCCGAGGGATTCGCCGTCGCGCCGTGCGACAGGTCGGACATTGTCAATCAAATAGGCCTTGACGGGGCTTGGCGGGAGGCGTTGGGAGCGCTAGCGATTGCGCCGCGTCAAAGCAGGCGGCCGATTGCCCCGGTAACTCGGTGTAACCGCCGCGGTTACGGTAATTAACTCGGCAACTGTGCGTTGGTTGCGCATGCCGGTCCGTCGGGGATCCATCCCGGCGCCGGCGGCTCCGGCGGAAGAGACAGGGGAAGAGAGTTCTCTGATGGGCGACTTGCTATTCTACTTTACCGAGTGGCTGCGAAACACGCCGCTGAACGACCTGGCTCTGGCCATTTCGGAATCGGGCGCGACGCTGTGGATCGGGGAGCACTTCTGGGCGATCCCGATCTTCCAGGTGATCCACATCCTGGCCATCGCGGCCTCCTTCGCGTCGATCCTGATGATCAACGCGCGGATGCTCAAGCTGGCCGGCAGCAGCACGCTCGAGGAGACGACGGCGCGCTACCTGCGGGTGGTCTGGTGGGCCCTGCTGGTGCTGGTCCTGTCGGGCACGCTGATGATCATCGGCGAGCCGATCCGCGAGTTCATCAACGGGGTCTTCTGGATCAAGATGGGCCTGTTCGTGATCGCCATCCTGTTCACCATCTGGTTCCACAAGGGCGTGGCGAAGCGCTTTTCGGGCACGCAGGAAGCGTCCGCCGGCGCCAAGACCGCCGGCATCGTCCTCGTCATCCTGTGGTGCATGATCATGACCGGTGGGCGCTGGATCGCCTACAATCCGGGCTGAGGGGGCTTTAGATGTCGCTGTATCCTGAACCGACCAACATCTGGGAATCGATCGAGTACTCCAACCTCGGCATCACCATCGCCGAGTCGACCTGGATGTTCCCGACCATCGAGACGATCCACGTGATCGCGCTGGTCACCGTGCTCGGCATGATCGCCATCGTCGACCTGCGCCTGATCGGCGTCGGCTCGCGCGCGCTGGCCGTGACCAAGCTCAGCAAGGACACGCTGCCGTGGGTGTGGGGCGCCTTCGTGCTCGCCGCGATCTCCGGCGGCCTGCTGTTCGTCAGCAAGGCGACCAGCTACGTGATCAACCCGTACTTCCTGTGGAAGATGGTCATGCTGGCCCTCGCGGGGCTCAACATGATGTACTTCCACTTCTTCACCTACCGCACGGTCGAGCACTGGGACCTCGATCCCTCGGTGCCGTTCGCGGCCAAGCTGGCCGGCGCCCTGTCGCTGGTGTTCTGGTTGCTGGTGGTGTTCTTCGGCCGCGCGATCGGCTTCACGCTCGGCATCTTCTACTGAGCTGAAGCCGGTCCTTGCCGGCGCGAGGAGAAAGGCCGCCCTTCGGGGCGGCCTTTTTCTTTGGTCCCGAAGTCGCGGCATCCGACCCGTTGCGCACATTGGTGAGATCGCTAGCTTCTGTGCATGAACGACTTGCCGCACGCACAGGTAGGGTACCGCGAGGGCCTCGGGCGGCCCGTCGAGCTGACCTACACGCACAAGGTGCAGTTGGGTGGGTCGGGCCAGTTCGCCGAGATCAAGGTCAAACTTCAGCCGGGCGAACCGGGGCAAGGCATCGTGTTCGTTTCCTCGGTCCAGAGCGGCAACCTCCCGCAGGAGTACATTCCGGCGGTCGAAAAGGGCATGCGCGAGACCGCCGCCGCCACCGGATCGCTGTTCGGCTTCCCGATCATCGACTTCAGCATCGAGCTGCTCGACGGCAAATATCATGACTTGGACTCTTCAGCGCTGGCGTTCGAGATCGCCGGCCGAGGCGCTATGCGCGATGGAGCCCAGAAGTCCGGCACCAAGCTGCTCGAACCGGTCATGAAGGTCGAAGTGGTGACGCCTGAGGAGTTCATGGGCGACGTGATCGGCGACCTCAACTCCCGGCGCGGACAGATCCAGGGCACGGACAGGCGCGGGGACTCGCAGGTTGTCGAGGCGATGGTGCCACTCGCTACCCTATTCGACTTCGACGACGACCTGCACTCGCTCAGCCGGGGTCGTGCCGAGTACACGATGCAGTTCTCGCATTATCAGGAGGTACCATACGGTGGTGGTCCCCCTGACACAGAGCCGTCGGTTGCTGCGCTTCGAGCGTAGCTCGAATGTCCGCACTTCACCCGTAACTGCCGGTCTGCAAACGACCCATTGCGGACATTCGCCTGTTCAGTGATGCTGTCGCCATGAGAAGCCCAACAACTACGGTCCTGCTCCTGTTGCTGGCGGGATGCAGCGATCAGGTTGACGAGACCTATGCAACCTACGCTGAGGCACAGCGTGCCGGAGCTATCGAGAGGGGATGGGTTCCGGCTTTCGTCCCTGCGAGTGCCCGCGCCATCAGTGAGTCGCACGACTTGGACACCAACCAGCAGACGCTTCGCTTCACGATACCTCCTTCACAAGTAGAGGCGATGGTGACCGGCCTCCGCCTCGTTTCAGCGCAGGATACGAAGGCCGCTGCCGAGTTATCCAAAGCAAACGGCCTAGCGGTGGGGGCCGCAGCCTATGTCGTTTGCTCAGAGCATCAAAACGGCGCACTGGCCGTGGACCACACGAGAGGGCGGACGGTCTACGACACGACCGTCGAGTGGGCGGATGATGACTGCCCCGGGGTGAGGTGAAGGCACGCGGCTAATGTCTGCTTCCCACCACCCGTCGGTGCCGTTCGCATGCGCCCTGACGCCTCTCACCGCCGGTTAGCGGTCGGTCCGCTCCTGGTCGTCGGTGCGGCCGGTCTGCACACGCCCCCTTGCCGACATTCGAACCGCATCGCTGCAATGTCCGCTTCGTGCCCGTTCACGGTGCCCCCCGAATCCCCGTTGCATATGCGCTACATTTGTGGCACGCTACAAATGTAGCAACTGGATAGAGGGCCCGATGCTGAAGAAGCTGCCGCCCCGCGAACGCGAGATCGTCGACCTGCTCTACGAGAGGGGCGAGCTCACGGCGGCGGACCTCTCGGCGGCGTTACCAGGGCAGCCCAGCGGCTCGGCCGTCCGGACGATGCTGAGCCGGCTCGAGCACAAGGGTTTCGTTCGCCGCACCGACAGCCCGAAAGGATATCTCTACCGACCCGCCGTGCCTGACAGTCAGGCGCGCAAGACCGCGCTCAAGGACCTCGTGCGGGTGTTCTTCCGCGGTTCCCCGGCGGGGGCCGCGACGGCGCTGCTCGGCATGTCCGAGCGGCTTGACGAGGCCGAGCTCGACGAACTCGAAGCGCTGATCGCCCAGGCCCGCGCCGCCAGACGCAAGGGGGGCGAGCGATGATCGTCCTCTTTGCCGCGAAGTCGGTCGCTGTCGCCGGGGGGACCTTGCTGGCGTTGCGGTTCATGCGCCGCCGCTCGGCTGCGGATCGGAGCTTCATCGCGCATCTCGGCCTGGCGGTGCTCGCCGCACTGCCGCTCGGATCGATGCTGTTTCCGCCGCTCGAAGTTGCGGCCTTCGGCGTGCCGGAACCCGCGACCGCAAGCTCCGCCGCCGCGTGGATCGCGCCTTTCGCGCCTGCAGCCCGTGCCCAGGCCGCGGAGGCGCCTTGGGCGCAGGCGGCAGCGGACGGGCTGCTCTTGGCCTATGCGGTGGTTGCCCTGTTCCTTGTCGCCCTCATGCTGCTGTCGCTGGTTCGGCTGGTGTTGCTGACCGCAAGGGCTCGCTCCGTGACCGACGAACACTGGTTCCAGGCCCTGGCCCGGGCCCGACAGCGGACTGGAATCACGAAGAACATCGCATTGCTGGCCAGCCCCGAGATTTCTTCGCCGCTAAGCTGGGGGGGACTGCAGCCCAAGATCCTGCTCAACACCGATGCCGTCGCGGCCCGCGCCGACGCGGACGCCATCGTGGCGCACGAGCTCGCGCATGTCACGCAGGCGGACTGGGCCAAGCTGGTGCTGGCGCGCATCAGCGTGGCGATGTTCTGGTTCAATCCCTTGGCCTGGTTGTTGGCACGAGAGGCGCACCAGCTGCGCGAGGAAGCCGCTGACGACGCCGTGCTGGCCGCGGAGGTCGAGGACACGGCTTATGCGAATTTGCTGCTCAGCGCCGCCCGCCGGCAAAGCAACGGCCTGCTGCCCGGAGCCCATGGCGTCGCGCCGGCGGCAGACTCGCTCGCCCAGCGTGTCCGGCGGGTGCTCGATCGCAGCTTGAACCGGTCAGCCGGCGGAACGGGCTGGGCGGCCGCGATGGGCGTCGTCGCTGCCGCCCTGACCGTGCCGCTGATGAGCTTGCAGTTGGCGCATCCGGCGCTCGCTTCCTCGGCAGCTGCGTCGGTCCCGTCTGGCGGCGATGCCGAACTGATCGTGTTCGAACTTCGCGTGCCGCCCGATGCCCTGTCGAAGACGAAGCCGCTGACGAGCCATCGGGCCTCGGCCGGCGGCGAGAGTCCCGCCGATGCCACGCCGGCAAGTAGCCGGGAAAGCGTTGCGAACCGTATGGTGCCAAGGAGTAAGTCCCAATGACTGACGTCCACATCTCACGCGTCATCGGCAGCACGGCCAGGGTGCCTTATCGCGCCGTTGCCGCGCTCGTTCCTTTCGCGGCAACGCTTGCCGCCACCGCACTCGCGGTCGCGCCATCCGGTCAGGCCGGCGCGCAGGCCGCGCCCGTCCCGGCATGGCTGAACCTCCCTGCATCCGATGCGGCCGAACCCCCGAACGCGGCCGAAAACCTGTCGGTGATTGTGACCTCAACCGACGCCGCCGGCCGGAGCCCGGGCGATCCGGGTTTTGCCGGAGCGTCTCGCGGCGGCGCATGCCGGGTCTTTCTCGCGGACGCGCAGCCGGTTGGCAATTCGGAGCTTTACGACCGGGCATTCGCGCATCTGGCCGAGGTTGTGCGGGCCGCCGGCGGCGTCGAAGCGCTCACCAAGACGCCCGAAAGAATTCCCGCAGCCCATATCTGGGGCGACGCCAACGCCCCTTGGCGCTGCATCGCGGGAACGATCTACAACGTGCAGGTCGCGGGCTATCCGACAGTGGGATTCGTCTCCACCGGCGCTGCGGCCGGCGGCCGTCCGCAGGCCGCGCATATGGCCTACTTCGGGCTGCCGGTCCCGGTTGCGGACCGGCCGGAGGCCGTGAACAGGATCGTGCTCACCGCGCAGGACAGGATTCTGTGGAACGGTCGCGAAATAGCCCCCGCCGCGCTTCGGGCGACGCTCGAGCAGGCCGCCAGCCTCGAGCCCAAGGCAAAGCTGGAGTTCGCGCCCGAAGCCGATGCCGGATACGCGTTCTCGGCGATGGTGCTCGGCCTGATCAGCGCTCTGGATGTTGCGGAGATGCACTTCATGGACAACGAGAAGTACCGCGAGTTCGCCACGGCTTTGCCCGCGGCGGCATCGCGGCCGTAAGGTCCGCGCAATGCGGTCACTCGAAGCCTATTGAGCCGCCGATCGCCCTCGATATCGAATGGCCGCCGGCCGGACGGCCAAAGCGGCCATTGAACCGCCGCGCTCGAACGTCCGCTTTCCACCCCCTTCCGCCGTCAATAGGCGTGCATCTCGGCGCTCCGTAAGCGGTCGGTCTGCACGCGACCCATTGCCGACATTCAGCGGCGGTGCGATCATCGCCTCGTGAATAGCACCTCAACGTGTCCAACGCCTCTGAGGACCTTTATCGAACCGATGCTCGGCTTGCCTGCTTGGGGCGTCAAGCAGGGCCACGGCAGCTTCCTTACGTTCGAGTTTGGTCCACCCAAGCTGGAAGTGACCGAGCGGAAATCGCCTCGGAAAGGCTTGCGGAGATTTGCCTACGTCCATGGGCGGTGGCACCTATGGATATACTGCTGTCACTGGCGGGCACTTCAGGACGGGGCACAACTGGCCTGGAGTGAGGACGACGGTCAGGTCATAGCGCGGGCCACCGCCACTCTGAACGCTCAGAAGTCGATCGACCTCCGTGTTGCTCCTGATGATGGGCGTTCCATCTTCACCTTTGACCTTGGCGGAGCAATCGAAACTTGGCCTTACGGAGACGATCCGACGGACGAGCAATGGATCATTCTGACGGACACCGAGTCCTTCGCATACCGAGCCGATGGACATCATGCTGGCGGACCAAGCAACATTCCCCATGACTCGGAGCGCTGGTTGCCACTGCGCTGAAGGGCGGCTTTCCACCCGTAACTGCCGGTCTGCAAACGACCCATTGCGGACGTTCACGCCATCGACGACACTGGCCATATGTTCGCCGCTATAATCAGATGGATCGACCGCGAATGGGAGACGCTTAACGCGAGATTTTCCGGTCCGCTTGTCGCGATCTGCCCTTGGTTCGTAGCTCTCTTCTTCAAGTCTCAAGCTGTCGCCATCGTCATCGCCGCCGTTTGGAGCGCCTTTTGGACTGTGCTCTTTGGTTGGCGAGGGGCCGTTTGGCTTCGGAAGCTATCGCGCGAAGGCGATCGACAATATGACCGCCAGGGGAAGTTCAAACTCGCAAAGGACTATTGGACAACCGAGAGCGCCACCGCCGCAGCCGCGCGACGAGACCGTGAACGGAAGCGCAGAAAGCGGAACGGTTAGGGCGCGACGAATGTCCGCTTCCCACCCTCAACGGTCGGTCTGCTCACGACCCATTGCGGACGTTCAGGACCGCCGCTCATGCGTGCTTTCGTCTGCCAGGACGGCAAGCTTGGCGCAGGCTGCTTTCAGCGACGCACTTGCGATCTCAGCCACGCGGGGCCGAAGGCTCTCTAGCGTCGTTTTGGCCAAATCAGGATCATCGGAGAGGACGGCAAAGTTGGCAATTCCTTCGAGGATATCAGCCCCGCCCGTCCGGCGCTGCCAAGGAGTATATAGAAGCTGCCAGGCCTTTTCATAATTCGAGATCGCCCCGAAGTAATCGGATCGATTGAACCCGAGATAATCGCCATCAACGAGCAAATGACCAACTGCCTCCCAGCGCGCGCCGAGTTCCCTGCGAAGTCGAATGCGGTCACGCGCCAAACCCATCAGGCGACCATACCGGCGAAGCGGGGCGTCCGCTATCCACCCGAAGCGGACCTTTCTCCCCGCGCTCGCGCAAAGAATCCGCTGTCCTACATGCCCACTCATGCATAATAAGGCGATTCGCGTTTTGTTCTCGCAGGAGGCCGCGGATCATGGACATGTCAACCACCATCGCCCCCACGCGCCACGACGGCTGGACCCCGGCGCGCAAGGTGCAGTTCCTCGAAGCGCTGGCGCAGGACGGCAACGTCCGCGCCGCCTGCGCCCGTGTCGGCCTGAGCGCCGAGGCGGCCTATCGCCTGCGACGGCGCGACCCGCTGTTCGCGCGCGCCTGGGCGGCGGCGCAGCTGCAGGCGCGGCCGATCGTCGGCGAGGTGCTCGGCACGCGGGCGATCGAGGGGGTCGAGGAACAGATCTGGTATCGCGGCGAGCTGCGCGGCACCCAGCGGCGCTACGACAGCCGCCTGCTGCTGGCGCACATGCTGCGGCTCGACAAGCTGGCCGAGGACGAGGGCGCGCTCGAGGACGCCGGGCGGTTCGACGAGCTGCTCGCCTGCATCGCCGGGCAGCCGATCCCCGAAGCGCTCGCGCAGGCCGGGGGCGAGCTGCCGCTGAGCCGCGACGCCGCCGTGGCGAGGATGGCCGAGCGGGTCGAGCCCGGCGGTACCGAAGAGGAGTTCGACGCCGCCTGTGGCCGCGCCGCCGGGGCGGGCGCGGCGCTGTGGGACGGCTGGTTCGCCGGCGTCTGCCAGACGGTCGACCGGCTGCTCGACGAGGCGGACGCGGGGCCGGCTGCGTTCACTCCCCGGACCCTGTCAACTGTGTCAACTTCGGCCCTGGCCAGCGCCCTGCTGGCCGGCCAGAGGGCGGTCGATCCGCCCCCGCCGGAAGACCAGGGCGACGGGCCGCCTCAGTCGGGCAGCGCGAACACGTAGACCGCCGAGCTGTTGACCGGCGGCAACTGCGTTTCGGGGATCACGTCGGGGACGCCGAACGCCAGCGGGTTGCCGTGGCCGGTGACGACCGCGAGGTACTGCTTGCCGTCGACCGCGTAGGTGATCGGCGAGGCGTTGGGGACGCCGGTCACCCCGCTGCTCCACAGCTCGCGCCCGGTCGCCTGGTCGTAGGCGACCACCTGGCGGTCCATCCAGCCGGTGAACAGCACCCCGCCGGCGGTGGTCAGGATGCCCATGTCGGGCGTCTGCCGGCGGCGCGTCTCCCACACCACTTCGCCCGATTCGATGTCGAGCGCCTGCAGCACGCCGTGCGTCCCGTCGCTGCCGGGGCGCGGCGCGTAGCGCACGTTGACGCCGCTGGTCAGGAACCCGCCCGCGGTCGGCACCAGCTCCATGCAGATGTCGCGCGCGTTGACGAACAGCAGCCGGCTGTTGGGGTTGAACGAGGTCGGGCTCCAGTTGCGCCCGCCGCCCGCGTGCGGGCACATGAACACCGGCGGCCGGTCGCGCCCGGGGAGCTTGGCAGGGTCGGGGGTCTTGTCGCCGGTCTCCGGATCGATCGCGACGATGAAGTCCTGCAGCCCCATGTCGACCGTCTTGAGGTAGCGCCCGGTGTCGGCGTCGAGCACGTCGAACAGGCCTTCCTTGCCGCCGGTGATCACCACCCGCCGCAGCTCGCCGTCGATCTCCACCCGGCCGATGACCCGGTCGAACACCCAGTCGAGGTCGTACTGGTCGTTCTTCATGTGCTGGAAGTACCACTTGAGCTCGCCGGTGCGCGGCACGAACGCGAGCGTGGTGTTGGTGAACAGCGCGTCGTTGTTCATCCCCGGCTTGAGGTCGCGCAGCGGGCCGGTGTCGTAGCTCTGGGCGACGCCCCACAGCGCCAGCCCGCTCTCGGCGTCGTACGTGCCCGAGGTCCACTGCGAGCCGCCGCGGCGCTCGTCGGCGGGGATGCCGTTCCAGCTGTCGCCGCCCGGCTGGCCGGGCTTGGCCACCGTCTCGAACTCCCACAGCTTCTCGCCGCTCTCGGCATCGAAGGCGACGATCAGCCCGCCGCCCGGCGCCTGGCTGGCGAGGCCCTGCATGATCACGCCGTCGGCCGCCAGCGGTCCGCCGGGCACGCGCATCCCGGGCCGGTCGGTCAGCGGCACGTCCCACACCTGCCGCCCGCTGCGCGCGTCGAGCGCGACCAGGCGGTTGTCCGAGGTCGCGGTGAACAGCTTGTCGCCCCACAGCGCGAGCGTCTTCTTCGAGGTCAGCGGCGTGCCCTGCGGCAGGCGGCGCTGGTAGACCCACAGGCTGCGCCCGTCGGCGGCGTCGAACGCGTGCACGCTGTCGCCGTAGCCGAATACGTAGAGCACCCCGTCGCGCACCAGCGGCTCGTTCATGTTGACCCCGGGCGGCAGCGCCTGCGCCCAGCGCACGCGCAGTTCGCCGACGTTGCTGGTGTTGATCTGCCGCAGCGGCGAATAGCCGTGGCCGTTGTGCGCGCGGCGCCAAGTCAGCCAGTTCTCCGGCGCCGGGTCGGCCAGCATCTCGCCGGTGACCGGCGTGTAGTCGGCGAAGCGGTCGATCGGGGCCGGCCACGGCGGCAGCGTCGCGCCCTCGGCGAGGCCGCCGACGCCGACCTCGTCGCGCGCGCCGGCCGGGGGCAGCGGGGGCATCGTCAGCC
>JAEZES010000126.1 GCA_023432995.1 Pseudomonadota bacterium
ACCTTCCGCCAGATGCTGGCCGCCGCGGTCAAGGCGCGCGACGCCGACGTGCTGGTCGCGCTCGCTGCCGACGACATCCGCCTCGATTTCGGCGGCGGCGGCGGCAAGGCCGAGTTGCACCGCCGGCTCGACGACCCGGCGCAGGACCTGTGGGCCGAGCTAGAGGCGCTGCTCGCGCTCGGCTGCGCGGCCAACGACCAGGGCGGCATCACGCTGCCGTGGTACTTCGAGCAGGATCTCGGCGAGGCCGACCCGTTCACCGCCTGGCTCGTCGCCGGCGAGCGCGTGCCGCTCTACGCCGGCCCGGACTCCGCCGCCAGCCAGACCGGCACGCTCTCGTGGGACCTGGTCGAGATCGCCGAGATCGATCCCGAGGCGCCGCGCCAGCGCGCCGAGCTGGCCGACGGCACCGTCGCCTACGTGCCGCTCGCGAGCCTGCGCAGCGTGATCGACTATCGCCTGATCGCCTCGAGCCGCAACGGCCGCTGGCGCATCACCAGCTTCGTGGCCGGGGATTAACCTCCGAGCTTCGCCAGCACCTCGTAGGCCAGCACCGCGGCCGCGACGGCGGCGTTGAGGCTGTCCGCGCGGCCCTTCATCGGCATCGTCACCCGGAGGTCGCAGGCCGCCTCGTACACCTCGGGCAGGCCGCGGCTCTCGTTGCCGACGAGGAGGAAGCAGGGCGCGGCGTAGGGCGCCTCGCGATAGGGTTGCGCGTCGCGCAGGCTGGCGGCGACGAGCTGCCCGTCGCCCGCGCGAAGCCACGGGAGGAATTCGTCCCACGAGGCCTGCGCCAGGCGCTGGGTGAAGATCGCGCCCATGCTCGCGCGGACGGCCTCGACCGAGAACGGGTCGGCGCTGTCGTCGAGCAGGATCAGCCCGCCCGCGCCGACCGCGTCGCCGGTGCGCAGCATGGTCCCGAGGTTGCCGGGGTCGCGCAGCGCCTGCGCGACCAGCCAGATCGGCGCTGCCGCCCGGTCGATCGCCGCGAGCGAAGTGTCGAACTCGGCGAACACGCCGGCGACGGCCTGCGGATTGGCCTTGCCGGTGATCTTGGCGAGGATCTCGGCGTGGGTCTCGATCACGTCGCCGCCCGCGGCCTCGACTTCGGCTTCGAGCGCGTCGAGCAGCGGGTGCGGCGCACGGCCTTCGGCCATCACCAGCATCTCGGGCAGGCGCCCGTTTTCGCGCGCGTCGGTCAGCAGCCGCAGTCCCTCGGCGAGGAACTTGCGTTCGCGCCGGCGGTGCTTCTTGTCGCGCAGGGAGCGCAGCAGCTTGACCGTCGGGTTGGAAAAACCGGTGATCGTGCGTCGCATGACGATGCGTTAGCTGACCCGTCAGCCCGGCGAAAGCCGCGGCCTCGCGCCGCATGCGCTGCACCAGCGTCCTGCCTCGCTCCATGGCGGGGCCCTGCCTCCCGAGATCCCGGCTCGCGCCGGGATGACGGCGGGCGCCGGGATCACGGGCTCTGGCTAATCCTCGCCGAAGCCGTCCTCGACCATCGCCACCAGCTCGGCCAGCCGTTCCTCGGCCGCCTTGCCCTTGACGGTCACCTCGACGGCGTCGCCCTTGGCGGCGCCGAGCATCATCAGGCCGAGGATCGAGCCGCCCGCGGCGCTGTGCCCGTCCTTGGCTACGCGCACGTCGCAGCCCTCCATGCCGGCCACGGCGGCGACGAACTTGGCGCTGGCGCGCGCGTGCAACCCGCGCTTGTTGACGATGATGACTTCCCGGCTGGCCTCTCCCAAAGCCGCCCCTCCCTGCTTAGACGACCTGGCCGAGGAACTCGGAGGCGATCGTGATGTAGTTGCGCCCGGCGTCGCGCGCGGCCGAGGTCGCGGCGGCGAGATCCATGTCCTTGCGCGCGCCGGCGAGCCGGATCAGCATCGGCAGGTTGATCCCGGCGATGACCTCGGTCTTGCCGGCCTTGAGCAGCGAGATCGCGAGGTTCGACGGCGTGCCGCCGAACAGGTCGGTCAGGATCACCGCGCCCTGGCCGGAATCGACCTGCTTGATGGCCTTGGCGATGTCCTTGCGACGCTGCTCCATGTCGTCCTGCGGGCCGATGCATACCGTCGCGACGTCGGGCTGCTTGCCGACCACATGCTCCATCGCGTGAACGAATTCCTCGGCCAAACGGCCGTGGGTAACCAGGATCATGCCGATCATGCTGGGAAAAGTCTCACGTATCGCGGGCCTGCACGGAAGACGAGAATGGACGTCCGGTCGAAGGTCGAACAGGTCACGGCTGGTGCGGCCCTTCAAGCAAGTCGGCAGCTCGCGACCCCAGGTTGCGGTGCAGCACAGTGGGCGAAAACCCTCCCTCGCGCAAGGCCTCGGCAATCCTTTCGGCGACGAACACCGAGCGGTGCCGGCCGCCCGTGCAGCCGAACGCGATGTTGACGTAGCTCTTCCCCTGCGCGGCGTAGCGCGGCAGCAGGTCGAGCAGCAGATCGCGGATCCGGGCGAAGCTCGAGGCGAACGCCGGGTCGCGTTCGATGTGCTCGCCGACCGGCGCGTCGAGCCCGCTGAGGTCGCGCAGCTCGGGGTCCCAGTGCGGATTGTCGAGATAGCGCATGTCGAACACCAGGTCGGCGACCGGCGGCATGCCGCGCGAGAAGGCGAAGCTCGAGACCGTCACCGTCAGGCCCTGCGTCGCGTTCGCGGCGAACAGCTCGCGGATGCGCTGCTGCAGGTCGTTGGTCGAATAGTTGGTGGTATCGATCAGCACGTCGGCCCAGCGCCGCAACGGGCTCATCAGTTCCCGCTCGGCAGCGATGCCCGCGGCGACCGGCAGGTCCTGCGCCAGGTGGTGCCGCCGGCGGGTCTCGTTGAAGCGCCGCTCGAGCTCGTGGCCGGCGCAGTCGAGGAACAGCGTGGTGACGAGCATCGACGCGCTTTCCTGGAGCTTCTTGACCCGCTCGATGACGTCGTCGGGCACGAACCCGCGGGTGCGGCAGTCGAACCCGATCGCCAGCGGCTGGCCCGCGGTGTCCTCGCCGACGAGCCGCTTGAACATGCGAATCGGGAAGTTGTCGACGGCTTCCCAGCCGAGGTCCTCGAGCGCGCGCAGGGCGGTCGACTTGCCGGCGCCGAGCATGCCGGTGACGAGCAGGATGCGTTGGCGGTCGGCAGGGGACTCGCTGGCCATCCGCAGCGCTGTGCAACCGGACCGGACAAAAGGGAAGAGGCGCGCTCAGTCTGCCCCATAGAGGGCCAGCGCCCATTCGGCGCGCAGCGCCAGCACCGGGCTGCCGGGCCACAGCCGGACCAGCGGCAGCGCGCAGCCGGCGAGCTCGACCCGGTCGGCCTGCT
>JAEZES010000151.1 GCA_023432995.1 Pseudomonadota bacterium
CGCCGGGACCGCATGCCACCGGCGTAGCGCTTCGGGACGAGATCCCGGCTTTCGCCGGGATGACGGATGGTCAGAGGAACTTCGCCATCACCCCGGCGGTGTCGATCATCCGGTTGGAGAAGCCCCACTCGTTGTCGTACCATGAGACGACCCGCGCGAGCTTGCCCTCGAGGACCGCGGTCTCGAGGCTGTCGACGGTCGAGCTGGCCGGCTGGTGATTGAAGTCCGAGCTGACCAGGGGCTGGTCGGTGTAGTCGAGCACCCCCTTCATCGCACCCTCGGCCGCGGCCTTGAGCGCGGCGTTGAGCTCGTCCTTGCTGGTGTCGCGCGAGGGCGTGAACACGAGATCGACGAGGCTGACGTTCGGCGTCGGCACGCGCACCGAGGAGCCGTCGAGCTTGCCCTTGAGCTCGGGCAGCACGAGACCGACCGCGCGGGCGGCGCGGGTCGTGGTCGGGATCATGTTGAGCGCACCGGCGCGCGCGCGGCGCAGGTCCGAGTGGATCTGGTCGAGCATGCGCTGGTCGTTGGTGTAGCTGTGGATCGTGGTCATGAAGCCACGCTCGATGCCGACCGCGTCGTGCAGCACCTTGGCGACCGGCGCGAGGCAGTTGGTGGTGCAACTCGCGTTCGAGACGATCAGGTCGTCGGCGGTCAGCGTGTCCTGGTTGACGCCGAACACGATCGTCTTCGACACGCCGGTCGCCGGAGCGGAGATCAGCACCCGCTTGGCGCCCGCGGCGAGGTGCGGCCGGCTGGCCTCGTCCGACTGGAAGAACCCGGTGCACTCGAGCACCAACTCGACGCCGAGGTCCTTGTGCGGCAGCTTGCCGGGGTCGCGCTCCTTGGTCACCACGATGTCGCGGCCGTTGACCTGGATGCTGTCGCCGTCCGAGGTGACCGTGCCGGGGAAGCGGCCGTGGGTGCTGTCGTAGGCGAACAGCAGCGCGTTAGACTTCGGATCGGCCAGGTCGTTGATCGCGACCAGCTCGAAATCGTGGTCGGTGCGCTCGAGGAGTGCCCGTGCAACGAGCCGTCCGATACGCCCGAACCCGTTGATCGCAACCTTCACCGCCATGGGAAGAACTCCTGCTACTTGCCTAGTTTGTTGAGAATTTGCGGAACGATGGCCTCGGCCGAGAAGCCGAAGTGCTTGAACAGGACCTCGGCCGGCGCCGACGCGCCGAAGCGGTCGAGTCCGATCGTCAGGCCGTCGTTGCCGACGTAGCGCTCCCAGCCGAGCGTGACGCCGGCCTCGATCGAAACCTTGAGCACATCGGACGGAAGCAGCTCGGCGCGGAACCCGGCGTCCTGCTTGTCGAACAGTTCGACACAGGGCATCGAGACAATGTCGGCGCCGATCCCCCGCGCCTCCAATTCCTTGGCACAGTCGAGCGCGACCGCAACCTCGGAGCCGGTCGCGACGAGCACCACCTGGCGCGACGCCTCGGCCGCCTTCAGGCGATAGGCGCCCTTCGCGCACCGGTTCTCGGCGCCGCCGTCGCTGCGCACCGGCGGCAGGTTCTGCCGCGACAGCGCGAGCACCGCGGGGGTGCTGGGGGTCGCCAGCGCAAGCGCCCAGCATTCGGCCGTCTCGATCGCGTCGGCCGGACGGAACACGTTGAGGTTGGGGATCAGGCGCAGGCTCATGACCTGCTCGACCGGCTGGTGCGTCGGCCCATCCTCGCCGAGGCCGATCGAATCGTGCGTCAGCACATAAACGACTTGCACCCGCTGCAGCGCCGACAGGCGGATCGCGTTGCGCGCGTAGTCGCTGAAGATCAGGAACGTGCCGCCGTAGGGCACCACGCCGCCGTGCAGCGCCATGCCGTTCATCGCCGCCGCCATCCCGAACTCGCGGATGCCGTAGTAGATGTAGCGGCCGGAGTAGTCGTTGCGCGTGAACGGCTGGGTAGCCGCGGTCTTGGTGTTGTTCGAGCCGGTCAGGTCGGCCGAGCCGCCGATCAGCTGCGGCAGGGCCTCGGTCAGCGGACCGAGCGCCATCTCCGAGGCCTTGCGCGAGGCGACCTTCGGCGGGTCCTGGGCCAGCGAGGCGACGTGCCGGGCCATGATCGGACCGGCGAGTTCGCCGACCGGCTTGAGCCGCGCCTCGAACGCTTCGCGCTGCGGCGACGCCGCGAGACGAGCCTGCCAGGCGCGGTTGGCGTCGGCGCCCTTCGCCCCGAGCGAGCGCCAGTCGGCGAGAATCTCCGCCGGAACGACGAACGGCTCGGCGGTCCAGCCGAGGTACTCGCGCGCCGCGGCCACTTCGTCGGCGCCGAGCGGATTGCCGTGCACGGCGCTCGTGCCCTGCTTGTTGGGGGCGCCCTTGCCGATCACCGTGCGGCAGGCGACCAGCGAGGGGCGCGGGTCGGCCGCGGCCTCGGCCAGAGCGCGGCGCACGTCGGCGACGTCATGGCCGTCGCACTCGGTCGTGTGCCACCCGGTCGCCCGGTAGCGCGCCGGAATGTCCTCGCTGGTCGAGAGGTCGGTGTGGCCGTCGATGGTGACCTTGTTGTCGTCCCACAGCACGATCAGGTTGCTGAGCCCAAGATGCCCGGCGAGGCCGATCGCCTCGTGGTTGATCCCTTCCATCAGGCAGCCGTCGCCAGCGATGACCCAGGTCTTGTGGTCGACCAGTTCGCTGCCGAACACGGCGTTGAGGTGCCGCTCGGCGATCGCCATGCCGACGCCCATCGCCAGCCCCTGCCCGAGCGGACCGGTGGTCGCCTCGACGCCGTCGATCAGGAAGTTCTCCGGGTGCCCTGCGCAGGGACTGCCGAGCTGACGGAAGTTGCGGATGTCGTCCATCGTCGGCGAGGCGTAGCCGGTCAGGTGGAGCAGCGCGTAGATCAGCATCGAGCCGTGGCCGGCCGAGAGCACGAACCGGTCGCGGTCGGGCCAGTGCGGATCGGCCGGATCGAACTTGAGGAATTCGGAGAACAGCACGGTGGCGACATCGGCCATGCCCATCGGCATGCCCGGGTGGCCGATGTTCGCCTTCTGCACCGCGTCCATCGACAGGGCGCGAATGGCGTTCGCCATGGGCGCGAGACGGGCGGTATCGAGGCTCATGCAGCAAGGCTCCGGGCAACGTGGAAACGGGGCCGAGAGTCGCCCCCGAGTCGGATGGGCGCTCCTTGGGAAACGCCTGCCGCCGCGTCAAGCGGCGCTCGCCGGCCCCGGGGCCTTAAGCGGCCCCAAGGTTTATTCACAGCTTCGACAGCCAACGCTTTGCTGGCAAATGCTCTTTCGCCTAGACCTGCAAGCATGGCGGGGGATCGCATCGCGCAGGCGCTGGCCCGGATCGAGGCCGCGGCAAGCCGGATCGAGGCGGCGGCGGGGTCGCGCGCCCCCACCTCCGCTGGCGGCGACCCGGAGGTTTCTCGCAAGTATGAGACCCTGCGCCGGGAGACGGCGGCCGCCCTGGCGGACCTCGACCGCCTGATCGGGTCGCTCGAGCCGTGAGCAACGTGACCGTCTCGATCGGCGGACGGCACTACACCGTGGCCTGCGCCGCGGGTGAAGAGCAGCACATCGAGATGCTCGGCCGGGCGATCGACGGCAAGTTGCAGGGAATGGCCAACCTCGCCGGGCAGTCGGAGGCGCGCACGCTGCTGTTCGCGGCGTTGCTGTTGGCCGACGAACTGCATGAGGCCCGCTCTGGAGGGTCCGCGCCGGCCGCCGGGCCCTCGCCGGTGGTCGGCGACGCGCTCGAGGCGCTGGCGAGCCGGTTGGAGCGTGTCGCGGAACTACTCGAGGGGACCGGCTAGGCACGCCTTTCCGGGCGGCGCTCGGGCCTCTATGAGTCTGGCCAGAGGGGGAACCGGCCCATGCTCGAAATTGTCATTGTCGCCGCCCTGGTAGTTGTCATCGCCGTCTGGGGCGTGTCGATTTACAACCGCCTCGTCAGGCTCAGGGCTCTGGTCAACGAAGGCTTCAGCGGCATCACCGTGCAGCTCCGCCGCCGCGCCGACCTCATCCCGAACCTCGTCAGCACCGTCGAAGGCTACGCCGCGCACGAACGCGGCACGCTCAATGAAGTGATTGCGCATCGCGGCGACGCGACGTCGGCAAGCGGTGTCGCTGCCACGGCCGCCGCCGACAATGCGTTCTCCGCGCTGCTCGGGCGGCTCATGGCCGTCGCCGAAGCCTACCCTGACCTCAAGGCCGACGCCAATTTCCGCCAGCTGCAAGAGGAGCTGAGCGAGATCGAGGACCACCTGCAGAGCGCGCGGCGCTACTACAATGCGACCGTGCGCGACCTCAACACGCGTATCCAGTCGTTTCCCGACCTCCTGTTCGCTCGGCCGCTCGGCTTTGCCGAGGCCGAGTTTTACCAGGACGGCGACGCGTCGATCCAGCAGGTCCCGAAGGTCGCGTTCGGCACGGCGAAGGCCTGAGCCGGTGATCCGCGGCGCAAGGTCGCTGCTCGCGCTGCTCGTGGCGGCGCTGGCGCTCGTGCTGCCTGCACCCGGCAGCGCTGCCCCGTTTCCGTCCGTCGTCAAGGTCCCGCTCGTGCCGCAGGGCGAGCGGATCGTGTCGTGGCGGAGCGACATCGAGGTGCTTGCCGACGGCACGCTGGACGTCACAGAGACGATCCGCGTCAATGTCGAAGGCTACCAGATCAACCGGGGAATCTACCGCGACTTCCCGACCACCTACCAGCGCGACGGCCGCCGCGTTCGCGTCGGCTTCGACGTCGAGAGCGTCGAGCGCAATGGCCAGAGCGAGCCCTATGCCCTCGAGAGCGCTGGCAACGGCGTGCGCGTGCGCATCGGCGACGCGGAAGTCTACCTTCCCCACGGCGAGCACACTTACGTCGTCCGCTACAGGACGACGCGCCAGCTCGGCTTCTTCGCAGGCTACGACGAACTCTACTGGAACGTGACCGGCAACGGCTGGGCCTTCCCGATCGACCGCGCCGAGGCGCGCATCCGCCTGCCCGAACCGGTGCCGTTCGGTCCGGAACGCGCGTTCTACACCGGCCCGCAGGGCGCTACCGGCGGCGACGCGGCGGTACTATCGGAGCATCCGGGCGAGATCGTCATCGGCACGACCGCGGCGCTCCAGCCGTACGAGGGCCTGACGGTCGCGGTGCGCTGGCCCAAAGGTGTTGTCGCCGAGCCGCCTCCGCCCACCGCGGCTCAACTGGCGATGCAGGAACGTGGGCCTGTCGCCGGCGTCGTCGCGGCGCTGGTCGCACTCTTCGGATACTATTTCATGGCCTGGAAAAGGGCCGGGCGCGGTCCACTTCCCGGCACCGTCGTGCCCCGGTTCGCTCCGCCCGAGGGCATGTCGGCCGCCGCCGTCCGCTACGTCAAGCGCATGGGCTTCGACGACCGCTGCTTCGCCGCGGCGATCGTCGAGAGCGGCGTGGGCGGCGAGCTCAAGCTGGTCGAGGGCGAGAAGCCCTTGTTCGGGCGCGCAAAGACGACTCTCGTGCACACGCCGGGTGAAAGCGATCTGCCGCGCGGGGAGCGGAACATGCTGGCGGCGCTGTTCACCGGCAGCAATTCGATCGAGATGGACGACGCCAACCATGCGCGCTTCGGCGCCGCGCGAAAGGCGCTGCAGGACGCCCTCGAGGACGCCTACAAGGGCCGCCTGTTCGCCCGCAACCTCGGCTGGGCGTGGGTCGGCATCCTGGTGCTGATCGCGGCGATGCTGTTCGTGGGCACGCTCGTCGCGTGGACCGATCTCTACATGACCTCGTTCGAGCGCGCTGTTCCCACGGCGGGACTGGCCCTGGCTCTCTTCGCGCTGGCGCTTCGCTGGCGCCAGGCCAAGGGGTGGCCGCTGCTCGCACTCGGGGCGCTCGCTGTTCTTGGCAGCATTGTCTTGCTCGTCATGTCGATCGGACTCCTGTCGCAGGCCGTTCCCATCTCGAGCTGGGCGTGGATGTTCGCCCCGCTGGTCGCTTTACCCGTGGTCCTGTCGGCGTTCGCGTGGATGGCGGCCCCGACGACCGACGGCCGCGCGGTGATGGATCGCATCGACGGCTTCGAGCAGTATCTCTCGATCACCGAGGAAGACCGGCTCGAAGCCCTCCATCCCCCCGCGAAGACCCCCGAGCTGTTCGAGCGCTTCCTGCCCTATGCGATCGCGCTCGGGGTCGAGAACCGCTGGGCCGACAAGTTCGCCGATGTGCTCGCGGCCGCCTCGGCCGATCCTGCGCGCCGGGATAGCGGCACGTTCGGCTGGTACTCGGGCTCGAGCAACGCCTGGTCGAACCCCTCGCGCTTCGCCGGTACCGTCGGTGCCTCGCTCGCCAGCAGCGTCGCTTCGGCGTCGACCGCCCCCGGCTCGAGCAGCGGCTCCGGCGGCGGCGGCTCGTCGGGCGGCGGAGGCGGCGGCGGTGGTGGCGGCGGCTGGTAGTTGCCCTTCGGGCCCCGAGACCCTAGATAGGTGTCGGCGGGACTGCTCGGCACGAGCCGACAGAATATCCCTGAGGCTATAAGCAATCCATGGGAGCTGTCCCTGCCCGGTTCGCGGGTTCGTCCCGAGGGCCGGTGCATATGGCGCCCACCTGACGTTGAGGCGTCAGAGGATTTCCCGGCAACCGACCCATAGTGGTTCCGCCACTTGCCCTTGCGCCCGAACCTGACCAAGAGGGCGCGCATGTCCGATATCGCCGATCACAAGAAGCGCCTGCGCGGAGACTTGCGCCGCAAGCGTCTCGAGCACGCCGCCGCGTTGCCAGCCGAAGTCAGCGCATTGATCTTCAACCGCCCGCCGGGCGCCGTGCTCGATCTCGTGCCCGCCGGTGCGACGATCGGGCTCTACCGCTCCGACGAGGGCGAGGCGCCGTCGCGCGGCTACATCCGCTTCTTCTTCGAGCGCGGCCACCCGATCGCGCTTCCCCGGGTGACCACGCTCGACAAGCCGATGGAATTCCGCCGGCACACCGACCCCTACGAGGAAACCGACCTCGAGGCCGGGGTCTGGGGCCTTCGCCAGCCGCGGATGGACGCCCCGGTGGTGGTGCCCGAGGTGCTGTTCATGCCGCTGGTCGGTTTTACCGCCAAAGGCGACCGGCTCGGCCAGGGCGGCGGATACTACGATCGCTACCTGGCCGCGCACCCCCAGACGATCGCCGTCGGCATGGCGTGGGACGTGCAGGAGGTCGCCGAACTGCCGACCGAGCTGCACGACATGCGCCTGACCGCGATCGTCACCCCGACGCGAGTGCTCGGGCCTTTCTGATGCGCGACAAGCCGACGCTGAGGATCCCGCTCGGTATCCTCGCGCTGCTGCTCGGGCTCGGCGTCTATGCCGCTTGCGTGGTGTGGGCTTCACAATGGATCGAACGGCTGCCACCGCTGGGGCAGGCGTTCGTCTACCTCGTGCTCGGCGTGATCTGGCTCGCGCCGCTCAGGCGCTTCCTCATCTGGATGGAGACCGGCCGCTGGGGCTGATAGGACCCTAACGGGTCAGGGTCCCCCGGATGAGGCGCCAGGCGCGTGCGCGGTAGATGCCCGGCAGGTCTCCGAACGTCAGGCCTGGCGGGTGCAACTCGCGCAAGGCCTGGGTCAGCTTGTGCAGCGGCGACAGCGACCACATGAAACGCTCCTCGAGCGAGCAGCGCAGCACGCGCTGGGCGGTGCCCGGCGTGAGCTCCGCGATGACCCGGCGAACGGGCTGCGGAACCTCTCTCTCGCAGGCGTCGAGCACCTCGCGCGGGACGGTGCCGGGAGCCAGGTGCTCGGCGAGGCGAAGCGCGGGATAAGTCATCGGCAACGCACGCGCCCGCTTGGCTAGCGCGATGTAATCGGCCCAATCGACGGGACGGGCGCGGATCCCGAAGACCAGCTCGACCAGGCGCAGCAGCGACAAGCTCTGGAGCCCGCAGCTGGCATGACAGGCAAGATGGACGAGGCGTGCTTCGTCGGCGAGCGTGACCGCTTTCGCCGACAGCCGCCAGGGTTCGAGCGTGGTGGCGGACCGGAGCCGATCCAGTTCGATCACCGGGGCGCCGTACGAGTAGCGGCGGTCGAGCGAGGTCTGCAGGTCGACCGACCAGGGGTCGTCCGCATGGACGAGGGCGAGAGTCCGCGGCTCGGACGGAGAGTTGGCCATCCGCCAGTTGCGGGCCGGCGGAAAGCGCCCGATACGGCCAGGCACGAACCCCATGCGGCTCAGCACGGCGCTCGCGGCCGGCTCTCGTGCCGGATCGACCAGCAGGTCGATGTCGGACAGCGGCCGGACGGCGGGCTCGGGGAAGATTGACCAGGCCGTGTCCATTCCCTTGAACACCATCGCGGCCACTCCCGCGTCGGCGAGCGCTTCGACGAGGGCCTGGGCGCGGCGGGCCATCGCCTCCATCCGGCGCGCGTTGTGCCGCAAATGGAGCTCGAGAATAGCCCCGATGTCCGCCGGCGCCTCGATCAGTCCCTGACGCAGCCAGGCCCCGAGCTGCGGTCCCATCCCGCTGGTGTATGCGGCAACACCCAGCGCCTCGGGCGGTCCCCGAAGCCGCTCTCCGGCGTTCTCTGCGGACAGGACCTGCCGCGTGACTCTTTCGATTTGCCCGAGCGCCATCTGCCACGCCTCGACCGGCGTCTCGGGCCACAACCATCGTGGATGGCCTTGCCGGACGGCCCAGTCGAACCGGCGGCGCACCTCGTCGGGGCGCAGGTCGAAGGCATCGAACGGCAGAATCGTCGGCACCGGCCATGGTTGTCCGGACGAGGCCGGAAGTGGCCCGTCCCCACGCGTCAGTGGCAGCTGTCGCTGGAACCGTTCAACGAGGGGATGGAACCCAAGTGGCGCGAGTGACGGGGCTCGAACCCGCGACCTCCGGCGTGACAGGCCGGCGCTCTAACCAACTGAGCTACACCCGCGGACCCAGACGTTTGGGCGGGCGTTGCACCGCTTGGGAGCCGCGCCCCTAGGGCAGCGTCTCGGGGCTGTCAACCGCCCTTCCCTCGCCGTCTTTCGAGCGCCGGCGCGGACCCGGATCGCCGCTCGCGTTAACCATATTTTGTCGGCTTCGGACGCATGGAAACGGCGCCGCGGCGTCAGGCCGCGCGATTGGGGGACTACCATGCGTGGGACGATCGCTTGCGCGGCGCTGCTCGCTTCGAGCGCAGCTTCGGCACAGCCCGTTGCCGTCGAGAGCGCGGTCTACGTCGAGACCGTCGACGGCGATGGCGCGCGCGTCATCGCGCCCGCTGAGCGCGTCGTGCGCGGAGATCGCGTCGTCACGATCTTGCGCTGGGAGGCGCGCGGCGACGGCAGGTTCACGGCGGTCAGCCGAATCCCGGCGAGTCTCGCGATCGAGAGCGCGAGCACTCGCAGGCTCGAAGTGTCGACCGATGGCGGGCGCAACTGGAGGCGCCTCGACGAGCCCGACCGGTTCCCCCCCGGCGCCACGCACCTGCGCTGGCGCATCGGCCGCGGCGAAGGGCGCCTGAGCTACCGCGCGGTGGTTCGCTAGCGTTCGTACTTCCAGTTTCGGCGCTTGCCTTCGGCGAGCCACTCGAGCGCCTGCTCGATCCGCCGCCGGCGCGTCTCGTCGCGCTTCGCCTCGGTGATCCACTCGAGGTATTCATAGCGGTGGGAGGGCGCGAGGCCGTCGAAGACCTGCGCGGCGGCAGGATTGGCCGCGAGCGCCACGGCGAAATCGTCGGGAACGTCGATCGTCCTCGCCGGACGGCGCTGCGCCGCGGGCTTGGGCTTTAGCGCCGTGCCGGCCGCGTCGATCCGGGCCTGCGCTGCACGCAGCTTGGCGATGAGGTCACCGTCCGGCGGAACGTCGGCCAACGAGCGGATCTTGCCGAACGAGCCCATCCCGGCATCCTCACCCGCGTCGCCCTGCCGGCCTTCGCCGTGGATCATGAACGCGCAGTGCTCCTTGAACGCGGCCATGCCGGCGATGTTCTTCCCCTTGTAGGTGAAGTGCGGCATGCCCCACTTGATGGCCTCGCCGGCCTCCGGAACCGCCTGGTGGACCAGCGCCCGCAGATGGTCGAGGATCGGCCGCGCGAACGCGGCGGCCTTGGCGATCTTCTCGTCGATGCGCGGGTCGCGCGCCATCTCTCGCCCTCTCAGTCGGCCAGCAACAGCACCGGGGTCTCTATAAGCCGTTTGACTTCCTGCACGAAAGCCGCGGCGTCGTAGCCGTCGACCACCCGGTGGTCGCAACTGATCGACAGGTTCATCAGCTTGCGCTTCTCGATCCGTTCGCCGCCGAGCCCATCGGGGACGAACATCGGCCGTTCGACTATGCGGTTCGGCGCGAGGATCGCCACTTCGGGCCGGTTGATCACCGGGGTCGAGGCGATCCCGCCGAGCGGGCCGAGCGAGGTCAGCGTGAAGGTCGAGCCCGAGAGCTCCTCCGACTTCGCCTTGCCCTCGCGCGCGGCTTCGGACAGGCGCAGGATCTCGGCGGCGAGCTGCCACAGGTTCTTGGTCTGCGCGTCGCGGATCACTGGCACCATCAGGCCCGCCTCGGTCATCGTCGCCATGCCCAGGTGCACCGCGCCGTGCCGGGTGACCACGTTGGCCTCGTCGTCGTAACGGGCGTTGAGCATCGGGTACTTCGGCAAGGCGCGGCAGATCGCGGTGATCAGCAGCGGCAGCAAGGTGAGCTTGGGCTTGTCGCCGCGATGGACGTTCAAGTCGCTCCGCGCCTTCTCGAGCCCGGTGACGTCGCACTCCTCGACATAGGCGAAGTGCGGGATGTTGCGCTTCGAGGCGGCCATGTTCTCGGCGATGCGGCGCCTCAGGCCGACGACCTTGATCGTCTCGTCGCGGCCGGTGCGGCCGGCGGCCGCGTAGCCCCTGGTGCCGCCGTAGGACAGGAACGTGTCGAGGTCGGCGTGACGGATGCGGCCGCCCTCGGCCGGGTGCACGTCGGCAAGATCGATCCCCAGCTCCCGGGCCCGGGCACGCACCGCCGGACTGGCGAGAACCTTGGCATGGCTTCGCTCGGAGGCCTCCGCCCGAACCGGCTTCGGTTCCGGCGGCGGCGCAGGCGGCGGCGGGGGCGGCGGTGGAGCGGGCGGCGGCGGGGCCGCGGCAATCGCGTCCTCGACATCGCTGGCGTCGGGCGTCTCGACCTCGATCCGTTCCTCGACCGCAGGCGGCACCGGCGCCGGCGCGGCGACGCGCTCCTCGGCGACCTCGCCCTCCGTCTCGCGCACCACCAGCGGCGACCCGATCGCGATCACGTCGCCGACGTCGCCCGCGACTTCGAGCACCTTGCCGGCGACCGGGCTTTCCATCTCGACCGTGGCCTTGTCGGTCATCAGATCGGCCAGCCGGCCGTCCTCCTCGACCGTGTCGCCAGGCTTGACGTGCCAGGCGACGATCTCGGCTTCGGCGATGCCCTCGCCGATATCGGGGAGCCGGAACACGAACCTGCCCATCCCTCAGGCCTCCAGCAGCCGGTCGATGCCCTCACCGACGCGGATCGGCCCCGGGAAATAGGCCCATTCGAGGCTGTGCGGATAGGGGGTGTCGAACCCGGTCACGCGCTCGACCGGCGCCTCCAGGTGGTAGAAGCAGCGCTCCTGCACCAGCGCGGCGAGTTCCGCGCCGAAGCCGGAGGTGCGTGTCGCCTCGTGGACGACCATGCATTTGCCGGTCTTTTCCACAGAGGCTTCCACCGCTTCGATGTCGAGCGGCACCAGCGTCCTGAGGTCGATGATCTCCGCATCGACGCCCTTCTCGCGGCACACTGCTTCGGCCACGTGAACCATGGTCCCGTAGGCGAGCACGGTCAGCGCACTGCCCTCGCGCACGATCCGCGCCTTGCCCAGCGGGATCGAATAGTAGCCCTCCGGCACCAGCGCGTCGGGATGCTCCTTCCACGGTCGCGTCGGGCGGTCGTAGTAGCCGTCGAACGGGCCGTTGTAGATCCGCTTCGGTTCGAAGAAGATCACCGGATCGTCGTCCTCGATCGCGGCGATCAGCAGCCCCTTGGCGTCGTGCGGCGTGCTCGGCACCACGGTCTTGAGGCCGGCGACGTGGGTGAACAGCGCCTCCGGGCTCTGGCTGTGGGTCTGCCCGCCGAAGATGCCGCCACCAAACGGGCTGCGCACGGTCATCGGCGCGATGAACTCGCCCGCCGAGCGGTAGCGCAGCCGCGCCGCCTCGCTGACCAGTTGGTCGAGCCCCGGATAGATGTAGTCGGCAAACTGGATCTCGGGCACCGGCCTGAGGCCATAGGCGCACATGCCGACCGCGGCGCCGATGATGCCGCATTCGCTGATCGGGGTGTCGAACACGCGCGTCTTGCCGTGCTTCGCCTGCAGCCCCGCGGTGCAGCGGAACACCCCGCCGAAGTAGCCGATGTCCTCGCCCATCAGCACGACGTCGGGATCGCGCTCGAGCATCGTGTCGAGCGCGTCGTTGATCGCTTCGATCATCGTCATCGCCCGGGCGGGCGCGTCGGCCAGCGTGACCGGCTCGTCGTCGGTACTTACTCGCGCGGTCATTCTGGCCACTTTATGTGCCTCTCGCGGATCG
The DNA here is from genome assembly GCA_023432995.1 of Pseudomonadota bacterium. Classification (GTDB taxonomy): domain Bacteria; phylum Pseudomonadota; class Alphaproteobacteria; order Sphingomonadales; family Sphingomonadaceae; genus Croceibacterium_A. The sequence continues at coordinate 12,475 of JAEZES010000151.1, forward strand.
CCTGCTCGCTCTGCTCCTCGAGGTGCCAGGGGAGTTCCTCGAACACGTCCTCGAACATCGTGTGGAACGGATGGTGCAGCCCGTGGCCGAGGATGCCGTTCTTCTCGGCCTCCTTCTGCGCCTCGCGGATTTCCTCGTCGAGCTCGGCGTCCATCTTGTCGTGCCGCTCGTCGGACCATTCGCCGATGGCGATCAGGTGCGCCTTGAGCCGCGCGATCGGGTCGCCGAGCGGCCATTCCTTGCCTTCCTGCGCGCTGCGGTAGACGCTCGGGTCGTCCGAGGTCGAATGGCCCTCGGCGCGGTAGGTGAAGAACTCGATCAGCGTCGGCCCGGCGTTCGAGCGCGCGCGGTCCGCCGCCCAGCGCTCGGCCGCGTAGACGGCCAGTGCGTCGTTGCCATCGACCCGCAGCCCGGCGATGCCGTAGCCGATCGCCCGCGCCGCGAAGGTCTGCCGCTCGGCGCCGGCGATTCCCGAGAAGCTCGAGATCGCCCACTGGTTGTTGATCACGTTGAAGATCGTCGGCGCGTTGTAGACCGCGGCAAAGGTCAGCGCTGCGTGGAAGTCGCCCTCGGCTGTCGAGCCCTCGCCGACCCAAGCGGCGGCGATGCGGCTGTCGCCCTTGATCGCGCTCGCCATCGCGAACCCGGTCGCCTGCGGCATCTGTGTCGCGAGGTTGCCCGAGATGGTGAAGAAGTTGACCGACTTCGCCGAGTACAGGATCGGCAGCTGCCGCCCCTTCAGCTTGTCCGCGCGGTTCGAGTAGATCTGGTTGACCATCTCGAGGGTCGGGTAGCCGCGCGCGATCATGCAGCCCTGCTGGCGGTACGAAGGGAAGATCATGTCCTCGAAGTCGAGCGCCAGCGTGGCCGCGACCGAGGTCGCCTCCTCGCCCGAGCACTTGAGGTAGAAGCTGGTCTTGCCCTGCCGCTGCGCGCGGTACATCCGGTTGTCGAACGCGCGCACCAGCGCCATCGTGCGCAGGATCTCGCGCAGGCGCTCGGGTGAAAGCCGCGGATTCCACGGCCCGTGCGCCTGGTTGCCTTCGCCGAGCACGCGCACGAGGTCGTTGCACAGCGGCCAGGTCTCCGACGCGGGGCAGGCCTCGTCGGGCCGCGGCTGTGCGCCCGGGGCGGGAATCTGGAGGTGCGAAAAGTCCGCCGCTTCGCCGGGGCGCGCCTGCGGCTCGGGGACGTGCAGCGTCAGGCGCGGACGATTGGTCGCGGCCTGCGGCACCTCCTTGGCCATCCTGAATGCTCCCGACGAATGTGAAACTTTGTTTTACGTATATGACATTTTATTAGGCATGGGCATAACGGTCAAGGGCCGCCTAGACGGCCACCGGCGCACTCAACCGCCCCTGCGGCGCGTAATCCGTCACCGCGAAATCCTCGAACCGGTAATCGAAGATCGAAGCCGGCCGGCGCAGGAACTCAAGCCGGGGATGGCCCGCCGGTTCCCGTGACAGCTGTTCTTCGACCAGCTCGGCGTGATTGAGGTAGAGATGCGTGTCGCCGCCGGTCCAGATCAGCTCGCCCGGCTGGTACCCCGCCTGGTCGGCCACCATCCGCGTGAGCAACGCTGCGCCGAACAGATTGAACGGGAGGCCCAAAGCAACGTCGCAGCTGCGCTGGTAGAGCTGGCAGTTCAAACGATCGCCGGCGACGTGGAACTGGTAGGTCTTGTGGCATGGCGGCAGCGCCATGCGGTCGATCTCGGCCACGTTCCAGCCCTCGACGATATGCCTGCGCCCCCCGGGATTGGCCCGCAGGCCCTCGATCAGCCGCTGGACCTGGTTGATCCCGGGCCCGGCGCGGAACGTGCCCTCCCCGTCGGGCTCGTAGGTCGGCCAGTCGACCCATTGCTTGCCATAGCCCGGGCCAAGGTCGCCCCAGCGCAGGGCGAACGCCGCATCCTCGACGATGCGGGCCTCGAACGCCTCCTGCGAGATCGCCTCGCCGGTGGCCTCGCGGTACTTCGCCAGCGGCCAGTCGCTCCAGATCGTCACGCCCTGCTGGAGCAGCGGGCGGATGTTGGTCTCGCCGGTAAGGAACCATAACATCTCGCGCGCGGCGGCCTTCCAGTACACGCGCTTGGTCGTCAGCAGCGGCACGTATCCGCGGGAAAGGTCGAACCGCAGCTGCGGCCCGAACACCGACCGGGTGCCGACTCCGGTGCGGTCGATCCGCTCGTCACCGCGCTCCCAGATCTCGCGCATCAGGTCGAGGTACTGCCATTCCCAATGACGACGTTCGCGGAGCCCGCCGGACGGAAATTCGCTGTTCATGGCCTTCTTCGCTACCATCCCAAAAGCCGGCTTGCCAGCCTGCGGCCCCGCCCCTATAGGGCCGCCTCTGCCTCGCCCCGGGTCCCCGGGAGCGCCGGTCGGGGAGTAGCTCAGCCTGGTAGAGCACTGTCTTCGGGAGGCAGGGGCCGGAGGTTCGAATCCTCTCTCCCCGACCATTTTTGGATCTCGTGCGAGTAGGGAGCCCTGATGGCACAGCGAGCGTTCGGTCGGCGGCGGGTGCTGGTAACCGGCGGTGCGGGGTTCCTCGGTTCACACCTTATCGACCGGCTGCTCGACCGCGGCGACGAAGTGCTGTGCATCGACAACCTGTTCACCGGCGACAAGCGCAACATCGACCACCTCGCCAACCATCCGAGGTTCGAATTCCTTCGCCACGACGTGTGCTTTCCGCTGTTCGTCGAGGTGGATGAGATCTTCAATCTCGCCTGCCCCGCTTCGCCGGTGCACTACCAGCACGATCCGGTGCAGACGACCAAGACATCGGTCCACGGCGCGATCAACATGCTCGGCCTGGCCAAGCGGCTGAAGGCGCCGATCTTCCAGGCCTCGACCAGCGAGGTCTACGGCGATCCGTCGGTCCACCCCCAGAAGGAAACCTATTGGGGCAACGTCAACCCCATCGGCATCCGCAGCTGCTACGACGAGGGCAAGCGCTGCGCGGAAACGCTGTTCTTCGACTACCATCGCCAGCACGGGCTCGACGTCAAGGTCGCGCGCATCTTCAACACCTACGGGCCGCGGATGCATGCCGGCGACGGGCGCGTGGTGTCCAACTTCATCGTCCAGGCGCTGCTCGGCGAAGACATCACCATCTACGGCGACGGCCAGCAGACCCGCTCGTTCTGCTACGTCGACGACCTGATCCGCGGGTTCATCGCCTTCATGGAGGCGGGGCCCGACGTTCACGGGCCGATCAACATCGGCAATCCCAACGAGTTCACCATTCTCGAACTGGCCGAGAAGGTCCTGGCCAAGATCGGGGGCAAGTCCAAGCTGGTGCGCAAGCCGCTGCCGCAGGACGATCCGATGCAGCGCCAGCCCGACATCGGCCTCGCTCGCGAGCAGCTCGGCTGGCAGCCGGCGATCGAGCTCGATGAGGGGCTCGACCGCACGATCGCCTACTTCCGGGCGGTCGTCGCCGGCGACTGATCGGCGCACAACCATCTGTGCCGCCCTTGTAATCGGGCGGCAAGATCGCCATTGGGGGCCGCGGTTGCCAACCCCATAACGGATCGATGATTCTGACCCACCCCCTGCTCGACGTGGATGGGCTTGACGCGGACGGCGACAAGCTGCGCGAGGAATGCGGAATCTTCGGCATCATCGGAGCGCCCGAGGCGGCCGCCGCGTGCGCACTCGGGCTTCATGCGCTGCAGCACCGCGGCCAGGAAGCGGTCGGCATCACCAGCTTCGACGGCAGCGAATTCTTCAGCCGCCGCGGGCTCGGCCACGTCGCCGAGAACTTCTCGACGGCAGAGTCGCTCGCCGAGCTGCGCGGAGCGATGGCGATCGGACACGTGCGCTATTCGACCACCGGCGGGGCCGGCCTGCGCAACGTCCAGCCGCTGTTCGCCGACCTCGCCAGCGGCGGCTTCGCGGTGGCGCACAACGGCAACATCTCGAACGCGCTCCATCTCAAGCGCGACCTCGTCGAGAAGGGGGCGATCTTTCAATCGACCTCCGACACCGAAGTCATCATTCACCTGGTGGCGACCAGCCGGTTCAAGTCGATGCTCGACAAGCTGGTCGACGCGCTGCGCCTGGTCGAAGGCGCCTACGCCCTGATCGTCACCACGCCTCGCGGGATGGCCGCCTGCCGCGACCCGCTCGGCATCCGTCCGCTGGTCATGGGCAAGCTCGGCGACGCGACCGTGTTCGCCAGCGAGACGGTGGCACTCGACGTGGTCGGGGCCGAATTCGTTCGCCAAGTCGAGCCCGGCGAGTTCGTCGAAGTGGATTTCGACGGCACGGTGCGCAGCCACCGCCCGTTCGGCGCGACCCAGCCGCGCCCGTGCATCTTCGAACACGTCTACTTCAGCCGCCCGGATTCGGTGCTCGACGACCGCTCGGTCTACGAATCGCGCAAGCAGATCGGCGTCGAGCTGGCGCGCGAGGCGCCCGTCGAGGCGGACCTCGTCGTGCCGGTGCCCGACAGCGGTGTCCCGGCGGCGATCGGCTACTCGCAGCAGTCGGGCATTCCGTTCGAGCTCGGCATCATCCGCTCGCACTACGTCGGCCGCACCTTCATCCAGCCCTCCGACGGCGCGCGCCACGCCGGCGTCAAGCGCAAGCACAACGCCAACCGCAAGCTCGTCGAAGGCAAGCGCATCGTGCTGATCGACGATTCGATCGTGCGCGGCACGACCTCGATGAAGATCGTGCAGATGATGCGCGACGCCGGCGCGCGCGAGGTCCATTTCCGCGTCGCCAGCCCGCCGACCGGTCACGGCTGCTATTACGGCGTCGACACGCCCGAGCGTTCGAAGCTGCTCGCAGGGCGGATGGACGTCGCGGCGATGTGCGAGTTCATCCAGGCCGACAGCCTCGCGTTCGTGTCGATCGACGGCCTCTACCGCGCGGTCGGGCTGACCGGCCGCGACAACGCCTGCCCGCAATACTGCGACGCGTGCTTCACCGGCGACTATCCGACCAGCCTGACCGATCTCGCCGAACGCCGCCAGGCCGACGCGCAGCTCACCCTCCCGGTCAACAACAAGGCCGCCTGATGGCCGGCGCCAGACCGCTGGAAGGGCGCATCGCGCTCGTCACCGGCGCGAGCCGCGGAATCGGCGCCGCAACCGCCGGGGCGCTCGCCGCGGCCGGCGCGCACGTCGTCATCACCGCGCGCAAGGCGCGCGACCTCGAAGCGGTCGAGGAAGAAATTCACGAGGCAGGCGGGTCGGCGACGATCGCGCCGATGGACCTGACCGATGGCGATTCGATCGGTCGGCTCGCCGCTGCCGTGGACGAGCGCTGGGACAAGCTCGACATCCTTGTGATCAATGCCGCGACGCTGCCTCCGCTGATGCCGGTGACGCAGATCGAGGCCAAGGGCTTCAACCAGGCGCTGACGCTCAACGTGCTGGCGACCCAGGCCCTGCTCGCTGCGTTCGATCCCCTGCTGAAGCGCAGCGAACGCGGGCGCGTGATCGGGATGACCAGCTCGGTGGGTGCGGAGCCGCGCGCGTACTGGGGCGCGTATGGCGCGACCAAGGCGGCGTTCGACGTGCTGCTCACGTCCTATGCGCGCGAGGTTGAGAACATCTCGGCGACGAGGGTGGCGATCCTCGACCCGGGCGCGACGCGGACCGAAATGCGGGCCCGGGCCTATCCGGGGGAGGATCCGGCGACGCTCAAGGAGCCTGCCACCGTGGGGGAGAAGGTGGTCGAGCTGCTGGCGGACGATTTCGCGACGGGCGCCCGCTACCGACTGGAGGGTGCCGAGCTCGCGCGCCGCTGATTACTGCCGGTGGTACTGGCGATACCACTCGACGAAGCGCGGAACACCCACTTCGATCGGCGTCGTCGGCTGGTAGCCGACCGCCTGCTGAATCGCGTCGATGTCGGCAAAGGTCCGCTGCACGTCGCCGTCCTGCATCGGCAACAGCTCCTTCTCCGCCTTGCGGCCGCATTCCTGCTCAAGCAATTCGATCACCTTCATCAGGTGCTCCGAGCGGTGATTGCCGATGTTGTAGAGCGCGTGGGGCTTGGTGCTTCCCCCCGCCTTCTCGAGATTGTCGTCGGCCGGCGGGCTGTCGAGGCACGCCACAACGCCCGAGACGATGTCGTCGATATAGGTGAAGTCGCGCCACATCTCGCCGCGATTGAATACCGGGATCGGCTCGCCGGCGAGAATCTTCCGCGTGAAGATCCACATCATCATGTCGGGCCGCCCCCACGGTCCGTAGACCGTAAAGAAGCGCAGCCCGGTCAGCGGCAGGCGGTACAGATGGGCGTAAGTCTCGCTCATCAGCTCGTCGGCCTTCTTGGTCGCGGCATAGAGCGAGAGCGGGTGATCGACGCGATCGTCCACCGAGAAGGGCAGCTTGGTGTTGCCGCCGTAGACGGAACTCGAGCTCGCATAGACCATGTGCCCCACGCCGCGGTGGCGGGCGATCTCGAGCATGTTGAGGTGGCCGACCAGATTGGCCTGGACGTAGGCGTGCGGGTTCTCGATCGAGTAGCGAACGCCCGCCTGCGCCCCGAGGTGGATGATGCCGTCGAACTCCATCCCGGCCAGGCCCGCGGTGAGCCCGCCCATGTCCGAGAAATCCTGGTGCAGGAAGGTGAATCGATCACCGCCGAATTCGATCAGGCGGTCGCGCCGGTTCTCTTTCAGCGCGACCGAATAGTAGTCGTTGAGGTTGTCGACTCCGATGACGCTGTCACCGCGCGCGAGCAGCCGGTGGGCGACGGTGGAGCCGATGAACCCGGCCGCTCCTGTGACGAGGACTCTCATGCAGCCGCCCTATAGCGTCCAATCGGCTGCCCCGGCGAGGGCACCCTTGAGGTCGGCGAGCATGCCCCCCTCGGCCAGCAGGTCGCGGAGGCGCTCGGCGCCCATCTCGAGATAGCTTGCGTGAGGAACGGCCAGCACGACGAGATCATAGCGGCCATCGAGGGCGTCCGCCGCCAGCGTGAGACCGTATTCGTGCTGGGCCTCGACCTCGTCGGCGATCGGATCATGGACGGTCACGCCGTGGCCCAGCGCCGCCAGGCCGGCGATGAGATCGGCCACCTTGCTGTTGCGCAAGTCGGGCACGTTCTCCTTGAACGTCAGTCCGAGCACCAGTGTCCGGCCCGACCGTCCCCGCGCGTGATGCAGCCGCTCGGCGACCCAGCCCGCCATGCCGTCATTCACGCTGCGGCCGGCCAGGATCACCTTGGGGTCGTGCCCGAGCTGTTCGGCGCGATGCGACAAGTAGTACGGATCGACACCGATGCAGTGGCCGCCGACGAGTCCGGGGGTGAACTGCAGGAAGTTCCACTTGGTGTTCGCCGCCGCGAGAACATCCCAGACGGAGATTCCGCAGCGGCTGAAGATCTGCGCGATCTCGTTCATGAAGGCAATGTTGATGTCGCGCTGGGCGTTCTCGATCACTTTTGCCGCTTCGGCCGCCCGTATCGAGGACGCGCGAAACACGCCTCCCGAGGTGATGCTCGAATAAAGGTCGGCGATCCTCTCGAGGCTCTGCGGAGTTTGCCCGGCGACGACCTTGGTGATCTTGTCAATCGTATGCTCGCGGTCGCCCGGATTGATCCGTTCGGGGCTGTAGCCGAGGAAGAAGTCCCGTCCGCACCTGAGGCCGGACGTCTGCTCCAGGATCGGACCGCAGATTTCCTCGGTCACGCCGGGGTAGACGGTGCTCTCGTACACCACGATCGGGCTCCGCCCGCCAGAAGCACTCGCCCCAAGCATTCCGCCGACGGTGCGCGAGGCGGCTTCGACGATCGACAGATCGGGCCGATTGTCGCTGTCGACTGGCGTCGGGACGGTCACGATGTAGACGTCTGCCGGGGGGCAATCGGCGGGATCGGTCGTCAGTCGCAACGGTGACGCGAGAAGGCGTTGGGCATCGATCTCGCCGGTCCGGTCCAGCCCCGCCTTGAGCTCGTCGATGCGCCCCTGATTCACATCGAAGCCGGTCGCCGAATAGCGCTGCGACAGGGCTACGGCCAAAGGCAGGCCCACGTACCCGAGGCCGATCACCACGACCTCGGAAATTGGCGCATTGGCAGTCAGATAGGCCTCCTGGAATTGGTTCAGGGCACGAACCGCGGTGCCTCTAGAGGGTCGGCCAAGGCAAGGCAATGCATCAGCGCGGCGAACCCGTGCGCAGCGCCCGCAGCCCCCGGGAACGTGCGTTGCGGCGGGTTGGCCGCTGTGCCATACGCACGCCGATTTTCCGACCAGGATGGCGTTGATCCCCTTGCCCAAAACACTTTCCGGCCGTGCGGCTCCGCGGTGGCTTTCTCCCTGGATCCTGTTGATGCTGCTTCTCGGCGCTGTCGCGCTGACAGGCGGTTCGGCGCGTGCAGATGTCTCATCGCTGATCGTGCTCAGGCCGCTGTCCGGCGTGATCCTCGCGCTGGCGCTCGCTTTTGCCTCGTTCGGCCACCTGCGTCCGTATCGCTCATTGTTACTGGTGCTGGTGGGCGCCGTTGGCCTGCTGCTGCTCCACCTGGTTCCGCTGCCGCCGGAGGTCTGGCGGGCTCTTCCGGGTCGCGGCTTGCTCTCAGAAATCGATTCGGCGGCCGGGCTCGGCGAAATCTGGCGTCCTCTCAGCGCCGATCCGCTGATGACCCGAAACGCGTTGTGGTCGATGTTCGTGCCCCTCGCCGCGCTGGTCCTGGCCGCGCAACTCGACGAGCGCGATTCCCACCGCACCTTGGTGATCGTGCTCGGACTCGGGGTGGTCAGCGGTGTGCTCGGGGTGATGCAGTTTGCAGGCGGCCCGTCGAGCTCGTTATACACCTACGATATCACCAACAATGGCTTCGCCGTTGGGCTCTTCGCCAACCGCAACCACCAGGCGATCTTCCTCGCCACGCTGTTTCCGCTCATCGCCGCCTACTCGGCGAACGGCCGCCGGGACGGACGCGACCGCAATCAGCGGATCATCGGAACCCTCGCCGTCGCGGCGATGTTCGTGCCGACGATACTGGCCACCGGGTCTCGCGCCGGCTTGCTCGGGGCAGCCCTGGGGATCGCCGGGGCCGCCATCCTGTTGGTCCCGGTGGTGCGCAAGGAGCCAACCGCTCGGCGGGGCAAGAAGTGGCCGCGTTGGTGGCTGCCGGCAGCCATCGGGGCGATCTTCATTCTGCTCAGCATCATGTTCGTCGGCCTCTCGCAGGGCAACGCGTTCGACCGCCTGGTAGCCGGCGAAGAGGGTGCGACCGAACTGCGATGGTCGTTCTGGGAGGTTTCGCTCGATGCGGCCCGGGCGTTCTTTCCGATCGGTGCCGGAATAGGCTCTTTCGTCAGGGTGTTTCAGGCCTTCGAGCCCGACGAACTGCTTGCGCTGACCTACGTGAACCACGCCCACAATGACTATGTCGAGTTGCTGCTCGACGGCGGAATTCCGGCGGTGGCGTTGGCCGCCGCAGCCCTGCTGATAGTCGCGCGGGACTCCTGGCGCGTGTGGTTCGTGAAGTCTGAGAGTACGCGCGTCGTCCTCGGACGCGCCGCGTCGATCGGCCTGATCACGCTCGCCGCGGCCAGCGCGGTCGATTACCCGCTGCGCACGCCCCTCCTCGCGGCGATTGCCTGCCTCTATGCCGTGTGGCTACGCCGCGGTGCGCTCGCCGCGCGCGATCCCGCCGCCGTCAGGTCGCATCCAGGATCGGAAGGGCGAAGCCCTCGATCCGAACGTTCTCGAGGCCGACGACGCGCGCACGCCCACCGGTAATCCGCACTCCCGCAGGCCTCGCCCCTGACTCTGGCGCCCGCAGGGTCGTGCGGTTGAAGCGAACCTCCCCGTTCATCCCGCGTAGGCGCACGGCAGCCGCTTCGGCCCGGCTTGGCGAGTCACCCGCTACGCCTGCCTCGATCCGGACGTTGTCGAAGACGACGTCGGCCCCGGCCGTCAGGATGACGCCGTTGCGAACCATGCCGCCGAGGGCGAAACGGCCGCCGCGTACGGTGGCTCCGGCGGGAAGGTCGAGTTCGACCTCGCGCGGGCTGACGACCGCCGTGACGCGACCGACATAGACCGTGCCCTGCGGATTGCCGCCCGCGATCCCGATCCAGGTGCCGACGTCGGCGGTGCGAAACACGTTGGTCGATGTTCGCAATCGGGTCGAGCCGCGCTCGAGCGAAGCGCCCGTTCCGCTCACCATCCGCTCGCGACGGTCCCGGATGGTCACGTTGCTCAGCGTCACGTCGCTGAATCCCGACGACAGGACGATGCCGTAAAGGTCGGGTTTCTCGGGGATGAGCAGGGCTGTCGGAGCGTTGCTCGGGTCTTCTATGACAACGTCGCTGATCGAGGCCCTGCGCGCGCTGACGAGGCCGATGCTTCCCTGTCGTGGCTCGCGCGAGGTCACTCGGGCAATATCGACCTGCTCCATCCACGAACCGTCGAGGAATTCGAAGTGGATGTCCCGGTTGCAACGGGTGAAGGTGCAGTCGCTGATGCGGACGTCGCGGACCGTGCGCAGCCTGCCGACGCCGCCTCCACCGACGGCGACTCCGTTGCCGGAACCGAGCCCGTAGTCGTCGATGTCTTCGAAGCGGCAGTCCGCCACCTCGCAATCGGTAAACGGCGGCATGGCACCGGATCCGCCATCGTTCTCGGGCACCACATACGAAAACTCGACCCCGTAATTGGCCAGGTTCGAGAACCGGCATCCCCGCACGGAAATCGCGCCGCTGTTGCGAAACAGCAGGCCGCTCTCGCCGCTGTTCAGGATGGCGCAGTCGCGAATTGCGATGCCGGAGGAGCGGAGGGCGAAGACCGCTGCGTTCGCGGGCCCGGCGATGCACGTGATGGAGGATATCATCTGCGACGCGTAGAGATTGCGCAGCAGGCCGGGCCGTCCGATCTTCATCGGACCTTCGCCACGCAAGTCGATCGTGCCGCCGCGCAGCTCGAAGCCGGCGTCACTCAGCCCCGACAGGACAAAGATGCCCCGTGAAGTCGGGCCCGCCGGCGGTATTTTCTGCAACGTGGCGTCGGGCGCCAGCAGGACGCGGATGTTGCGGTGGCGGATGGCGACGCTGTTGAGCCGATAGGTTCCGGCCGGGACGTGCAGCGTGCCGCCGCCGGCGAGTTGGTCGCAAGCCTGCTGGAAGGCCGAAGTGTCGTCCCCCGTGCCGTCACCGCGCGCGCCGAACTCGGCCACCGAAGCCTCTGCGGCAAGGGCGCGACCACCGCTGCACGAGGCTCCGAGCGAGATCACTCCGGCCAGCCCGGCGCGCAGCACTCCGCGTCGGCCGAGCTTGCCGCGAAAAGGCGAATTTGTGCTAGATGAACCCATGGCTTGCCGTTAGCAGGTAACTGGATTTGCCCCGCAACGCCATGTTGTCGCAGGATTTCAATTCAACATGCTCAATCGCCTGACGCGACGCGCCGCCGACATCTACTATGCGCTCACCGACGAGCGGCACAGGGCGTTCAACGCCCAGCGTAAGATCACCGACATCAATCGGCGAACCCACGCCGCACGGATGCAAGCGGCCAGGCTACCACGGTCAACCGTGGGCTCGGCCGACGTCGACGGCGCGGCTGTGGCAACGCTCAATTCGGCCGGATGGCTGGCCCTGCCCGACCTGATCCGACCGCAATGGATCGACGACATCCGGACCTATTTCGCGACGCAGACCGCACGCGACCCGCACCGCCCCGAGCTGGGCCGGTTTTTCGCGCCCGACGGCGTGCCCCCTGAAACGCACGTCAGCCACTACGATAACGAACAGATCGTTCGGGCGCCGCATCTGCTCGCCATCGCCAACGATCCACGTGTCCTGGGCATCGTCGAGGCGTGGATGGGCGGGAAGCCGACCCTGGCAGCGATGCGCGTATGGTGGTCGACCCCGAGCGCGAGCGGGGAGCCCGAACACGCCGAGCTGTTCCATCGCGATGTCGACGACCTGCAGTTCATCAAGCTGTTCGTCTTCCTGACGGACGTGACCGAGGACACCGGGCCGCACATTTTCGTGGAAGGTTCTCCACAGATCAACAAGCTGACCGAGATCCGCCGGTACAGCGACGAGGAGGTCGAGCAAACGTTCGGAACCTCGGCGGTCAGGACCTTCACCGGACCGGCGGGCACGGCCTTCCTGGAGAACACCTACGGGATGCACCGCGGCCTGCCGCCGCGGACCGGGCCCCGGCTCATTTTCCAGCCGCTTTATGCCCAGCGTCCGCTGATCTTCGGCCCCGCGAAGCCGGTCATAAGCGCCTCAGAACTCTCGATTAAGGTTGATCCCTACGTCAACCGCGTGTTCGTGCAATCCTAGGCATGTGGCTTGCAGACGGTCCCGGCCTTCGTTACCGGCCGTGCGCATCGCCGGTCCGTGGTACGACCACCGCGTCGACCTGCGCACTTCGGGTGTGACGAGCAGTCAGGGTACCGTCCCGCTGCTTGCCGCGTCCGCGAGGGATAGCTTGGAGTCTTGAATGAACATGGCGACTGAAGCCTTCGAGCGGCTACCTCCGGGTTTGCCCGCTGGTCGGGAGAGCGGACAGCGAGAGTTCGTCCCCCCGATCCTGAAGCAGTATTGGGATGCGGTACAGCGTCGCAAGACCACGATCCTGATCATCGTCGCCGCCACGCTGATCGCCGGCGTGATCATGACGTTGATGATGCCGCAGAAATATACTGCCACCTCGCAACTCGAAATCAGCCGCGAACAGAAGCAAGTCACCAATGTCGAGGGCCTCGAGGCGCAGTCCGCCGGGCAAGACATGGAGTTCTATTCTACCCAGTACGCCTTGCTGCGTACGCGACCGGTCGTTGAACGCGTCGTGCGCGACCTGCAACTGGCCCGCAACGACGAATTCTTCGCGGCTCATGGCGTCGATATCGACGCCCTCGAAGAGCTGGCTGCCACCGGGGGCCGCAACGCGCGCGAGGACGCTGCGGTGCGCCTGCTGCTCGACAGCGCGTCGATCGAACCGATCCGCACTTCGAGCCTCGTGAACATCAACTACACCAGCCGCTCACCCGACCTGTCTGCCAGGATCGCCAACGGCTGGGCTTCGGCCTTCATCGCGGTCAGCATGGATCGCCAGTTCGCGTCGACCGCCGATGCCCGCGAGTTCCTCGAGAACCGCCTCGCCACCCTGCGGGAGCGGCTAGAGGACTCGGAGCGCGAGGCCGTAAACTACGCGGCCGACCAGGGCATCGTCGCGATCGATCAGATCCGCGACAACGAGGGCCGCACACTCGGCAACCGGACGCTGACTGGTGCCAATCTCGACGCGCTCAATGAAGCGCTCAACAAGGCGATCGCCGACCGCGTCCAGGCGCAGGCCGGACTGTCTGCCACCGGCGCGGTGTCGCCGGAGGCGCTCAGCAGCCCCGTTCTCGCCTCCCTGCGGGATCAGCGCGAGACGGCCGCCGCGCGAGCGGCCCAGCTGTCCGTGCAGTTCGAAGAGAGCTACCCGGGGCTTCGCGCGGTGCGCGAACAGATTGAGTCGCTCGACAGCGCCATCCGCCAGGAAACCGCGCGCATCGCGCAGTCGCGCCGGGAAATCTACCAGCAGGCGGTACAACGGGAAAACGCCCTTCGCCGACAGGTCGAGTTGCTGCGCAACGAACTCACCTCGCAGAACCGGGCCAGCATTCAGTACAACATCTACCAGCGCGATGCGGACACCAACCGCCAGCTCTATGATGCTCTGCTCCAGCGCTACAAGGAAATCGGGGTCGCCGGTACGGTGGGCATCAGCAACATTGCTATCGTCGAATCGGCAGAAGTGCCCGATTCGCCATCGTCGCCGAACCTGCTGTTCAACCTGCTGCTCGCGGGCGTCACCGGGCTGCTGATCGCAGGGGCCGTGACGATCGCCCTCGAGCAGATCGACGAAGGCATCCGAACCCCGGCACAAGTCCAGGGTAGGCTCGGCTTGCCGCTGCTCGGCACCGCTCCCGACGTCGAGGACGAAGTGCGCGAGCAACTGCTCGACAGCAAATCGCTGCTCTACGAGGCCTACTTCAGTATCCGCTCGAACCTGGCCTTCACGACCAGCCACGGATTCCCTCGCGCGCTGGCCGTCACCAGTACGCGTCCGGCGGAAGGCAAGAGTTCGACCTCCTTCGCGCTCGCCACGATCCTGGCCCGCCTCGGCAAGCGCGTGCTGTTGCTCGACGGCGACATGCGCTCACCGACGGTCCACGAGCTCGTGGACATCGCCAACGAGGCCGGGCTGAGCAATTATCTGGCGGGCGACGACAACTGCGAGGCGCTTGTCCGGGAAACCGCCCATCAGAACCTCTATGCCATGACGGCGGGGCCGGTCCCGCCCAGCGCGGCCGAGCTGCTGAGCGGCGAGCGGCTCAGCCGACTTCTGCACATCCTGCTGGAATCGTTCGATCATGTCGTGGTCGATGCCCCGCCCGTCCTCGGGCTCACGGACGCCCCGATCATCAGCCGGACCGTCGAAGGCTGCGTTCTCGTGGTCGAAGCGAACGGCGTGGCGGTGCGGGCGATCCGCAATTCGGTCGAGCGGCTCGAGATGGTCGGGGGCCACATCTTCGGCGTGGTCCTCACCAAGGTCCGCCAGCAGGCCGACGGGTACGGCTACGGATACGGCTACGGGTACGGCCTCGAGTACGGCAAGTCGGGTCGCGATAAGAGCGAAGAAGCGCTGGAGGCTTAGGCTTGCTCGCCGTCTTCGCCCGTTCGACCTGGCATCGCTGGATTCTGGGCGGACTCGCGCTCTTGTGCACCGGTTTCGCGGCGCGTGACGCGCTGACTGCGGTCTTCAGCCGCTCGAATCCCGCGCTCGTCCTTTCGATCGATCCGGCCGACCCTCGCGCCATGCCTCTGATGATGGAAACGCTTGCCCTGGGCAACGGGGAGCCGCCCGCCCGCGCAACCGAGCGTCTTCGCCGCGGCCTCGCGACCATGCCGTTGTCGTCTCGCGCCCTCCGGCTTCTCGGCGAGACCCCGGAATTCCAGCGCCCGCCCGAGCGCGGAGCACGGTTGCTCGCGCTCGCCGGAAACGTCTCGCGGCGCGACAAGCTGACGCAGGTTCGCCTGGCCGAAGCGGCGCTCATTCGCGCCGACGCCAAGGGCACCATGCAGCACATCAATGCCGCGCTCAGCACCAGCCGGAGTGCGCACGAGCTGTTGTTTCCCCTTCTTACGCAGGCGCTTCGCGACCGCGAGTTCCGGCCCACGGTCGCGCAATATGTCGACCATATCTGGGGAGACGAATTTCTCTACTTCGCGGCTCAGAACGGCGATTCCGCGAATGTGCTCGACCTGGCGCTGCGCAACCCTGCGGTTCAGCGCGAGGACCGCTTCGCTGCCTTCAGGGGCGAACTCATCGGCCATCTGGTCGCGGACGGGCGGACCCCCCTGGCGGTTTCCTACGCCCGCCGGGTCATGGGCAGCGATGCGCCGGTCACGGTCGATCCGAGATTCAGCGCGGCGACGACCGATCCCAGGCTCGCCCCGCTGAGCTGGCGCCTGACGAACAACGGCGGCCTGTTTGGCGACGCCACGGCGAGCGGCGCCCATCTGTCGGCCGATCCGGGCGCGCGCGGCACGGCCCTCGAGCGCGTCATGGCCCTGGCACCCGGTCGCTGGAGCCTCGCGTCCACCGTCGAGCAGGTCGCTGCGTCGCGAGGCTTCCGGGCGGAGTGGCATGCCAACTGCGTTGTCGGCAGATCGTCTCGTTCGCTCGCGATCGGGCCTGCCAGCCCGCGCGCCGCACGGTTGACCTTCACCGTTCCCGAAAGCTGCGAGGCGGTGCGCCTGTCGGTAATGCTCTACAATCCTGACGATCAGAACGCGGGCGAGCTACGGATCACCGGCCTCGCCCTCACCCATTCGGGGGACTGACGCAGTGGAGATCGCAGGTCGACCGATCGGTCCAGAACATCCGCCGTTCGTGATCGCCGAGGTCGCGCAGACCCATGAGGGCAGCCTGGGCAACGCCTTTGCGTTTGCCGAAGTGGCGCGGGACTGCGGGGCACACGCGATCAAGTTCCAGACGCATATCGCCGATCAGGAAAGCACGCCCGCCGAGCCCTGGCGCATTCCTTTCAGTCGCCAAGACGCGAGCCGTTACGACTACTGGCGGCGCATGGAGTTCACCTTCGAGCAGTGGGCGGAACTCAAGGCGCACTGCGATGCGCTCGGCATCATCTTTCTCAGCTCGCCATTTTCGATCCGCGCCTGCGAGTGGCTCGAGCGTCTCGACATGCCCGCATGGAAGGTGGCCTCGGGCGAAATCCGTAACGGGCAGTTGCTCGACTTCATGCGTCGCACGGCGAAGCCGATACTGCTGTCCACAGGGCTGGCGGACCCCGACGAGGCCATCGCCATCGCCCGCGGGCTGGCCGACCAGAACCACGACGTCGCCCTATTCCACTGCACCACGCAGTATCCGACCCCTCCGGAGCAGGTCGGCTTGAATGTCCTCGAGGACTATCTCGACCGCCTTGCCGATATCCCGGTGGGACTGTCCGACCATTCGGGTAGGCCGGTGGCCGGCACGCTTGCCGCCTATCTCGGCGCTTCGCTGCTCGAGGTGCATCTGACATTCAATTCCAAGGCTTTCGGTCCCGACGTCAGTTCGTCGCTGACTCCCGATGGTCTCCGCCAGCTCGTGGAAAACAGCCACGCCGCCTGGCAGATGCGTCGAAACCCCGTCGACAAGGCGGAGCAACTGGCGGGACTCGCCAAGATCCGCACGACTTTCGGACGCAGCCTGTTCACTCGGGAGGCGCTCCCGGCCGGTACCACGCTTTCGGAGGATAACCTGGCCTACAAGAAGCCCGCCGGCGGCCTGGCCTATGAAGACCGCCATCTCCTGCTTGGCCGCAAGTTGCGGCGGGCCCTCGAGAGCGACCACATGCTGAGTGTCGACGATGTCATCTAGGAAAGTCCTCGTCGCGATCACCGCTCGGCCGAGCTATTCGCGAATCCGCTCGGCGCTCAAGCACCTGGCGGAAAACTCATCGGTCGAACTCAAGTTGCTCTGCTCGGGCTCGGCCCTGCTGGACCGCTATGGCCGGGTGGTCGACTTCATCCGCAGCGACGGGTTCGACGTGGTCGACGAGATCTACACCTTCATCGAAGGCGACGACCTCATCAACATGGCGCTGACGGCTTCCAACACGATCGCCCATACGGCCGCCGTCCTGCGGCGCGAGAAACCCGACCTGGTCGTGACCGTGGCCGATCGCTACGAGACCATCGGAACCGCCATCGCGGCGTCCTACATGAACATTCCCCTGGTCCATGTGCAGGGCGGAGAGCTCACGGGGAACATCGACGAGAAGGTGCGCCATGCGATCACCAAGCTCGCCGACCTGCACCTGCCCTCTACCCAAGGTGCAGCACGCCGGCTCGAACGCATGGGCGAACACCCGAACTCCATTCACGTGACGGGTTGTCCGTCGATCGACATTGCGCGGGAAGCACTCGACATTCCGTTGAGCACTGTGGTGCAGGAAATCGGCCGGGTGGCCGCCGGCGACGATTTCGAGCTCAACGGCGACTACGTGGTCGTCCTGCTGCACCCCGAAACCGACGCGCACGAGCGCAGCTTCGAGCAGATGTCGATGCTGCTCGACGTGGTAGCACAGCTGCACGTTCCGACCGTGCTGTTCTGGCCGAACGTCGACGCCGGGTCCGACGGCACGTCCAAGGCCGTCCGCGTGTTTCGCGAAAGCGGGCGCGACGACCATTTCACGTTCGTGAAGAACCTCGAGGGTCACTTGTTCCTCGCGCTGCTGCGCGATGCCCGCTGCCTGATCGGTAATTCGAGCGTCGGAATCCGCGAGTGCTCGTTCCTCGGCACGCCGGTGATCAACGTCGGCGACCGCCAGGAGGGGCGCGAGCGCGCCGGCAATGTCCTCGACGTCGCCTGGGACCGGACCAGCCTCGAGGAGGCGGTGCACAGCCAGATGACGCACGGCAAATACCCGTCGAGCACGCTCTACGGCGATGGTCACGCCGGACCGATCATCGCACACACCATAGCCACCGCCGAGCCGTCGTTCGCCAAGCGTTTTCACGATGGGTGAGCGGATTGCCATCATTCCGGCACGCGGCGGATCGAAGGGAGTGCCGGGCAAGAACAAGCGGATTGTCCACGGTAGGCCGCTGATTGACTACACGTTCGACGCAGCCAAGGGCGCCCGATTGCTCGACCGGGTCATCCTGTCGACCGACGACGAGGACATTGCGGCGCTCGGCGCCGCAGCCGGCGTCGAGGTCGTCCGCCGGCCCGCGGCCATCGCCGCCGACGACAGCCCGGTCATCGACGCCGTCCGCCATGCGCTCGAGCAGATCGGCGCGGTGGAGCCGCGCGCTC
Source organism: Pseudomonadota bacterium (assembly GCA_023432995.1). Taxonomy (GTDB): domain Bacteria; phylum Pseudomonadota; class Alphaproteobacteria; order Sphingomonadales; family Sphingomonadaceae; genus Croceibacterium_A. The sequence goes on from JAEZES010000151.1 coordinate 30,779, forward strand.
TGGTGCTGCTGCAGCCAACCTCTCCGCTGCGCACGGCCGGGGACATCGATGCGGCGCTCGAACTGTTCGACCGGACCGGGACGCCGGTCTGCAGCGTCTGTCGCGTCGACGATGCCCACCCGGCGCGGATGTACCGGCTAGAAGGGGAGATCTTGCGGCCGCTGATGCCCGAGCTGGCCTCCGCGCGGCGTCAGGACCTGCCGCCCCTGTTTCACCGCAACGGGGCGCTTTACGTGGTGGGCCCTACGCAAATCGCGGCGGGCGAGATCATCTGCGATCCGATGGTCGCATACGAGATGGCTGCCTGGCAGTCGGTCAACATCGACAGTGAGTTCGACCTGCTGATCCTGGAGGCGACGCTCGCCAACGGGGACTGAAAGCGCTCTCAGCCAGCGAGATTCGCGCCCCCGAAGGGGCCGAAGATGCCGCTGGACAATCCTCTAAAGCTCTGTTGTTAGCCCGATCGGGCTGGAAAGTGGGAATGCCATGACCGAGAAGGTACTGATTACCGGAGGGGCCGGCTTCATCGGCCGCGCCGTCGTCCGCGAGCTCCTGAAGCGTGGCCACGAGGTGCGGGTTCTCGACAGCCTGATCGAGCAGGTCCATGGGCAGTGCGAGCGGCCCGCGGAGCTCCCGGACGCTGCCGAGCTGATCAAGGCCGACGTGCGGGATGGCGACGCCGTGCTGCGCGCCCTCGACAGTGTGGACAGCGTCATTCACCTCGCTGCCGAAGTCGGCGTGGGCCAGTCGATGTACGCCGTCGAACGGTACACCTCGGTCAACGACGTGGGCACCGCGGTGCTCTTCGAAAAGCTCATCGAAAGGCCGGTGCGACGGGTCGTGACGGCCTCGTCGATGAGCATTTACGGCGAGGGGCTCTATGTCGACAGCGATGGCGCCCTGATCGAAAATGCCCGGCGGCTGCCGCGCTCCAGCGACGACCAGGGCTGGGATCCGGTCGATGTCCAAGGGCGGCCGCTGAAGCCCATTGCGACGCCGGAATGGAAGCACCCCGATCTCGCCTCGATCTACGCGCTCAACAAGTATGTGCAGGAGCGAACGACCCACATCATGGCGCCGGCCTATGGCATGGAAGGGGTCTGCCTCAGGTTGTTCAATGTCTACGGTCCGAGTCAGGCGCTTTCAAACCCGTACACTGGCGTGCTCGCCATCTTTGCGTCTCGGCTGCTCAACGGCCAGAGCCCGATGATTTTCGAGGACGGCGAGCAGCGCCGCGACTTCGTGCATGTGACCGATGTCGCGCGAGCCTTTGCCGAAGCGCTCGAGCTGCCGCAGGCCGCAGGTGAAACTTTCAACGTCGGTTCGGGCCGCGACCGCTCGGTGACCGAAGTTGCGCAGGAACTGGCCCGCGCGATGGGGAAGAACGACCTCGAGCCCGAAATCGTCGGCAAGGGTCGCATCGGCGACATCCGGCACTGCTTCTGCGACGGCTCCAAGACGGCCGAGACGCTGGGCTTCCGCGCCGTCAAGGATTTCCAGGAAGGCCTCGCCGAGCTGGCCGAGTGGGTCGCCAGGCAAACCGCCGACGACCGGGTAAATCAGGCCCGTGCCGAATTGGAAGCGCGCGGCCTGGTAGCCTGATGACCATGCCCGCGGCCGAGCCTTGGAACTACTTCGACGCCGACCCGGCCTACGCCGACGTGCTCGCCGACCGGCTTTACCAGGGCATCGAGATGGATTCGGCCCGGGCGATCGGTCACGCGCTGCGAGAGACGGTCAACGGTGACATCGCCGTGCTCGATTTCGGCAGCGGGCCCGGCCACTACGCGCCGGTGCTGTTCCGCCTCTACGACCGCGGCAGGATGACCTATCGCGGCATCGACATCATCTGCGAGAGCGTCGACGCGGGTAACCGCTTCTTCGCCGACAACCCCGACGTGTCGTTCGAACTGGGATCGGTGCTCGAGCCGGCCAGCGCCTACCGCGGCGAGACCTGCATCATCTCGGCCAACACGCTCCCGCACGTCCCGCAGATCGCGCCCTTGCTCACGTTCATGCGCGACACGCCCGGGATCACCGCGTTCGTCTTCCGGATGCTCATCGGCAGGGAGTGCGTCGAAATCCGCAAGCACCTTCGAGAAGACGATTTCGAGGGGATGTTCGAGCAGGGCTACCAACTGAACAACATCTACAGCCCCACGTATCTCGAGCACCTGCTCGGGCCGGAATGGTCGATCGAGATCCGCGAAGATTCCACCGATCTCGCGCGGCTCGAGGAGCACTCGATCCCCGCACAGAAGACCGACCCTTTCTATGGCAACCGGGTGTCGCGACGCGTTGGCGACATGACGTTCAAGGGCGACATCTACATGCCATGGAAGATCGTCACCGGAACCCGAGCCGCCCGATGACCGTCACGGGAGGCGGTGCCGAGCACGTCGGTCCGGCTGCAAGTGCGGCGCGCGGACCGCGGGCGGCCCACCGCCCCTCCCCGGACCGACTGTGATTATCCAGCTGCTCGAGCCCGAGGGCTTCCCGCCTCCGGCATTGGAGAGGCTGGCCTCGATCGGGCACGTGGTCATCGGGACGCAGACCGACACCAGCCGCGTCAACGCAGTGTTCGTCCGGCTCGCGTCCCGCCTCGATGCGGCGTTTCACGCGCGTTACCCCGAGCTGCAATGGATCGTCTCACCGACGACCGGGCTCAACCACATCGATGTCGGGTATTTCGAAGCTGCAGGCGTACGAATCCTTTCCCTGCGGGGGCGCACCGAATTTCTCGACCGGATCCGTGCGACGACTGAGCATACCGTGGCCCTGACGCTCGCGTTGTTGCGAAACCTGCCTGCTGCAGCGAAGGCCGTCCTGGATGGAAAGTGGGACCGATATCCGCACAAGGGTCGCGAGCTGTGCGGCAAGACCGTGCTGATCTATGGCTATGGCCGCATCGGCCGCCAGATTGCACCGATCTATCAGGCCTTCGGTTGCCGCGTCCTGGCCCACGATATCGTGCCCGATCGCGTGCCCGCCGACCTGCGCTGCGACCTGGGGGTGGCGCTGCCCGAAGTCGACATCTGCTCGATCCACCTGCCGCTCACGAGCGAGACGGAAGGCCTGATCGGCGAAGCCGTCCTCGGCCGACTTCCCGCTCAAGCAGTCGTGGTCAACACCTCGCGCGGCGAGATCATCGACCAGAACTACCTGCTCGAGGCGCTCGAGGCCGGCCGGCTCGCTGGCGCGGCGCTCGACGTTCTGGTCGACGAGCCCGACCCGTTGACGCCGACGTTGAGAGCTCGACTGGCAGCGCTCGGCGATCGAATTCTGGTGACACCTCACATCGCGGGGTTCACCCACGAATCCCTCGCCACCGTCGAGACCTACATCGCCGACGTCTTCATCGACGCTTTGCATGCGCCAGAAACTGCATAAACACCTCAGCGGCCGCGGCGAGTCGCTGCTTGCGATCGCCAGTTTCGGCATGTCGAGCGTCTATTGGCTCGGGCTCGCGTTCGTCATGAGTGCGGACAGCTACGGCCGCATGATGACTCTGCAGGCGGCGGTGATGCTGGTGACCACGCTCGTCACCCTCCGCACCCACGATCTGGTCTTCAACCTCATCGCGCAGAATGGCGCCCGCATCGGCTCCGCCTCGGCCGTGGCGTTCAGGTGGGAGGTCGGTTCGGTCTTGTCGGCCACCCTGCTTTGCGCGGCGGGCACGCTGGTGCTCGACTTGCCTCGCGTGGACTGGGCCTTTCGTGCACAGGTCATCGCCTTTGCCGCGATGTCGAGCATCGGCGTCAATCACGGTTCGTCGATCGCCAAGCTCCGTTATCACAGCCGCCACGACATCATCAGCGTGGTCGAGGCGATCACCAGCGTAGCCTGGGCCGCCGCCTGCGTCTCGATGCTGTTCGTGCCGGGGCGGCCGCCCATGACGATGCTGGCGATCGGCGCGCTACCGCCCATGATCCGGGCCTTGGCGCTCACTGCCGTCGCGCGGACCGGCGTGGGCCTGCCACAGGCAGTCGCCGGCGACCAAGTGCGGAAGGCTGGCGAGTGGCGCCAGATTGCACGCTTCCTCGCGGGTGCGCAGTTGATCAATTTCCTCAAGAATGGAGCCGTCTCGATCGAGACGATGATTCTCGCCGCGTTTGCCTCGCCCGCGACAGTCGCGATCTACCGCATCGCGCGGGCCATGCAGGGCGCATCGAACGCGGCGATGAACGTGTCGTATCAGCGCGCCTATCCCCGGATCGCGCGGGCGGCGGATGCGGCAGGAAGGCGCGCCGAGATGAGCGCGCTCCGGCGAAGCTCCGCTCGCATTTGCCTGCTTTTTTACCCTCTTTCCGCCCTCGTCGCCCTCGGCTATGCGCTCCTCAAGCCGGACGTCGACGTGATCGAGATCGAAGTCATCACGGCGGCCACGTTCATCGCGATGTTGGCGACGGGCTATCAGCAGGCGGCCTTTGCTGCCTTGTCGATCGCAGGAGACAATCGTTCGGCGGGCCTCGCCTATGGAATTTCGACCGGTTTTCTCTTGCTCGCCTCGACGCTGCTGTTCCTCTGGCCAAGCGTCGAGATTTTCCTGATGGGAATTATCGGTGCTGCCTTCGTTCGCCTATGGATCATGGACATGCGCAGCCAGAAACTCGTTCGATAGCAGGAACATGGGTCCCCTCCCCACGGAAGGTCGCAGGAATCATGGAAGATACTCTCTCTCGAGCCCCGTCTCGAAACTCGCCACCGATCGAGCATTGGCCGCTTTCGGAATATACCTCGCAGCGCCAGATCGAGGGTTGGTCGGTCGACGAGGACAACGCCGAGCTGAACGCGCTGAGCGATGAGGAAAAACTCAAGTTCCTCAAGTACAAGCACGAGCATCTTGGTCGCGATTGGACGGACTTCTATTTCCGCAAGCTCGGTGTGCCCGTGCGCGGCAGAATTCTCGAGCAGGGGGCGGGAATCTTCTGGCTGTCATCCTATCTGGCTTCGATCGACGAGGTCGAGGAGATCGTCGGCGTCGAGCTGAGCGAAAGCCGCATCCGCGCGTTTCGCGACTTGTCGCTCTCGCTGTTCGAGGGGGCGGACGCCAGCAAGATTCGATACGTGGTGGGAGATATGCATCGGCTCGACGTGCCGGATGGCACTTTCGACCTGATCGTCTGCGACGCCGTGCTGCACCATGCAGACAACCTCGTCGCGGTCTTGCGCGAATCCTGGCGCGCGCTGAAGCCGGGCGGATGGTTCGTCGCGCTGCGCGAGCCGATCATCTCGCCCCTGCGGACGAAGGATCCGGTGTTCCACAGCCGGTATCCGGAAGAAGGAACCGCGATGTACTACTACCGCGAGGGCTGGAAGAGCGCGTTCCTCAATGCGTGGTACGTCAATTTCCGGACCACGCCCTTTGTCGAATACGGATTTGTCCGGGGCCGGAAGATGCCCTGGCTGGTCCGGCGCCTGCTCCGGGCCGTGGATATCCGGCGGCACTTGCGATACTATCCCAAGCTCTGCCTGGCCGGTCAGAAGCCGCTCTAGGCGCGCTGGTCCGCCTCCCGAAAACGCTGTTTCTTGAGTCTAAGCCATGCGCTTGATCGCGGTCCTTTTGCCCTACGCGGTCTCGATACGCGACTTCGTCCATACCGGCACGCTGAGCGGCCTGCTCAGCATTCCTGACGTCACGATCGACATCTACACGCAGAACGGGGACTTGCCGGAGCTCGACGCGATCCGCTCCGCTCGCGTGCGCGTGAAGGAAATCGCGCCGCACACGAGCGGCCGGATCGAAGCCGTCCTCAAGAAGCTGTACCTCTACCTGTTCCACGACGTGTTCGTGCACGTGCAACATGGGGTCGAGGCGGTCCCGGGCCGCCGGCTGCCGGTCCAGCTCCTCGTGCTGGCAAGGAAGCTAGCGGGCACCCGGCGGGCGTTGCGCTTCTACGCCTGGCTGCTGATGCGGGTATCGGCGAGAGCGCGGACCAACCAGATCGACGGAACGCCCGATCTCGTGATTTCGACCCGGTCGCTGATCAACTCGCTGGATTACGGGATTGTCCTCGAGGCGAGCAAGCGGGGGCTGCGACAGCTGACCGCCGCCGCCAGCTGGGACAATTTCACCACCAAGGGCTTCTTCCCCTTCCCGGTCGCCAAGACGATCGTGTGGAATCGCAAGATGGCCGAAGAGCTCGAGGAACTGTTCGAGGTCGAGCCGGACAAGATCGTCATCGCCGGCTATCCGCGCGTGCGGCTGCTGCGCAACACCGGCACCTTCGGCGACGCCGAGACCTACCTCCGCTCGCTGGGACTGGACCGCTACCGGCGCTTCATCCTGCACACCGTTTCCTATTCCGAGCTGACGCGGAACGCTCCCGGCGAAACGCCTGTCGAATACGTGATGGCGCGCGAGGTCGCGACCGCACTCGTCGAACGCCTGCCGGCCGATACCTGCATCCTGGTCCGGCTTCATCCATTCAGCGACACACGCGACGAAGCGGCGTTTGACGGGGTGGACCGGCTGCACGTGTTCGTGCCCGGGCGCCAGGACCGCTACGTCGAGCGGGTCATGAGCGAGGCCGACGAGGTCCATCTCGCCTGCCAGCTGACATACAGCGAGTGCGTCGTCTCGATGGCTTCGACCATCACCATCGACGCTCTGTCGATCGGGCAGCCGATCATCAACGTCGCGTTCGAACCGTCCGGTGCGCCCCCGTCGAGCAAGGCGCTACGCCGGTTCTACGAATACAATCACCTGCGCGATCTGCTCGCGGCCGTGACGCCCCCCATGGCCACCGACATCGATCAGGTCATCGCGTTCGTCGAACGGTGCATGGCAGGAAACAAGGAGCTCGGTGCCAACATGGAAGCGTTCGAACGGCTGTACGTGCCCGATGACTCGGACGACTACCCGAGCGTGGTCAAGGCGACCGTGGAGGAACTGTTGGCGAGTTGAGCGGGCGACGGGCCGGTCCGGATCGATTGCCGGGCCGGGCCGCGCATCGCCGTAATGGCCTCGGCACTTCACAACAGGTATCGGCGCGAGACAGGAGCCCGCGGAGAAAGAATGAAGATATTTGCATTTGCGATCGGGGCGAGTGACCGCGCCAGCTCTCGTTGGCGCGTCTGGGATCATGTCGAGTGGCTCTCGGCCCAGGGCCACGAAGTCCGCGTCGACAGCCTGGCGGCGCCCGGCGTGAAGAGTGCGGACCGGGCGTTCCTCAAGCGGTTCCTTCTTCGCTATCCCCGGTGGCTGCGCGACTTCCTGTGGAGCGATGCTGTCCTCATTCAGGAAGCGATCGAGCTGTGGCCCGCTGCTCTGTTCAAGAACCTCGGCAAGCGGCGCCAACTGGTGTTCGACTTCTCCGATCCCATCGACCGCGGCGGCACCGGTCTCAAGCGCGCCTTGCGCCAGTGGATGTTCAATCTGTTCGTCCGCCGTGCCGACGCCGTCGTGGTCGAGAACGAAGCCTATATCGACCTGTTGACCGCGCATCGCGACAAGTGTTCCCACTTCTACGGCCCCGTCGATGCCCGGTCGTTCCGAGAAATCGGCAATCGCATTCGGCGGGAGGGGACAAAGAACCGGCCTTTGCGAATTGGGTGGACGGGAAGCCATGGCACGATCGGCTTCATCGCCCCATTGTTTCCCCTGATCGACGAGCTGGCTCGCGAACAGCCGATCGAAGTAGTCCTCGTGGGCATCAAGTCGCTCGACCATACGTTCGAGTTTGCCTCGCTGACTTTGGTGCCGTTCGATCATACCGCCGACCTGCGCACCGTCCCGAGCTTCGATCTCGGACTCTTCCGGCTGGAGGACGACGAGGACGCGCTTTGGCGCGGAGCCGGCAAGCTGTTCATCTACATGGCGGCCGGCGTGCCGTTCATCGCCACCGACCGCGGCATCGCCAGCGGCCTGATGCGGCGGGCGAAGGTGGGTTTCCCCGTCGCCCGCGAAGCCGACTGGCCGGAAGTGCTGCGCCAAGCGGTGAATGACGTAGAGGCCCGGCGAGAAATGATCGACCGTTCGCTCGATTTCGCGCAAGACAACATTTCGTATGATTTGTACCGCTTGGCGTTGCTTGGCCACCTCACGGCCGGGTCTAGCCCGGGAGCAGACCGGTGATCGGAACTTTGCTGACTCTCGCCGTATGCGCGATCACATGGACGCTCGCGCGGGTGTGGTGGCGCCATTTCCTTAATCCGGTCAGTTTCAGTGTCCTCGCGTGGGCGCCGGCGCTGGTTCTGCTGAACTGGCCGCCGTACTTCATCTATCCCTACTATTGGCACCTCAATCGGCCGATCGGGATTCTGCTTTACACCGCCCTGGCGCTTGCCTGCATCTCGTTCTGGCTCGGATGCGCCACAGCCAAGGCGATGTCGAAGCCCGGATCTTTCGACATCGTTCCATCGCGCTTGGTGTTCGAGGTCAAGGAAGGCCCGGCGATCGTTCTCTTCGTCATCGGGTTCCTTGTTTTCGTATACTCCTACGTCAACTCCGGACTGATGGACATGGCGAACCTCGACGTGCGGGAGATCGCCGAGAGCCAGCGCAACCTCTACATCGGCAGGCTGACCTTCCTGACCTTCTTCATGGACATCGTCGCCATCGCGTTCCTCGCGCAGTTCGTCTGGACCAGGAAGGTGATCTATCTCGCACCCCTGCTCATCGCGCTCGCTTGCGAGGCGGCGACGCTGCAGAAGAGCCTGCTGATGCTAGTGGTATCGGCGGCGATCTTCGTCTTCGCCATCAATCCCTCCGCCAGCTACCAGCTGTTCTGGAAGACCCCAATGCGACGGTTGTTGTTCGGCGCGCTGATCCTCGGACTGGTCGTCGGCCTGATCTCGATGAACGCCGCGCGCAAGCACCTCGAGACGCGCTATACGGCGACCTCGTTCCCGCTTCACGAGGAACTCTACATCTACACCGGCTCGTCGGCGATCGTGAATCTGTCCAACACGATCGAGGGTTACCTGTCGCAACCGCCGCCGGCGATGGGGGTTTATCTGGCCAAGCCGGTGCTTTGGTACGTGATAGATCGGAGCTACTACGACGAAGCTGCACAAGAATTCGGTGGAATCAACACCGGAACCTACCTGCTCGAAGCGTGGGCGGACTTTCGCTGGTTCGGCTTCTTCATCTGGCCCTTTCTTACCGGTGTCGCAGTCATGCTGTTCTTGCGGCTCGGCCTGAGCGGTACCCTGACCGGCCTGCTGTTCGGCGCTGTGGCTGTGCGCGCGGTCATCTTCTCGCCCAGCACCGAGGTGATTTTCGAGCCGGCGACGTGGATTATTCTCGCGCAGGCGCTGTTCGCCGATTTCCTGATCCGAAAGCGACCCTCAGCCGGTTACACCCCGCGTCGCTACCCTCCGCCCCCGGGAAGGGTCGTGGCCCCGCGCGGCTAGGCCGCTGGAGCGCTACCCCCAGGCTATCGTTTCGAGCGTCTCGTGATTATCGGCATCGACCTGCACAATATCCGCGACGGCGGAGGCATAAATTACATCCGCAACCTGCTCGAAGCGAGCGATTCTGCGCTCGACGGGTTCAGCGAGATCCACTTGTTCGGCTCCGCAACCGTCCTCGCCAACTTTCCCGAGAAGCCGTGGATCCATGCGCACGCGAGGCGCGAGCTCGAGAGGGGTTTGCTCCATCGCTTGCGCTTCGTGGCGTGGCGCCTGCCCCGGCTCTTGCGCGAGCACGGCTGCGATGTCCTCTACAGCCCGGGCGGAATGGCGTTCGGCAACTTTCGGCCATACGTCACGATCAGTCGCAACGTCCTGCCCTTCCAGCCCGAGCTGTGGGCTGTCTATCCCCGCTTCAGCAAGGCGCGGCTGAGACTCCAGCTGCTGCGGCGGATCAACACCTGGACGTTTATCCGCGCCGATTGGATGATCTTCCTGTCGGAGACTGCCAAGCGCGTCATCAGCGCCAGCCTGTCGCGCTCGCTTGAGCGTGTCAGCGTCATTCCGCACGGCGTGAACCACGACCGCTTCAAGCCCGTGAAACGGACGCCGGACGCGCCCAGATCCGATCGGCCCATCAGGATCGTCTACCCGAGCCGCCTCGAGCCGTACAAGCATCAGGTCGAAGTAGTTGCCGCGATGGCGGCCCTCCTGCCCGAATTTTCCCGGCTCGAGCTGCATCTCTGCGGTCCGGCAAGCACGCCCTATCGTACGCGGGTCGAGGCCGCGATGGACCGGGTCGATCCGGCCCGCCAGCATATCCGCTACCTCGGCGAGGTGCCGAACGCCGAGCTGCCGGCACTCTATGCGGAGAGTCACCTCCTGGTATTCGCGTCGTCCTGCGAAAACCTGCCGAACATCATGATCGAGGCGATGGCCTGCGGTATCCCGATGTGCAGCTCGAGCAGCTCGCCGATGCCCGAGATTGGCAAGGACGCGTGTCTCTACTTCGATCCCACCGATCCCGCCGCGATCGCGGCGAGCATCCGCGAGGCGCTGGCAGACTATCCCACTGCCCTGAGCCGTGCAGAGCGAGCCGTCGAATACGCCCAAGCCTACTCATGGGAGCGCACCGCGAGGCAGACCTTCGCGGTCATCACCGAGGCCGCCAGTCCGGCCAGCCGGTGAGGTCTTGCCCGCTTGGCCAGGGAGCGCAAGCGGGAGCACCCGCCGCCTGATCAGCGGGCGACGTTCTCGAGAAACCAGCGGTACGTGTCGGCTATCCCGGCACGCAAGCTGATCTGCGGCGACCAGCCAAGACCACGCAGCCTGTCGGCTGCCATCAACTTCCGCGGAGTGCCGTCGGGCTTGCTCTCGTCGCGGTGGATCGTACCGGTGAAGCCGATCACGTCGCAGACGATCTCGGCCAGTTCGAGGATTGGCAGGTCCTCGCCGGACCCGACATTTACGTGGCCCGCGTCCGAGTAGTGCTGCATCAGGAAGACGCACGCGTCCGCGCAATCGTCGGCATGCAGGAACTCGCGGCGCGGCGAGCCCGACCCCCAGATGGTAACGCTGTCGGCGCCAGCGAGTTTCGCTTCGTGTGCCTTGCGGATGAGAGCCGGAAGCACGTGGCTCGACTGCAGATCGAAGTTGTCTCCCGGCCCATAGAGGTTCGTGGGCATCGCGGAGATGAAATCGGCTCCATGCTGCTGCCGGTAGGCCTCGCAGAGCTTGATGCCGGCGATCTTGGCCACCGCATACCATTGATTGGTTGGCTCCAGCGGCCCGGTCAGCAGCGCCTCTTCGCGGATCGGCTGTTCGGCGAACTTCGGATAGATGCAGCTCGAGCCGAGGAACAGGAGCTTTCCGACGCCTGAGCGGTAGGCGGCCTCGATCAGGTTGGCCTCGATCATCAGGTTTTCATAGATGAAGTCGGCGGGATAGGTAGCATTGGCCAGGATGCCACCGACCTTGGCCGCGGCGAGGAAGATCGCATCGGGGCGGTTCGCGTCGACCCACGCGCGCACAGCGGCCTGGTCGCGCAGGTCGACTTCGCTGCGCGTCGCCGTGACGATTGTGCACCCTTCCCGCTGCAGTCGCCGCACGATGGCGCTGCCCACCAGCCCGCGATGGCCGGCGACGAAGACACGCTTGTCCTGCAGATCGAACATGGCGGTCTATAGTAACTCGTTGGTGTCGTCGGGACGCGGATGCTCGACATACCACTGCGCCGTCCGTCGCACCCCTTCAGCCAGGCTGACCTGGGGTTCGTAGCCGAGGCGGCGCATCTTGCCGATGTCCGGACAACGGCGCGGCGTCCCGCCTTCCGCAAGCGGGCCGGCCACGAACTTGACGTCCTCGCTCATGGTCGTCGCGATCAGGGCGGCGAGATCGCTGATCGCCGTCTCCTCCTGCGTTCCAATGTGGTAGACATTCATCGTCTCGCCCTTGTCCCACATCAGCAGGATGCCGGCCACCACGTCATCCACGTGACAGAATGCCCGGGTCTCGCTGCCGTCGCCCTGGAGCCGGACTTCGCCCGTTCCCGACGACGCGGCATGCTGAACCTTCGCGATCAACTGAGGGATGACGTGCTTCCAGCCCATGTCCGAACCGTAGACGTTGTGCGGCCGGAAGACCTGCACCTTGGCCAGCTTGTCACGGCAGTAGTTGAACGCGATCAGTTCGGAGATCAGCTTGGATCCGCCATACGAGAAGCGCGGATTGAGCGAATCGGGAATGACCATCTCGATCTCTTCAGGCGTCGGGACGATGCGGGGCGTCTGGTAGACCTCGGCCGAGGAGGCCACGACGAGGTCTGGAACGCCGATTTCGACGCACGCTTCACACACGGCCAGTGCGCCGCGAACCCCGACGTCGAGCACCAGTTCGGGCCGCTTGTAGAAGTTTTCGGTGCCATTCACCGCGGCCAGGTGGAACATCGCGTCGACCCCTTTGAGGGCGCCGACGAGCCCGTCGCGATCGCGCACGTCGAGCTCGACCAGTTCGAAGTCGCCATCCAGGCCGTCCAGGCGCGACGCACGACCTCGAAGGAAATTGTCGATCGCGAGAACGCGGTGCCCGCGGGCCAGCAGTTCACGCGTCAGGTATGCGCCAATGAATCCTCCGGCACCGGTAACCGCAACAGTTGCCATCAGAATTTTCCTACGAGATTGCCGACCGTGAAATAGTGTCCGTCTAGATCCTCGGGCGGCAGCTCGCCGAGATTGTTCCAGTAATCGTAGATGAAGCCGTGCGGGTTCAGGCACTTCCGCACTCGCTCGAAGTCGATCAACCCGAAAAACGGATGGTTGTTGGTGATGATCGCGACGTCCGCGCCCTCGCAGGCTTTGTAGAAATCCTCGCAAACTCGCAAGTTGTGCGGGAGCGCCTCGAGCTGTTCGCGGCTGGTTACCTTGTCGAACGCACGCAGTTCGGAAAAGACTCCGGTTCGCTCCAGTTCCTCGATGACCCGCAAGGCCATCGATCCTCGCAGGTCATCGGTCTCGGGCTGGCCCTTGAAGGCCAGGCCGGCGACCGCCGCCGTGTAGGGACCGTCCTTGCGCTCCTTCAGCTTTCCGCAGATCGCCGCGATTGTTTCCGCTGGCTGTCGCTCATTCACCTTGCGCGACGCAGCGGTGATCTCGAGTTCCACGCCCCGGGGTGCCACCGAGGCGATCAGGATGTGCGGGTCCTTCGCCAGGCACGGGCCGCCAACCAGCCCCGGCAGCGCCACGTTGGTCCGCGCGTATCCGAGCTTGCCGTAGCGAATGACGTCCTGGCCATTGATTCCCATCGCGTCACACGCCCGGGCGACTTCATTGGCGAAGGCGAAGCGGACGTCGCGCGATGTGTTGTCCACCAGCTTTATCATCTCCGCCGTCTCGGGATCCGCGACCCGGACGGTGGTGTTGGTCAGCCGGCTGAAGAGCGCGGCCGAGCGGTCCGCCGCGATAGCCGACAGTCCGCCGATGATCTGCGGAAGCGTCGCCAGCTCCCTTAGTGCATCCCCTTCGAGGGTCCGCTCGGGGCACATCGCGAGATGATAGCTCTTGCCGCTTCGATCGAGCACCGGCTTGACGATGTCGCGTGTCGTGCCGATCCGCACGGTCGAGCGCAGGATCACCGTGGCATCGTCCTCGAAATGCTCGGCCACCTGGCGGCTGGCTTCTTCGATCATGTCGAGACGAGGTTCGAACGTTCCGGGACGCAGCGGCGTCCCGACAGTGATGATGTAATAATCCGCTCGGGGAACGTTTTCGGTGGTTTCGCTGGCGACCAGCAGCCTGGATTTGACCACCTGGGCAAGGGCCGCCTCGAGTCCGACCTCGGAGAAATGCGGAATGCCTCGATTGGTCATCTCGACGATCTCGGGACGCCGTTCCACTCCGAAAACCCTGATACCGCGGCGGGCCAGCGCGACGCCGAGCGTAAGCCCCACATAGCCTAGGCCGATTACTGCAACCGTGGTCAACTCGTCGGACTTCACGCGCATTCCCCTGGACTGCCATTGAACGGCGCCTCGCCTTTGGGCTTGCTGGACTGCACGAATTGCGTCGGTGCAGTCTGCGTCCCGCCGGCGAGCCTGCCGCCAATCGCTCATGTAGATTGCAGACCGTCAGGCCTGCCGCACGTGCGTCTAGGCAATGGGCCTGACGCCCGCAAGTCCGTCACAATCCTTCCCTAGAGCTCCTGCGGCTGGCCCAGAAGTTGCCGATATTGCTGAAGGATATGCGGCAGCGCGTAACGCTGCTCGACGCCGCGCCGCCCGGCTGCCCCGCGCGCGGCGAGGTTCGCCCGCCCTTCGACCGAGGCGAGCGAACGGATCAGCGCTGCGAGCCCTTCCGGCGTGCGGTCGTGAAGGACCCAGCCTGCGCCGAGGTCCGCCACCGTCCGTGCGAGTTCCGAGCGTTCGTCGGCCGCAGCGATGATCGGAACCCCGGCGGCCATCACGTTGTACATCCGGCTCGGCACCGAAATTCCGTACATCCCGTCGATAAACGAGATGATCGTCACATTGCTCGCGGCGAGCATTTGCGCGAGCTTCTCGCGCGGCTGGCGCGGCAGGAAACGGACGTTGCCGTCCGCGTCGGCCAGCAATCCCGCCTTGCCGCCATATCCGACGAACAGGAACACGATGTCGTCGCGATCCCGCAACAGCCGGGCAGTGTCGAGGACCAGTTCGACATCGTGTGTCCTCCCGATATTGCCGGAGAATTGCACGACGAATTTTTCGGCCAGGCCGTGTTCTTGCCGAAAGGCGTTGTCGGCGAAGGCTATCGGCCGAATCTCGTCCACGTCTCCCCAATTTGGGATCAGGTGGATACGGCGGTGGGCGTCGTCGATCTTGGCTCGAACGACTTCGGCCATATCGCGACCCAGCACCACGACATCGCCGAACAGGCGGAAAGACCATCGGAAGAAGCGGGCGAGGATGCGATACGACAGTCTTGTCGGTCGCAGCATGCCGGTTGCCCCCAGCACTTCCGGGTACAGATCGTGCACCAGCAGGGTCGCCGGGCACCCGCGCCACCTGGCAACAAGGCCGATCATCGCCGGCACGATCGGCGGGTTGGTTACAACCAGGACCCGATCTCCGCGCCGGAAGTTCACCAGCGCGTGGACGAACATCGCGGTCGTCACCGTGATCGCGTTCAGCGCTCGGCCTGCCAGGCGGTCCTTGTCGAAGTGCGTGCCGCTCATCCGGCGAATGTGCGCGCCGTTGCGGGTCTCTCGCGCGGGTGCCTTGATGCCTCGCTCGGAATAGGTGGGTTGCCCGCAAATCACCTGGACGTCGAAGTCAGCGGCGAGGCCTTCGGCGATTCGCGTCAGGAAATAACCAGTCGAGGTCTGCTCGGGATAGTAGAGCTCCGAGATAGCCCAAAGCCTGCATCGCGCTTCGCCCACGTCATGCCCTATCAAGTTGCCTCGCCGACCGTCGTGGCCGAGATCGATCCGCGAGAAGCCTGGCTACGCTGCAGTTCGATCGCGAGCGCCTCGCCGGTTGCATCGTCTCGGTAGCTTCCCCTTCCAAAGACGCGGCGCGCCATACTCAGCCTAGAAAGACGGCGCAATGGCAGGAGTCCGGTTCGCTCGCGCCGATGCTTCCCGTTGTGAAAGCTCGCAAACCTGCTCTATGGCGCTCGCGCGACGACTCACACGCAGGGACATGGTTGGGTACGCGCTGACGATCCTCGGCAAGCGCGAGGAGCGCCGCTGCGACCGCGCGGTCCTGTCGGTCGTTGCGAACGAGGCGGCGGGACTCAAGGCAAGCAGACATGGCGACGATCGGCACGAAGAAGACACTTGGCTGGTACCTGTCGCAGCAGGCCAAGGCCTGGATCGGTTTCCATGCCGAGTTGGCGAGCGGCGTGCTGTACCGGATCATGATTCGCCTGAACGGACGTTCGTTCTGCCGTTTGTACAACCTCAAAGCCTGGCTCTCGGGCGCCGACGTGCGCGCCCAATTCGACGCGGGCTCGGGCCGCAGCTTTGTCCGCTCGCCAGCCTATCGAGTGGAAACGTATCCCCAGCGGCGCGCGACGATCTATTCGAAGGGTGTCGAGGCGCGGGCGAAGAAGCTGGGCGCGGACTACCTGCTGCCGCTCGTGCACTTTGCCGACGGCGACGTGGTCATCGATTGCGGCGCCAACGTCGGCGACCTCAAGCTCTATTTCCGCGATCTTGGCGTCGCTGTCGAATATGTCGGGATCGAGCCCGGCCCGGGCGAATTCGCGGTCCTGCAGCGCAACGTTCAGCCCTCGAAGGTGCACAACGTCGGTCTTTGGAACGAAGACGGCGAGCTCACCTTCTACGTTTCGTCCGGCGGGGCCGATTCCTCGCTGATCGAGCCGCCCGCCTATGACAGCGTCACGCGGGTCCCGACGCGGCGCCTCGACACCCTGGTCGATTATCCCCGGATCAAGCTGCTGAAGATCGAGGCGGAAGGGGCCGAACCGGAAGCGCTGGAGGGTGCAACGGGCCTGCTCGATCGGATCGAATACATCACGGCCGACGTCGGCGGTGAACGCGGCATCGAGCAGGAAAGCACGCTCGCCCCGGTGACGAATTTCCTGCTCGGCAGGGGTTTCGAATTCGTCGCGCTCAACCCGGCGCGGCTCTCCGCGCTTTACCGGAACACCCGGTTCGCGAACGACCGCTGAGGTTCGGGGTAAGCGCTAGGCCGCAGCGAATGCGCGAACGAGCACCTGCCGCAGCGTTTCGCCCACGCGTAGCCCGGCGGCGTAGTTCGCTTCGGGCGTGAGCTGCATCGGCTCGAACAGGCTTCGCCCCAGTTCCGGTGCCGCGCGAGCGAGTAGCGCCTGCGCCATCCGGGGTACGGGCACGCCGCGAAGCGTGCGCCCGGCAGCACGGGCCGCCTCGATCATCAGGGCATAGGTAAACGGCTCCGGATCGGCCGCATTGACCGGCGCCGCTACCGGTTGACTAACCAGGCAGGCAACCACGTCGGCCAGTCCGGCATAGGTCAGCATGGAACGCGGCGCGGGGCGCTTCGTCAGCGGCACGAGACCGGTCAGCTTCGCGAGCGAGACGAGCCGCGCCAGCTTGTCCGTTCCGTCTCCGACGAGGATCGGCGTGCGCAATACGCTCACCGCGAGGTCGGACGGGGCCATCGCCGCCAGCGCGCGTTCGGCATGAAGCTTGGACAGACCATAAGCGCTGATCGGATTGAGCAGCGTGTCCGCTCGCACTTCGCTTGCCGGACCGTACACGGAAAAACTCGAGATCTGGATGAAGTGGCTCGCGCCCTCCGAGCGGCCCGCTTCGGCCCAGCGAAGCGGCACCTCTCCATTGACCCGTTCGAGGTGCTCGGGGGTGCCGTGGGCGACGCCGACACAGTTGACGATTGTGGCACCCGACAGTGGCAATCCGGGTGGAACTTCGCGGTAGTCCTCCACCTGAACCTGACCCGGCTCGCGAACCGTACGGACCACCGGCACCACCTGATGGCCGGCCAGCGCTCGCGCAATCCAGCGGCCGGCGCGGCTGCTGCCTCCGACGAGGATGACGGTCTTTCGCGCGCCGCTTGGCAATGGCATTTCCTCCCTTCGCGAAGCACCTTAGTGAAATCAAGTATATGCCCGCCCTGCGCTTGCATCGCCGGTCCCGCACGGCTAGTCGGGACGCCGTTGCCCGCTACTTGGCTGACATGATTGCCCCCTCACCTTTGAAACGTGTCATGGACCTGGCTTTCGCTGTCCCGCTAGCAATCGTCGCGCTGCCGATTTGCCTGGCCCTGATGGTGCTTATACGGCTTGAATCGCCCGGTGCGCCGCTGTTTGTCCAGGAACGCGTTGGGCGCGGCAAGAAGCCCTTCAAGATTTACAAGCTGCGGACCATGGTCGAAGGAACTCCGGACATCGCTTCGCACCACGCGAACTCGGTCAGCATCACGCTGCTGGGCCGAGCCCTCCGGCGCCTGAAGCTCGACGAGTTGCCGCAACTGCTCAACGTCATCGCCGGGTCGATGAGCCTGATCGGTCCGCGTCCGTGCCTCTATAGCCAGACCGAGCTCATAGCCGAGCGCGACAAGCGCAATCTCTACGCGTTGCGACCGGGCGTGACCGGGCCCGGTCAGCTGCGGGGCATCGACATGTCGACGCCAGCCCTGCTCGCCGAAATCGAAGCGCAGTATTTCGCCAGTCACAGCGTTGTTCGCGACCTGGACTTGCTTTTCCGGACCGTGTTGGGAGGCGGAACGGGTGACGCGGTCAAGGTTGACGGCCGCGCCTGAGCGCCCGGCAGCACGAGCCCGATCGGAGTTGGCGGCAGTGAGAGAATGACCTTCAATTCGATTACCGAAGGCGCCCTGCGGCTGCCGCGGTCTGCCAAGCGGCTGATCGCCCTGTCGCTGGATGCTGCGATCTGCGTCTTTTCCGTCTGGTTCGCGTTCTACCTTCGCCTCGGATACTGGCCGCATGCCCGTGATGTCGCGCATCCGGTCTTTGCCTCGATCGCCATCGCCCTGCCGATCTTCGTCAGTTTCGGCCTGTACCGGGCGATCTTCCGTTACGCCGGGTGGGAAGCCCTGGTGACGATCGCGCGCGCCGTCGCGCTGTACTCGCTGCCATTTGCCGGCATCTACACCCTGATCGGCATCAGCGGCGTTCCGCGCACCGTCGGACTGATCCAGCCGATCCTGCTGCTCCTCCTGATCGGCTCGTCGCGCACGTTCGCCCGGGTTGTCTTCGAAGAGAGCTACACCGCGCTGTGGCGGACGCAGGAAAAGCCGCGCGTGCTGATCTACGGCGCCGGCACTGCCGGCCGAGCGCTGGCCGGAGCGATCGCCGCTTCGCGGGACATGCAACTGGTCGGCTTCATCGACGACGATCCGGCCCTGTGGAACTCGATCATGCGGGGCGTCCCGGTCATTTCGCCGGCCGACATCGAGCAGCAGGTCGCCCGGCGCGAGATTTCCGACATCCTGCTTGCGATGCCTTCGGCGTCCCGTACGAGGCGAACCGAGATCGTCCATCAGCTCAAGGATTTAAACCTGCATGTTCGGACACTTCCGAACGTACTGGAGATCGCCAGCGGCAAGGTCTCGGTGAGCGATCTGAAGGATCTCGAGATCGAGGATCTGCTCGGCCGCGAACCCGTGCCGCCGCGCCTGGACCTGCTGCGCAAGAATATCGAAGGCAAGGTGGTGATGGTGACCGGCGCCGGCGGATCGATCGGCAGCGAGCTGTGCCGCCAGATCGTCACCGCCAACGCCGTCGCGCTGCTGCTCGTCGAGCAGAGCGAATTCAACCTCTACACGATCCACCAAGAGCTTTCGCGAATTGCCGCCGCGCAGCTGACCAGCCCCGTGCTGATTCCGCTGCTGGCTTCGGTCGCCGACGAGCGGCGCATGCGCGAGATCCTGTCCACCTGGACTCCGCGGACGGTGCTGCACGCCGCCGCTTACAAGCATGTTCCGCTCGTCGAGCACAACGCGCTCGAAGGCATTCGCAACAACGTGTTCGGCACCTACACGACGGCGAAGCTCGCCCAGGCGTACGGGGTCGAGAACTTCGTGCTGATCAGCACCGACAAGGCGGTCCGGCCGACCAACATCATGGGCACGACCAAGCGCCTGGCGGAAATGGTCCTACAGGCGCTTCAGGCACAGGGCAGCACGACCTGCTATTCGATGGTCCGGTTCGGCAACGTGCTCGGCTCGAGCGGCTCGGTCGTTCCACTGTTCCGAGCCCAGATCGCCGCGGGCGGACCGGTCACGCTCACGCATACCGACATCACGCGCTACTTCATGACCATTCCCGAAGCCGCGGAGCTGGTGCTGCAAGCCGGTGCCATGGCCGTCGGCGGCGACGTGTTCGTGCTCGACATGGGCGAGCCGGTGCGCATCCTCGACCTCGCGCGCAATATGATCGAGCTGTCCGGACAAAGCGTCCGCGACGACGCCAATCCCGACGGCGATATCGAGATCCGCATTACCGGCCTGCGTCCCGGTGAAAAGCTGCACGAAGAACTCCTGATCGGCGAAAATCCGTCCCCGTCCGGGCATCCCCGGGTCAAGCGCGCTCAAGAGCACTTCCTCCCCTGGAGCCGGCTGGAACCGCTGCTCGAGACGCTGTCCGAGGCAGTCGAGAACGGCGATGCCGCCACCGCGCGCGAAATCCTTCGCGAGATCGTTCCCGAGTTCAAGCCGGTGTCGGGCGTGGTAGACTTCGTGCACCAGCGCCGCCAAAACGGCACTGTCGAGGCCCCGTCCCTGCACTCCGCGCAAACGGAATAGGGCCAGTCTAGCCTGGCGGCTGCAGGCAGCTGATCGCCTTCTGCCCGGCCGAGCCCGGTGTCTGCAGCAGTTCGGATGTAAGCTGTTCGATCTGCCTCGCGGGATCGGTGGTGCCGTCGCCGTTGAGCGCCAGGCGCCGGAACTCGGATTCCGCTTCGCCGATGGCCTGCGAGACCTCGCGGTCGACGCCTCCGCCGCGAACCGAGATCAGCTGACCGACCACCCGCAGCGCGGCAGCGCACTCGATCGCGCGATCGGGCGAAGTCTCGCTCGACACGGATACCGTCGAGGCCCCGATCACCGTACGCGGAGCAGGGTTGCGCGCCTGTGCAATCACCGCGTCGGTGCTTTCGTCGCCCCGCGCGCGCTGCAGGTCCTCGAACGAGGTGGTATCGGGCGAGCATCCCGACGCAGCGAGCACGAGGAGCGAGCCGAGGGCGGGAAAGCGGGCGGGTCTCGGCAAGGGAAAGCCCCAGGGCCGACTCAAGACCATCTTCATCATGCGACGTCCCTTGCCCAATTCCGTCCGCTTGTCATGGGCCAACTCGTGACCCGCCGGAAAACCTTCGCCCCGGAGTCAATCCGGTCAGCGATTTTAACCATGGCGGAATACCGATCGTTAAGCGTTCTCACTCATCCTCGGCCAAGCATGGACCCCCTGGCCACGCGAAAAGGAAGTTAGTCGATGAGCCTGCAGCACACGCTAGGCCGCTATCACATTGCAGCGCAGGAAGATCGTTCGGCGCCGCGCACCAAGCTCGCCATTCCCGCGCAGTTGCGGGCCTCGGGCGCACGCGCGTTCCAGACCGTCGTCAACGATCTCTCGTTGTCCGGGTTCTCGGCCACGGCGATCACCCGGATGCATCCCGGCGCCGTCTGCTGGCTGACGCTCCCCGGGCTGGAATCGCTCCAGGCTGAAGTCGTCTGGTGGGAAAACAACATGTGCGGCTGTGCCTTCAACAGCCTGCTCAGCCCGATCGTGCACGACAACATCCTCGCACGGTACCGCGGCGACCAGTCGTACGGCGGCTGAGCCTTTCCATAGCGCACCCTGAGAATCGGCGGCCGGCCCGATCCATGTCGGGCCGCCCGCCGCGTGCAGCGCGCGGCCGGCTCGGGCGGCAGGAAAGAGATTGACCCTACTGGAAAACCTTTTCATCAGGCGCGCGACGTGCCGGGCATGCGCGCGGCAGAAGAGAGGTTTCGGCGACAGATGAGAGTGGGTTTAGGCGTTTCGGTGGCGATGGCCGCGATGGCACTCGCGAGCTGCACCTACGGTCCCAGCGGAGGCCGCGTCGGCGAGACCGGCCAGGTTCGTGTTGTGGAAAGTTCCGTGCTGCCCGCGCCGATGGCCGACGACACCCTTTCGGCCACGCGGTCCTATCTCATCGGGCCCCTCGACGTGCTCATTGTCGACGTCTTCGGCATCGAAGAGATGACCGATCGCGAAATCGCCGTCGACAGGTCCGGGAGGATCTCGATCCCGCTGGCCGGCTCGATCATGGCCGCCGGAAACTCTCCGGAACAGCTCGCCGCCGCGATCACCGACCGGCTGCGGGCGAACTACATGCGCGATCCGCAAGTCTCGGTGAACGTAAAGGAAGCCGTCAGCCAGTTCGTGACCGTGGACGGGCAGGTCACCCAGCCCGGAAACTATCCAATCCTCGGAGACATGACGCTGACGCGGGCCGTGGCAAGCGCGCGCGGACTGGGCGAGTTCGCGCAACAGGACGACGTCGTCATTCTGCGCACGGTCGGCGGTCAGCGCTACGCCGGAGTCTACAACATCGCGGCCATTCGGCGCGGGAACTACCCGGACCCCCAAGTCTACGCCAATGACGTGGTCGTCGTCGGCGACAGCGCGACCTTGCGACGGCTGAAGGACTTCCTGACCATCCTGCCGGCAGTCACCTCGCCGCTGATCTACATCCTCGACGGCAACAACTGACGCGCCGGCGCCGGACCGCTACCCCTTGACCAGCGTAACCTGGCTCACGGTAATCCCACCGCCGCGGAAGCCGCCCTCGCAGTACATCAGGTAGAACCGCCAGAGGTCGCAGAACCGCCGGTCGAACCCGGCGGGTAGCCGGCCGTGCGCTTCGGCCGCCTCGAACCGCGCGCGCCAGGCCTTGAGCGTTGCGGCATAGTCGAGCCCGAAATCCTCCTGGTCGCGCCATGCCAGCCCGCGCGCCTCGGCGAGGCGGCGGAACTCGCCGGACTTGATCAGCAGGCCGCCGGGGAAGACGTAAGCCTGAATGAAGTCGGCGTTGCTGGCATAGCCTTCGAACAGGTCGTCGCGCATGGCGATGAACTGGATCGCCGCGCGGCCGCCCGGCCTCAGGTTGCGGGCGATGCAGTCCATGAACGCCGGCCAGTATTCGCGGCCAAGCGCCTCGACCATCTCGACGCTGACGATGGCGTCGAACTGGCCGCTGGTATCGCGGTAATCCTGCTTGCGGAACTCGACTGCCGGGTGGTGGGCGCGGGCCCAGGCGAGCTGCTCGTCGGACAGGCTGATCGCCGTGACGCGGCTCCCGCGGGCAGCGAAGTGGCTCGCCAGCGCGCCCCAGCCGCAGCCGATCTCGAGCAGCGTGGCGGGCGGCCCGCTGCCGTGCTCGAGCCGCTCCGCGAGCCGCTCCCACTTGCGCCGCTGGGCCGCCTCGAGGGCCTCTCCCGAGCTCGTCGAGGGGCCGTCGGCGTCGAGGCGGTACCCGCTCGAATAGCTCATCGTCGGATCGAGCCAGGCACCGTAGAAGTCGTTGCCGAGGTCGTAGTGCGCGTGGATGTTGCGCTCGGCCTGGATGCGGGTGTTGCGGTTGAGCCAGTGCAGCGCACGGCTGGCGTAGCGCCAGGGTCCCTTGGCGCGGCCGGTTTCGCCGAGCGGCGCGGCGTTGGCTGCGAACACCGCGAACAGCGAGACCGGATCGGGGCTCGCCCACTCGCCCGCTTCCCAAGCCTGGTACCAGCCGACCGAACCGGCGGTCGCCAGCCGCACCAGCGCTCGCCAGTCGCGGATGTGGACTTCAGCCTCGAAGCCGGGCCGGCGGCCGCCGAGCCGGCGCACCGTGCCGTCGGGCAGATGGCCGAGAATCGCCCCCGCCTCGAGCCCGCGGTCGATGCGGTCGAGCAGCTTGCGGAAGCCCGGCGCGAGCAGCCGTGCGAGCACGCCCGGCGCAAAGCCGAAGCGCTGGCCGGCCTCGAGCAGCGTGCTGCCCCGCGGTGCGCTCTCCCCCTTCATGCCTGCACTATGACTCCCGGGGGCACGGGCGACAAGACTTGCCGGCGTCAGGACGCCCGGCAGGTGCCGGCGGGCAAGGTCACCGCGAAGCGCCCGCTGCGCGAGGCGAACCGCGCGTCGCCGAGCACCCATTGGCCGCCTTGCCGCCGCTCGATGTAGGGCGCGCGCGCCCAGACGAGAAAGGCGTCGACGTCGCGATCGGCCCGTCGCGCAGCGGCGAGGTCGCACCGATCGAGCCGCAGCTCGCCGACCGAGCGTCCGCCCACTTGCCACAGGCCGTCGCCGTCGCCCGTGATCATCTCGCGGCGCCAGAAGACCAGCGGCACCTCGTTGGCGATCGCGATCCGCGAGTAAGGTGCATTCAGCCGGGCGCGCTCCTCGGCCTGCCAGGTGATCGCGGCGTTGAGGCCGACGTAGGCCAGCGCGAGGGCCAGGGCGACGCGGGCTACCTGCCGGCCCTCGCCGCCCCTCCGATCGCGCCGCAGCGACATCCACGTAGCAAAGCCCAGCCCGAGCCACAGCCACAGGTCGATGATGAACAGCACGTCGCCATAGAACCAGCGCTGGCTGAACGGCGACAGCAGGCGGATGCCGTAGCTGTTGAGCCAGTCGAGCGCGGGGTGCGTCAGGCAGGCGATAAGCGCGAGCGCGTAGAGCCAGCCGAACCGGACGGGCACCCGGCCCTCCGGCCGCCTGCCCGCCCGGCCCTGCCATCGGTCGAGCGCCCACAGGACCGCGGCCAGGGCCAGCGGCAGCAGCACCCAGGCGATCGGCCCGTGGGTGAGACCGCGGCGCAGGGCGAGGCCCTGCGTTCCCATCAGCATGCACACGCCGTCGACGTCGGGCAGGTTGGCGCCGACGATCAGCGCCGGCATCGCCAGCCCCGTGCGCAGCTTGAGCCCCGCCTGCCCAATCAGCGCGCCGACGAGGCTATGGGTGAGGTTGTCCATGCTTCCGATTTCTCACGCCAAGACGCCAAGAGGTTGCGCCTAACGCGGCGAGTCCTCGAAATTGTTAGCCACCCGCCGCAGACCGTCCTTGAAGGTCGCCATCCCGAAGTTCATCAATAGCCCGAGCGGCAGGCCCATCAATCGCAAATAGGTCAGCACCTGCTTGCCATGAACCGGCGCGTTGCGCTCGACCGACTTGAGTTCGATCAGAAGACGGTTCTCGACAACGAGATCCGCCTTGAACGCATTCTCGATGACGACGCCCTTGTAGACGATGGGAACAGAGACCTGCCTGCGCACGGCGAGACCCCGGTGCGACAACTCGATGGCCAGCAAGGTCTCATAAACGGACTCGAGAAGTCCGGGACCGACGTCCCTGTGTAGGTGGAAGCCACAATCGATCGCTCTGCGCGCGAGGCGATCCAGTTCTTCCACGCGGGACCTCTTAGCGTCTTCGCGTCTTGGCGTGCGAAAGACTCAAACCGGATCGGATGCAGTTCCCGAGACGGTCCAGGTCTGGCCCTTGGCCAGCAGCTTGGCGAGGCTCGCGTCGCGGCCTTCGCTGGCCCTGGCGTTCTGCTCGATCACCGCGCTCTCGAAGGTCGGGCGCGGGTCGTCGTAGAGCACGCCGAGCGCCATCGGGAACGGGCCGAACGGCAGCTCGACCAGCATGTGCGCGATCGCGCGGTTCCTGACGTTGTGCACGATCACCCCGGCCGCCTGCCAGTCGCCGTCGACCACGTCGACCACCTGCAGCGACAGCGTCTCGAGGTCGAGCGTGATCCCCTTGGTTCCGCCGGCGAACAGCATCGGCTCGCCGTCGACCAGCCACAGCTGGCGGTCCTCGGCGCCCTTCGGCTGGGCGAAGTCGTTGAACACGTCCTTGTTGTAGACGACGCAGTTCTGGAAGATCTCGACGAACGCCGCGCCCTGGTGGCGGTGCGCCGCCATCAGCACGTCGGGCAGGTTCTTCGACACGTCGAAGCCCCTGGCCACGAACCGCGCGCCCGAGCCGAGCGCGAAGGCGCACGGGCTGGCCGGCCGGTCGACCGAGCCCTGCGGGGTCGAGGGGGTGGTCGTGCCGAGGCGGCTGGTCGGCGAGTACTGGCCCTTGGTGAGGCCGTAGATCTCGTTGTTGAACAGCATGATCTGCACGTTCACGTTGCGCCGCAGGACATGCATCAGGTGGTTGCCGCCGATCGACAACCCGTCGCCGTCGCCGGTCACCAGCCACACGTCGAGCTCGGGGTTGGCCAGCTTGATCCCGGTGGCGAAGGCCGGCGCGCGGCCGTGGATCGTGTGGAAGCCGTAGCTCTCGATGTAGTACGGGAAGCGGCTCGAGCAGCCGATGCCGCTGACGAACACGGTCCGCGCCGGATCGGCGCCGAGCTGCGGCAGCGTGCGCTGCACGGCCTTGAGGATCGCATAGTCGCCGCAGCCCGGGCACCAGCGGACCTCCTGGTCGGACTCCCAGTCCTTGAGCGTGGTTTCGATGGGGGTCATGTCGTTCATGGCGTCACCTTAGGCCGGACGGGCAGCGCGAAACCGATGCCCAACGCAAAGCCACCGAGGTAGGTCATCAGAGCGCGCGGCACTTCACCGCTCAATGGATGCCAAGCGATAATGCTGCTCCACGCATCGTAGGAAGCCTGCGGGATGAGCTGTCCTGCGAGAAGCAGCGCGACACCGCCGCCAAGAACCAGAAGCTTGGTAACTAGCAGCAGCCGCTGCTTTTCATCAGGCGTGATGTCCGCCGGTTCATAGGAAGCAGGCCCGACCTTCCGCTTCGCAATCTCCCCGGAAATCACGCCGAACGAAAGTCCCAGCAGTCCGGCAAGAAAGACCTGGGTCGGGAAGAAAAGATGGGCGACCGCCGCGCCCGCAATTCCCAAGAGCCAGGGAAGCGGAGTGTTGATTGGTCCCGACACATTGAGATTACGTCTGCTCACGTCTTCGCCCCACTCTGCGGCGAATGTGCGCGGTGCAGCGAGCCGTCGTCATGGCCCGATTGCGGCTCGGGCAACTGGCCGGCGTCGGCCGGGACTTCGCCGCCCTCGTTGTCCGGAATGCCGTCGAAGTACTTCGCGATCGCCGCTTCCATTTCGGCGATGCTGAACGGCTGGCCGCTGGTCTTGGTCAGGCTGTCGGCGTCGACGAGGAGCTGGTCGCGCAGCACGGTCTTGAACTGGCCGGTGTTCATCTCCGGCACCAGCACTTTGTCGAAGCCCTTGAGCAGCGCGCCGAGGTTCTTCGGCAGCGGCCAGACGTGGCGGACGTGGACGTGGCTGACCGACAGGCCCTTCGCGCGCGCCCTGCGCACGGCCTGGTGGATCGGGCCGAAAGTGCTGCCCCAGCCGACCACCACGAGGCGGCCGCCGGCCTCGCCCAGGCACACCTCCTGGTCGGGCACGGCGATGCGGTCGATCTTGGCCTTGCGCGCGTCGGTCATCGCTTGGTGGTTGGCCGGCGAGTAGTCGATGTTGCCGGTGTCCTGGTGCTTCTCGATGCCGCCGATGCGGTGCATCAGGCCCGGGGTGCCCGGCTTGATCCACGGGCGCGCGCCCTTTTCGTCGCGCTTGTACGGGAGCAGCGTGTCGCCGGCGTTCTTCTCCTCGAGGAAGCTGACCGGGAATGGCGCGTAGCTGGCCGGGTCGGGCACCTTCCACGGCTCGGCGGCGTTGGCGATGTAGCCGTCGGTCAGCAGCATGACCGGAGTCATGTATTGGACCGCGATGCGGCACGCCTCGATCGCCACCTCGAACGCGTCGGCCGGCGAGCGCGCGGCGATCACCGGCACCGGCGCGTCGCCGTTGCGGCCGTAGACCGCCTGGTAGAGGTCGCTCTGCTCGGTCTTGGTCGGCAGGCCGGTCGAAGGCCCGCCGCGCTGCGAGTTGACGATCACCAGCGGCAGCTCGGTCATGATCGCCAGGCCCATCGCTTCGCCCTTGAGCGCGATGCCCGGGCCCGACGACGAGGTCACGCCGAGCTGGCCGGCGTAGGAGGCGCCGATCGCGGCGCAGATCGCGGCGATCTCGTCCTCGGCCTGGAAGGTGGTGACGCCGAACTCCTTGAGCCGCGCGAGGTGGTGCAGGATCGCCGAGGCCGGGGTGATAGGATAGCCGCCGAAGAACATCGGCAGGCCCGCGAGCTGCGCGCCCGCGACGAGGCCTAGGCTGACGCTCTCGGCGCCGGTGATCGTGCGGTAGAGGCCCGGCTCGGTCTGAACCGGCGCGAGGTGGAACTGGCGCAGCGGCCCGGCCAGCTCGGCGGTCTCGCCGTAGGCGTGGCCGGCGTTGAGCGCGGCGACGTTGGCGGCGGCGATCTCAGGCTTCTTGGCGAACTTGGCGTTGAGCCAGTCGATCAGCGGCTGCCGGTCGCGGTCGAACATCCACAGCGCGAGGCCGAGGGTCCACATGTTCTTCGAGCGCAGCGCGTCCTTGTTGCCGAGCCCGAACGGCTTGACCGCCTCGATCGTCAGCGCCGAGATGTCGAACGCGAGCACGTCCCACCTCGCCAGGCTGCCGTCCTCGAGCGGGTTGCTGTCGTACTTGGCCTTCTCGAGGTTGCGCTTGGTGAACTCCCCGGTGTCGGCGATGATCAGCCCGCCCGGCTTGAGCGCGGCGAGGTTCACCTTGAGCGCGGCCGGGTTCATCGCCACCAGCACGTCGGGCGCGTCGCCGGCGGTGTCGATCTCGGTCGAGCCGAAGTTGATCTGGAACGCCGAGACGCCGAACAGCGTGCCTTGCGGCGCGCGGATCTCGGCCGGGAAATCGGGGAAGGTGGCGAGGTCGTTGCCGGCGAGCGCGGTGGACAGCGTGAACTGCCCTCCGGTCAGCTGCATGCCATCGCCGCTGTCGCCCGCGAAGCGGACCACGACCGCTTCGGGAGCCTGTGCCTGGGCCGGTCGCTCGGCCGCCAGAGTTGCCATCGCTTGATCCTGCTGGCGCGCGCGGCGCCCGTCTTATGCCTTATGGGCCCGCGACGTAGGATTCCTCGTCTGTATCGGCAATTAAGTTTTTCTGTCGCGCAGGCAATGGTCGCGGTGGAAATACCCCCGGCGGTTGCCTATCGGGCGTGGAATGAGCGCCAGGGAACCCTCCGAATACCGGCCGTGCGTCGGCGTCATGCTGGTCAACGCCGAGGGCAAGGCGTTCGTCGGCAAGCGCATCGACAACCGCGAGGGCGACTGGTGGCAGATGCCGCAGGGCGGGGTCGACGACGGCGAGGACCTCGACAAGGCGATGCTGCGCGAGCTCGAGGAGGAGATCGGCGCGCGCCCGGACCATGTCGAAATCGTCGCCCGGCTGCCCGAAGAGCTGTACTACGACCTGCCGCCCGAGCTGCAGGGCAAGCTGTGGAGCGGCCGGTTCAGGGGCCAGCGGCAGACCTGGTATCTCGCGCGGTTCACCGGGGGGGACGGCGACATCGACATCGCCGCCGACGACCATCCCGAGTTCTGCGAGTGGAAGTGGGTCGATCCCGAGCTGCTGCCCGAGCTGATCGTGCCGTTCAAGCGCGAGGTCTATGCGGCGATCGTGGCGGGTTTTCGGGGTAAGGTGTCCGCATCCAACTCCGACTGAAGGCAAGGCAGCCCTCATCCAAGCTCCGCTAACCGCCTTCGGCGGTAAGCTGCGCTATCCTTCTCCCACCAGTGGGAGAAGGATAGCGCCGCGCCAGTCCTTCTCCCGTTGACGGGAGAAGGATAGCGAAGGTTAGGTCCGTCAGGACCTTACCGGAGCTTGAATGAGGGCTGCTCCCTAGTTCTGCGTCACCACCGTCGACGGCGAGACCGCCTCGGCGGTCAGCACGGCGGCGTTGGGGCCGCGCTCGAGCGCGGCGGCGAGCTGGCGGGTCTCGGCGCAGCTGTCGCCGCACAGCGATTCGAGCTGGGCGAGGTTGCGCCGGGCCTTGTCGACCGCGCCCTTCTCGAGCAGCGCCTCGCCCTCGCCCGAGATCGCGGCGAAGTTGTTCGGATCGCGCTCGAGCGCCTCGCGGTAGTAGTGGATCGCCTTGCCCTGCAGGCCCTGCGCGCGCGCGGCCTCGGCGAGGTCGAGATAGACCGCGGTGTGCGCCGGATCGACCGCCAGAGCCGCTTCGAAACTGTCGATCGCCGCCTGCACCTGCCCCGCGGCAAGCTCGCTGCGGCCCTCGGCGACGAGCGCCGCGGCGCGCGGATCAGGCTGGCGCGCGGCTCCGTAACCGACGCTCGACGTCACCGCGACAAGCAGGGACAAAGCGGCGGCAGCGGGGGTGTAACGCATCAAAAGCTCCTTGAGACCAGTCCCGTCCGGATGGCGTCGTTCAGCCATGAATGCGGAAGCTATCATGCCTTTTCTAGACGTGCGATGAAAAATCCGTCCGTTCCGTCATGGAACGGTTCGAGCCGCCAACCCTGACCGCGCGGGCGGCCGAGCGGCAGCGCCGGCGGCTCGGCGCGCCAGCCCGGATGCGCTTCGAGGAAGCTGTCGACCTGCCGAGCGCCCTCCTCGTCGAGCAACGAACAGGTGACGTAGACCAGCCGCCCTCCCGGGCGGACCAGCGGCGCGGCGACGCCCAGCAGGTGCCGCTGCAGCGCCACCAGGCGCCCCAGTTCGGCTTCGTCGAGCCGCCAGCGCGCCTCGGGATTGCGCCGCCAGGTGCCGGTGCCCGAGCACGGCGCATCGACCATCACGGCGTCGGCCCGGCCGT
>JAEZES010000190.1 GCA_023432995.1 Pseudomonadota bacterium
GCGCAGTTCCGCCTCGACCAGCGGGAAGTGGGTGCAGGCCAGCACCACCGTATCGATGTGTTCGCCGCCCGGCTGCCCGCGCAGGCCGGCTGCGGCGGCGGCGTAGACCGCCGGGTCGGTCGCCTCGCCGCGCAGCTTGGCCTCGGCGGCTTCGACGAGCGCCGGACAGGCGTGGCGGAGCAGCAGCTTGTCGGTGGCGAACTCGGCCTGCAGCCGGTCGACGTAGCCCTGGCGGATCGTCGCCGCGGTGCCGAGCAGGCCGATCACGCCGGTTTTGGTCATCGCCGCCGCCGGCTTGATCGCCGGAACGGTGCCGACGATCGGCACGTGCAGCACGTCGCGCACCATGCCCAGCGCGATCGTCGAGGCGGTGTTGCAGGCGATGGTGATCAGGCGCGGCGCATAGCGCTCCGACAGCCGCCCGAGCAGCCCGGCGACGCGCGCGGCGACTTCGGCTTCGGTCTTCTCGCCGTAGGGCAGGCCGGCGGTGTCCGCGGCATAGATCACCGGCGCCTGCGGCAGCAGCTTGCGCAGCTCGGCCAGAACGGTGAGCCCTCCGACGCCGGAATCGAACAGCAGGACGGGAGCGGCAGGGTCGACCATCGCTGTGGTGCGATGGCGGACGCCGCCCGGCAGCGTCAACCTTCGGGCGACATCCAGCGTCTTATATCCTCCCGCCACGCCGCCGGGATGCCGCTGCGCACCAGGTTGGGCACCGCCCATCGGTGGAATTCGGGATAGGACACCCGCCCGTCGCCGTCTTTGTCGGCGCGCTGGTAGAATTGGGCGCGGAGCTCGTTCTCATCGTGCACCACGGTCTCGCCGGTGGGAACGGCATTGCCCTGCTCGTCGCGGCGAAAGACCGGCTGCGGGCCCTTTGGCGGCGTGATCGGCGTTTCCATGCCCTCGATGTAGCCCGAGCTATCGGCGTCGACATGGTGGAACGTGGTCTGGGTCATGTGGACCAGTTCGGCCTCGCTCGGCATCACGTGTCCGGGCGGGAGCGAGGGACCGGCAGAAACGCCAACCTCCTGACCGGCGCGCGCCTGCTCTTCGGCGATCTGCCGCGCCCAGGCGCGATACTCGGCGAGGCTGAGCCTGCCATCGCTGTTCGCGTCGCTGGCCGCGACGGCCACAGTGCCGGCGCCAAACGGAGCGGGAATTTCCTCCGCTTCGACGAAGCCCGACCGATCGACGTCCAGCGCTTTGAAATCCTCGGCCGCCACCGCGTCGACCTCGCTGGATGCTGCCGGCGCGTCAGCGGCAGGATCGTCCGTCCCGCCCGCAAGCTGGAACGTGACGGCCAGTGCCGCAACTATGCCAAGTCCCATCACGAGTCCTCCTGCAAGCCGGTGTCTGCGTGCAGGCTGATCGCCACCCCTGGTCGGCGCGAGGTCCGCCGTCTGGGGTCCCGTCTGCTGGTACCCTTCGGTCGCCGCCAGCAGCCGCGCGGCCTCGAGCGACGACGACAGGCCGAGCTTGGTCCGCGCCATCTTAAGCCGCTTCTCGACCGCGTGTGGCGAGACGCCGAGTTCGAGCGCCATTTCCTTCGCCGTCTGCTGCTGCAGACGGCGGCGCAGGCACTCCTTTTCGTTTTCGGTCAGCCGGGCGAGCGCAGCCTGCATCCGCGCGTCGATCGTCAAGGCTGGGCCGGAACCGTGCATTGCTGCAATTCCCTAGGTCAGCACCCGGGCAGTACCAACCGCGTTTGTCTGGTACCCCATTATCGGATCGGGTTCGGATTGTATTCCGACTGCGGAAATGCAACCGCCTGAAGTAACGAGCGCTCATGGCTGGAGACGGTATGGACTGGCTGTTGACCCTGCTTGGCGGCTACCTGCTCGGTTCGGTCCCGTTCGGGCTGCTGCTGGCGAAGGCGGCGGGCAAGGGCGACATCCGCCAGATCGGATCGGGCAATATCGGCGCCACCAACGTGCTGCGCACCGGCAGCAAGGGGCTCGCCGCGGCGACTCTGCTGCTCGACGGCGCCAAGGGTTTCGCGGCAGTCTGGCTCGCCTGGCGCTTCCTGCCCGGCTCGGCGCCGTTGGCCGCGCTCGGGGCGGTGCTCGGCCACTGCTTCCCGGTCTGGCTGCGGTTCAAGGGCGGCAAGGGGGTCGCGACCGCGCTCGGCGTGAGCCTCGGTCTCGCCTGGCCGGTCGGGCTGGCCTACGCCGTCGTCTGGCTGGCGATGCTCGCGGCGACGCGGATCTCGTCGGTCGGCGGGATGAGTGCCGCAGCCGCGGCCCCGATCACCGCGGCGGCGACGGGCCGCTTCGACCTGGTCCCGGTGCTGGCCGCGATCGCGCTGATCGTCGTCTGGCAGCATCGCGAGAACATGGCCCGGCTGCGCAGCGGGACCGAGCCGAAGGTCGGGCGGCGGACATGATCGCCGAGGCCTCGCTCCCGCAGGACGAGGCCTTCGCCCGCATCCGGCTGCTGCGCTCGCCCCATGTCGGGCCGATCTCCTACGCCGAATTGCTGCGCCGGTTCGGCACCGCGCAGGCGGCGCTCGAGGCGCTGCCCGACCTCGCGGCACGCGGGAAGCGCGATTACCGCCCGGCGCCGGTCGCGCGGATCGAAGAGGAAGTAGCCGAAGTCCGCCGGGCGGGCGCGCGCTACCTGTTCCACGATTCTCCCGAGTACCCGGCGCTGCTCGGCGAGATCGAGGGCGCGCCGCCGATCCTTACGGTAAAGGGCGATGCGTCGCTCGCATCCAAGCCG
>JAEZES010000202.1 GCA_023432995.1 Pseudomonadota bacterium
CGTTGAAGGCAAGCGCGCCTGCGTCATCGGCGCCGGGTTCGGCGGCCTGGCGCTGGCCATCCGCCTGCAGGCGGCGGGCGTCGCGACGACGCTGATCGAGGCGCGCGACAAACCGGGAGGCCGCGCCTACTACTGGCAGCGCGACGGCTTCACCTTCGACGCCGGGCCGACGGTGATCACCGACCCGGCCTGCCTGCGCGAACTGTGGGCGCTGACCGGGCACGACATGGCCGCCGACGTCGAGCTGATGCCGGTCTCGCCGTTCTACCGTCTCGCCTGGCCCGACGGCACGACCTTCGACTACTCGAACGACGAGGTTCACCTGCGCCGCGAGATCGCCAGGCTCGATCCGGCCGACATCGCCGGCTACGATGCGTTCCTCGCCTATTCGGCGGCGGTCTACGAGGAAGGCTACGTCAGGCTCGGCAGCGTGCCGTTCCTCGACTTCGCGGCGATGCTCCGGGCGGCGCCGGCGCTCGCCAGGCACCGCGCGTGGCGCTCGGTCTACGACGTGGTCGCGAGCTACGTACGCAACGACAAGCTGCGCCAGGCGCTGTCGTTCCACACGCTGCTGGTCGGCGGCAATCCGATGACCACCAGCGGGATCTACGCGCTGATCCACAAGCTCGAGAAGGACGGCGGCGTGTGGTGGGCACGCGGCGGGACCAATCGGCTCGTCGCCGCCATGGTGCGCCAGTTCGAGCGGCTCGGCGGCGAGGTCCGGCTGCACGATCCGGTGGTGCGGATCGAAACGCTCGGCGGCCGCGCGACCGCGGTCGCCACGCAGAGTGGCTGGAGCGCGCCGTTCGCCGCGGTCGCCTGCAACGGCGACGTGATGCACACCTACCGCGACCTGCTCGGCGGCGAGGCCCGCGGCCGGACGATGGCTCGGCGGCTCGCGCGCAAGCGCTTCAGCCCATCGCTGTTCGTGGTTCATTTCGGGATCGAGGGCAGCTGGCCGGGCATTCCGCACCACATGATCCTGTTCGGACCGCGCTACCGGGAATTGCTGGAAGACATCTACGAGCATGGCGTGCTGCCGGCCGACTTCTCGATCTACCTGCACCATCCGACAGTAACCGACCCGTCGCTGGCGCCCGAGGGTCGCAGCACGTTCTACGCGCTGGTCCCGGTGGCACACATGGGCAAGCTGCCAGTCGACTGGGAGCAAGTCGGCCCGCTGCTCGAGCAGCGTGTCCTGGCCGAAGTCGAGCGGCGCCTGATCCCCGACCTGTCCGACCGGATCGTCACCAAGTTCCACTACGCCCCGCGCGATTTCGCGCTCGACCTGTCGGCGCATCTCGGCAGCGCCTTCAGCCTCGAGCCGATCCTGACGCAGAGTGCCTGGTTCCGCTGTCACAACCGGGACGACGTGGTAGGCAATCTCTATCTGGTCGGTGCAGGCACCCACCCGGGCGCCGGCATCCCGGGCGTTGTCGGCAGCGCCAAGGCCACGGCCGGACTGATGCTGGAGGATCTTTCCCGATGACACGGCAGCTCAGGCGCGTCGCGATCTACTGCGGCTCGGCCTCGCCGGAGAACCCGCGCTACGAGGAGCTGGCGATGGAGATCGGCGACGCCCTCGCCCGCAAGGGCATCGGCGTGGTCTACGGCGGCGGCAAGCTCGGGCTGATGGGCGCGGTCGCCGCCGGTGCGCTGCTCGCCGGCGGCGAAGTGATCGGCGTGATCCCCGAGGCCCTTGTCGCGGCCGAAGTGGCCAACAAGGCCTGCACCGAGCTCCACGTCGTCGACACGATGCACGAGCGCAAGCGCGCCTTCACCGACCTCAGCGACGGCTTCCTGACCCTGCCGGGCGGCGTCGGAACGATGGACGAGCTGTGGGAGGCCGTCAGCTGGGCGCAGCTCGGCTACCACGACAAGCCGGTCGGCCTGCTCAATCCCTACGGGTTCTACGACGGGCTGATCGCGTTTTACCACCGGATGGGCGAATCGGGCTTCATTCGCCCCGAGCATCGCGGGATCCTGATCGTTGAGGAGGCGCTCGATCCGCTGCTCGAGCGGATGGCCCACTACGTTCCGCACAAGCCGATCTTCCGGATGAAGGCGGACGAGCTCTGATGGCGGTGCGCCGCGTCCGGCCGCGCCTGCTGGCGCCCTCGCGCATCCTGCGCCCGACGGTGCGCCAGACCGGCGGCGGGCGCGAGCGCGAAGAGCTGGTCGAAGAGGCGCGCACCGCGATCGCCCGCGGCAGCCGCAGCTTCGCTGTCGCCAGCCGGCTGTTCGACCGCCAGACGCGCGAGCGTGCCTGGCTGCTCTACGCCTGGTGCCGGCGGTGCGACGACATCGCCGACGGGCAGGACTTCGGCGGCAGGGCGACCGCCCCCGAGGACGCCGAGAACCGCATCCAGGCGATCCGCGTGCTCACCCGCCGCGCGCTCGACGGCCAGCCGACCGCCGACCCGGCGTTCGACGCGTTCGGCCAGGTCGCCCAGGAAGCCGGCCTGACGATGGACATGGCCGAAGATGTGATCAGCGGCTTCGCGCTCGATGCCTCGGGCTGGCGGCCGCGCACCGAGGCCGACCTGCTGCGCTACTGCTACCATGTGGCCGGGGCCGTCGGTGTCATGATGGCGCAAGTCATGGGCGTTGGCGGCGACGAGGAGGTTCTCGATCGCGCCTGCGACCTCGGCCTCGCGTTCCAGCTCGCCAACATCGCCCGCGACATGTCCGACGACGATGCCGCGGACCGCTGCTACCTGCCGGTTGAATGGCTGGCCGAGGCCGACATCCCGCCGGGAGAGCACATGAAGCCGAGATACCGCGAGCCGCTGGTGGCGCTGGTGGCGCGGCTGCTCGACCTTGCCGAGGCGCACGAGGCGGCCGGCCGCCATGGCGCACAGGCGCTCGGCTTCCGCCAGCGCTGGGCGGTGCTCGCGGCGGCCGAGATCTATGGCGCGATCGGCCGCAAGGTCCGCGCGCGCGGCGCGGCCGCGTGGGACCACCGCGTGCAGACCTCGGCCGCGGCCAAGCTCGGCTACGTCGCCAAAGCCTTCGGCGACGCGCTGCGCAGGCCGTCGGCTCCCGCCGAATGGCCGCGCCACACGCGCGGCTCGATCCTGATCGACGTGCGCATGCACGGCCCGATCCCGCCCCCGCCCATGACCCCGCTGCCCGACGAGGACACGCCATGATCGGCTCGCTGCTGATCGCCAACCGCGGCGAAATCGCCTGCCGCGTGATCCGCACCGCGCGCGAGCTCGGCGTCCGCACGGTCGCGGTCTATTCCGACGCCGACGCCAGGGCGCTGCACGTGCGGCAGGCCGACGAGGCCGTCCACATCGGCCCCTCGCCCGCCGCCGAAAGCTACCTGCGCGGCGACAGGATCATCGAGGCGGCGAAGGCCACCGGCGCCGAGGCGATCCACCCCGGTTACGGCTTCCTCAGCGAGAACGCGGGATTCGCCGAGGCCGTCGCCGCGGCGGGCCTCGTCTGGGTCGGCCCGAAGCCAGAAAGCATCCGCGCGATGGGCCTCAAGGACGCGGCCAAGTCGCTGATGCAGCAGGCCGGCGTCCCGGTCACTCCCGGCTACCTCGGCGAGAATCAGTCGTCCGAGCGTCTGCTCGCCGAAGCCGAGGCGATCGGCTGGCCGGTGCTGATCAAGGCGGTCGCCGGCGGCGGCGGCAAAGGCATGCGCAAGGTCGTGTCCGCGCAGCAGTTCCCCGACCTGCTCGAATCCTGCCAGCGCGAGGCGCGCGCCAGCTTTGGCAACGACCACGTCCTGCTCGAGAAATTCATCGAGAGGCCGCGACACATCGAGGTGCAGGTGTTCGGCGACACCCACGGCAACGTCGTCCACCTGTTCGAGCGCGACTGCTCGCTCCAGCGCCGCCACCAGAAGGTCATCGAGGAAGCCCCTGCCCCGGGCATGGACGCAGCCACGCGCGAAGCCATCTGTGCCGCCGCGGTCCGAGCGGCGAAGGCCGTCGACTACGTCGGCGCCGGGACGATCGAGTTCATCGCCGACGCGAGCGAGGGCCTCAGGGCGGACCGCATCTTCTTCATGGAAATGAACACGCGCCTGCAGGTCGAGCACCCGGTGACCGAGGAAATCACCGGCGTCGACCTCGTCGAATGGCAGCTGCGCGTCGCCAGCGGCGAGCCGCTGCCGCTGCGGCAGGAGGAGCTCGCGATCGACGGCTGGGCGATGGAGGCCCGGCTCTACGCGGAGGATCCTGCACGTGGTTTTCTGCCCAGCACCGGCACGCTGACCCACCTTCGGTTGCCCGAGGGAGCCCGCATCGAGACGGGCGTTGAAGCAGGCGATACGATCTCGCCCTTCTATGATCCAATGATCGCCAAGCTGGTGGCCTCGGGCCCGGACCGCGAGAGCGCGCGGCGCGTCTTGGCTGCAGCTTGCAGCGAGATGCAAGTTGCCCCCGTCAGGACCAACGCCTGGTTCCTCAAGCGGCTGCTCTGCCACCGGTCCTTCGCTGTCGGCAATGTGACCACGGGCTTCATCGCCGAGCACGAAGAGGACCTGACCCGGCCCGAGGTCAGCGACGCGGTCAAGCTGGCGGCAGTGAGTTGGCGCCTGGAGGAATTCGCCGGGGCTGACGCCGAAGGCGACATCGCCCTGGCGCCCGAAGGTCTGTTCGGCTTTCGCCTCAACGCCGACCGCGCTCCAGCCCGGCTTGCCATGCTCATCGACGGCGAAACGCACCTCGTGACCGCGAGGCCGACGGCTGCGCACGACGGCTGGCAATGGGACATCGCGATCGACGAGCGCAGCGAGTTCGATGTGTCCGGATCGCTCCCGACCACGTTCGGCCCCTCCGCAGAGGATGAGCCGGACGGGAGCATCCTGCTGTTCGACGACGGTTTCGCTCACAACGCGTCGTTTGGTCCGGAAAGGTCCTACGGCGGCGCCACCGCCGCCGACGGCGCCATTCTCGCGCCGATGCCGGGCAAGGTCATCGCGGTCGACGTTGCCTCCGGCGAGGTGGTCACCAAGGGCCAGCGCCTGCTCGTGCTCGAGGCGATGAAGATGGAGCACGCCCTCACCGCGCCGTTCGACGGCACCGTCGCCGAGCTCGGCGTGAGCGAGGGCCAGCAGGTCCAGGTCGAGGCCTTGCTCGCCCGGGTCGAGAAGGCGGAAAGCTAGTCGCCCCCGGTACGAGGGGCGGGCACGCTCCCTGTCACACCTCGTAGCGCTCGAACCAGTTGCAGCGAATATCGGGCCGCAGCGCCTTGAGCGCGTCGAAACTGGTCTTCGGTGCGAACCGCGCGCACGACAGAAACGAGAGGTTCGGGCACCGCGCGAGCGGCGTAAGGTCCTTGTCCTCCAGCCGCACCGAGGTGAGGAACAGCGCTTCGAACCCGAAGCCCGCCAGCGGCGCCAGGCTCGGTATCTTCTGCATGGTCCACATGCTGCCTTCGATCCCGAGCGCCACGAGCCGGTTCTCGAGCGGCGCGAGCCAGTCGAGCGAGGCCATGTGCTTGGCGTTCTCGACGAACAGCCGCTCGATCGCCGGCAGCGCGGCGAGCGGCGCGAAATCGGTCACGTTGCGCGGACTGTCGAGCTTGAGCATGCGCAACCGCTCGAGCCGGGCGAGCCCCGAAAGGTCCTTCGCCGTCACCGGCCAGCCGAGCCACAGGTACTCGAGCGCCTCGAGCTCGCAGATTTCGTCGAGGTAGGCCTGGTCGACGGCCGAGGCGAACAGAGTGGTCAGCGACTTGTGCTTGCCGATTCCGCGATGCGACGTCTTGTCGCGCGACAGGTTGGCGATCGTCGCGCCCTCGGGAATCTCGGCCGCGTGCTGCGTCCAGTGGGCGTTCACTTCGTCCCAGTCGGGCAAGGCGCGGTAGTACGCGTTCAAGTCGGTTTCGGCGGCGTCGGTCGGGCTCATTGCGCCTCGCTAGCTGCGAGTTCTGAAGAAGCGCTTGCTGCGTCCGCGCGCCGGCCCGGTCTCGCCTCTGCAGGATTGCCTCAACGTCGCTCGTGCGGCACTGATAGCGCAAACACGGGGGAGGATTTCTGCCGATGACCGAAACCGCCGACGCGCCGCTGCGCTCCTCGCACGTCAAGGTGATCGCGGCGTCGTCGCTCGGGACAATCTTCGAGTGGTACGACTTCTACCTGTACGGCCTGCTGGCGACGGTCATCACCGCGCAGTTCTTCTCCGGCGTCAACGAGACCACCGGCTTCATCCTCGCGCTCGCGGCGTTCGCCGCGGGGTTCGCGGTGCGCCCGTTCGGCGCGCTGGTGTTCGGCCGCATCGGCGACCTCGTCGGGCGCAAGTACACGTTCCTGGTGACGATGTTCATCATGGGCGCCTCGACCTTCGCCGTCGGACTGCTGCCGAGCTACGCCACGGCCGGGGTCGCGGCGCCGCTGCTGCTCGTCGGTCTGCGACTGCTGCAGGGCCTTGCGCTGGGCGGGCAATACGGCGGCGCCGCGACGTACGTCGCCGAACACGCGCCCGAGGGCCGGCGCGGGTTCTTCACCAGCTTCATCCAGACCACCGCCACGCTCGGCCTGTTCGCCGCGCTGCTGGTGGTGATCGGGACGCGCTCGGCGATGGGCGAGCAGGCGTTCGCCGAGTGGGGCTGGCGCCTGCCGTTCTTCGCCTCGGCGGTGCTGCTCGGGGTCTCGCTTTGGATCCGCCTGCAGCTCAACGAGAGCCCGGTCTACCAGGAGATGAAGAGCGCCGGCGCGACGTCGAAAGCGCCACTGACCGAAGCCTTCGGCAACTGGCGCAACGCGCGGCTGGTGCTGATCGCGTTGCTCGGCGCGGTCGCCGGGCAGGCGGTGGTCTGGTACACGGGGCAGTTCTACGCGCTGTTCTATCTCGAGCGCGTGCTCAAGGTCGACGGCGCGACGGCCAACATCCTGATCGCCGTCGCGCTGGCGATCGGCACGCCGTTCTTCGTGTTCTTCGGCTGGCTGAGCGACAAGATCGGCCGCAAGCCGATCATCCTCGCCGGCTGCGCCCTGGCCGCGCTGCTCTACTTCCCGCTCTTCGGGGCCCTGACCGCCGCCGCCAACCCCGCGCTGGCCGAGGCCCAGGCGCGCGCGCCGGTGACGGTGGTGGCCGGTCCCGCGACCTGCTCGGTGCAGTTCGACCCGATCGGGCGTACGACCTTCGACAAGACCGGCTGCGACATCGCCAAGTCGGCGCTCGCCAAGGCCGGAATCCCCTATGCCAACCACGCCACGCCGGGCGACACGGTGGTGCAGATCGGCGAAGTGCAGGTTCCGGTCATCGACAAGGCAAGCTTCGACGCCGCGCTGCCTGGGCTGCTGGCCGAGGCCGGGTACCCCGCCCCGGGCGAAACGCCCGAGCTCAACAAGCCGCTGGTGGTGGCGATCCTGTTCGTGCTCGTGCTGTTGGTGACGATGGTCTACGGCCCGATCGCCGCGCTGCTGGTCGAGCTGTTCCCGAGCCGCATCCGCTACACCGCGCTAAGCCTGCCGTATCACATCGGCAACGGCTGGTTCGGCGGCTTCCTGCCGACGATCTCGTTCGCCATCGTCGCCGCCTCGGGCGACATCTACGCGGGCTTGTGGTACCCGGTCGGGATCGCGGTGATGACCCTCGTGATCGGCCTGCTGTTCCTGCCGGAAACTTTCCGGCGCAGGATCGACCATGGAGATGCCCCCAACCCGGCCGGCAGCTGACCCGGGCAGACAGGAGGTCCCGATGCTGGCCACGCTGCTTCCTCTGGTCATGGCCCTGCAACCCGCCGCGGGGGCGGCCTCGCCACCGCCGCTGCCGCCCGGCCCGATCCCCGGCCAGTGCGCCGAGCCCGCGCGCGAGAACGCCGGCAAGCCGGGCTGCTACCTCGCTGCCGAAGTGCGCATCGACGAGCCGCCCGAGGCGATCCGCTGGCACTTGTTCCGCTTCCCTGACGAGGCCGGCGCCAACGCCGCAGCCGCCGGCCACCGCTGGGCCGCGGTGACTTTCGCCCACGATCGGATCTGGCTGCACGTGTTCAGCGCCGAGCCTACGGTGTCGGCGGAGGGCGGCGAGCCGGTGGCTGCGATCGGGCCGATGCAGCTGCCGCAGGGGCGCCCGGTTGTCGCCCGCCTGCTCGAGGCGATCTTCCCGCCGGGCATGACGACGCGCAACCATTCGCACCCGGGCCCCGAGGCGTTCTTCGTGGTCGACGGCCAACAATGCGTCGAGACGGCCGAGGAGCAGCGGATGCTCGGGCCCGGCGAGAGCTATCACTTCGGCACCGGGATCGACCACGTCCAGTCGTCGCCCGGCGGCCGGCGCAACATGGCGCTCGTGTTCCATCCCGCGGGGGAGCCGTGGATGGAGCTGTCGCCCGAATGGACCCCGAGCGGCTTCTGCGCGTGAGCGGCTAGTCGACCTGCGGCACGCCCGGGCCCTCACCGGGTTTGTTGAGCCGGCGAAACAGCTTGCCCTTCTCGCTGAACAGCACCAGCAGCAGGGCGGTCACGCTGCCGATCAGCAGCGCCAGCGCGAACGGTCGCGCGGTGCCGTCGTAGGCCTGGCCGATCACCAGCCCGACCACCGCCGCGCCGAACATGCGGAAGAACCCCTGCACGCTCGCCGCCGCCCCGGCGACGTGCGAGAACGGCTGCATCGCGATCGAGCCGAAGTTGGCGCCGAGGAACCCGAGCAGGCCGAGGTTGAGCGACATCAGCGGCAGGAACCAGAGGATGTCGCCGTCGCGCTCGTACGCCGCCCACACTTGCACTGCGCTGACCGCGATGAAGATCAGCACGCCCGCGTGCGACACCCGCCGCGCGCCGAACCGTTCGACGATCTGCGAGTTGACCAGGTTGGAGACGACCATCATCGCCGCGGTCCCGCCGAACACCACCGGGAACCAGTCGCCGGCCCGGAAATGCTCGCCGATCAGCTGCTGCGCGCTGTTCACGTAGCCGAACACCGAGCCGATCAGCAGCGAAGTCCCGAGCACGTATCCGATCGCCCCGCGGTGGAACAACGCGACGCGCATGTTGTGCAGGATCGAGGGCAGGTGGATGTCCTGCCGATATTCCGGGTGCAGGCTCTCGGGCAGCCGCGCCCAGGTCCACAGCACCGCGAGCCCGCCGAGCCCGGCGAGGATGATGAAGATCCACCGCCAGCCGGCGAACAGCATGATCGCCTGGCCGAGGCTCGGCGCGAACACCGGCACGGTGATGAACACCGCGCTGATCAGCGAGAACAGCCGCGCCATCTGGTCGCCCTCGTACCGGTCGCGCACGATCGCGCTCGGCACCACGAACAGCCCCGCGGCGATCAGCCCCTGGATCCCGCGCAGCACGAGGAGCGTGGTGAAGTCGTGCACGAAGGCGATGACCAGCGAGAGCAGCGCATACCCGGCGATCGACGACAGCAGCACCGGCCGCCGCCCGAACCGGTCGGCCAGCGCGCCGGGGATCAACGTGCCGATCCCGCCGGCGAGCAGGTATGTCGCCACCACCAGCTGGCGCCGGTTGCCGTCGCCCGCGCCGAGCTCGCGCGCCATCTCGTCGAGCGCCGGCAGCATGCCGTCGATCGCCAGCGCCTGCAGGCTCATCAACAGCGCCAGCATCACCACCAGCTCGCGCTGGCCGAGCGGGTTGTCGGGGGAGGCGCCGGAAATCGTCATGCGCGGCGCCGTAGCCCCCTGTTGCACCGCAACACAACCCTTTCCCCTTCCCCCACCGCAGCGAGCGCGAGTAGTCAGCAACCATGGCGACTCCCGCCCCCTCCGCCGATGACGACGACGAAGCTCCCCTCGGTCTGCGCAAGATCATCCACGTCGACATGGATGCGTTCTTCGCCAGCGTCGAGCAGCGCGACAACCCGGAGCTGCGCGGCAAGCCGGTCGCCGTCGGCGGCTCGAGTGCGCGCGGCGTGGTCGCCGCGGCAAGCTACGAAGCGCGCAAGTTCGGCGTGCGCTCGGCGATGCCCTCGGTCACCGCCAGGCGGCTGTGCCCCGATCTGGTCTTCTGCAAGGGCCGCTTCGAGGCCTACACCGAAGTCTCGCAGCAGATCCGCGCGATCTTCCGCGCCTTCACCCCGCACGTCGAGCCGCTCAGCCTCGACGAGGCCTACCTCGACGTGACCGACGACCTGCTCGGCATCGGCTCGGCCACCCGCATCGCCGAGCTCATCCGCCAGCGCATCAAGGCCGAAACGCAGCTCACCGCGAGCGCCGGGGTCAGCTACAACAAGTTCCTCGCCAAGCTCGCCAGCGACCAGAACAAGCCCGACGGGCTGTGCGTGATCCGGCCCGGCGAGGGTGCGGCTTTCGTGCGTTCGCTGCCCGTGCGGCGGTTCCACGGCATCGGCCCGCGCGGTGCGGCCAAAATGGCGCAGCTCGGGATCGAAACCGGCGCCGACCTGGCCGCGAAGGACCTCACGTTCCTGCGCCAGCATTTCGGCAGCTTCGCCGACTACCTGTACCGCGCGGCCCGCGGGATCGACCTCCGCCCGGTGCGGGCCGACCGAATCCGCAAGTCGATCGGCGGCGAGCGGACGTTCTTCGACGATCTGTCGAGCGGGCCCGCGCTGCGCGAGGCGCTCGACACGATCGTCGACATCGTCTGGGATCGCATTGCGGAGAAGGATGCCCGCGGGCGGACCGTCACGCTGAAGCTGAAGTACACCGACTTCCAGCTCGCCACCCGCGCCCGCTCGCTGCCGCAGCCCGTCAGGGACAAGGCCGAGTTTGCACGGATCGCCCGCGCGCTGCTCGACGAGCAGCTGCCGCTGCCACTGCCGATCCGGCTGATGGGCCTGACGCTGAGCTCGCTCGAGGGCCGCCAGGACGACCGACCGCGCGATGTCGCGCAGCTATCGCTGCTGTGACCGCCAGTCCGAAGTGCGAAGGTGGTGCAGCGCCTGTTCGATCCGGCGGCGCGACCGCCGGCCGATATGCTCGGCAAGCGTTTCCGGATCGAACAGCGCGACCGCGACGATCTCGCGCATGTCGGGCACCGGCTCGCCTGCGAGCCGGGCGATGAAGATGTGGCGCATGTCGTCGGAGCCGGAAATCCGCTCCGCGCTGGCGTCGATGGCCACCAGGTC
>JAEZES010000220.1 GCA_023432995.1 Pseudomonadota bacterium
GGCCCCGGCTGCCGCCGGGATGACGGGGTCTGTAAGCGGGGTGGGTCGTGATGGAACCGCATTCCTCTCCCCTTGCCGCTTCCGTTCGCGCGGCGCTGGAGGCGGCCGCCGATCCGGCGCGGGCGCCGGGCATGCAGGCCTACATGAAGTCGGCCATGCCCTGTCTCGGCGTTGCCGCGACGCCGCTGCGCAGGATCTGCCGAAGCCTGTTCGCCGGCCTCGACTGGCGCGACAGCGAAGCCTGGCAGCGCGACGTGCTGGCGATCTGGCGCGGCGCGGAGTTCCGCGAAG
This sequence comes from Pseudomonadota bacterium, assembly GCA_023432995.1. Classification (GTDB taxonomy): domain Bacteria; phylum Pseudomonadota; class Alphaproteobacteria; order Sphingomonadales; family Sphingomonadaceae; genus Croceibacterium_A. Next base: position 292 of record JAEZES010000220.1, read on the forward strand.
AGCGCTATGCGGCGATCGCGCTGACCGGGGTGCGGGCCGCGCAGCGGTTCCACACGCTCGCGGTACTGCCGCTGTACGAGGAGATGATCGTGACCGGCGCCGGGTGGGATTACGTTGATATCATCGCCTCACATCGCCTGTGGGCAATCCTCCGGCACGAGGGCGCGCCGATGAAGCGGGCGATGCGCGGGTGGAGCGACGACACCGACATGTGGAAGCGGCGCAGCGCGATCCTGTGCCAGCTCAAGGCCAAGGCGGGGACCGACCTCGAGCTGCTCTACGCCTGCATCGAGCCGTCGATCGGATCGAAGGAGTTCTTCCTGCGCAAGGCGATCGGCTGGGCGCTGCGCGAATACGCCAAGACCGACGCCGCCGAAGTGCGCCGCTACGTCGCGCGCAACGCGGACCGGCTGAGCGCCCTCAGCCGGCGCGAGGCGCTGAAGAACGTCGGAGCTCAGGCCTGATGCCGGCCACGCCCGCCTGGCCGCCACGCAGCGCCCCGAGACTGTTCGTCGCGACGCCGCTGGCCGCCGGACAGACGCTCGAAGTCGCCGGCAACCAGGCGCACTACCTCTCGCGCGTCATGCGCGCCGCCGTCGGCGATATCGTGATATTATGTGATGATATCACCGGCGAGTGGGCGTCGCGGGTCGTCTCGGTGGGCAAGCGCGAGGTCGTGCTCGAGCCGGCAGACCTGCTCCGCCCGCGCGAGCAGGTGCCCGACCTGTGGTTGTGCGCCGCCTTGCTCAAGAGGGATCGCTTCGATCTCGTGCTCGAGAAGGCCACCGAACTCGGTGTCCGCCGGGTGCAGCCGGTTCTCGCGCACCGCTGCGTCGCCGATCGGCTCAACCCCGAGCGGGCCCGCGCGGTGATGACCGAGGCGGCCGAGCAATGCGCGCGGACCGCGTTGCCCGAGCTGGCCGATACGGCCAGGCTCGACGCGCTCGTGCGAGACTGGCCCCCCGCACGCACGCTGTTCTTCGCCGACGAACTCGGTGGCGGGCCGGCGGCCGCCGCCTTTGCCGCCCACCGGGGACCGGCCGCGCTGCTGATCGGCCCGGAGGGCGGGTTCGACGATGCCGAGCGCGCCGCGGTCCGCGCGCTGCCGCAAGCCCGCCCGATCGCGCTCGGTCCGCGCATCCTGCGCGGCGAGACCGCGGCCATTGCGGCCGCTGCAGTGTGGATGGCAACGGCCGGCGACTGGTGATTCCGGACAAACACAATCTCGGCGACAATTTGACGCTGGCGCACCTCGCGCGGCTCGCCTAACGGGCGCGCCATGAGCACGCGCAAAGCGTCCGAGGGGGAGGAGCCGCCGATCGAGCGGCTGGCGCAACTGGTCGAGCCGATGCAGGCCGGCGAGAAGCCGCCGGCCCAGTGGCGCATCGGCACCGAGCTCGAGAAGCTGGTCTACAAGACCGCGGACCATCGCGCGCCGTCCTACGAGGAGCCGGGCGGGATCCGCGACATCCTGCTGCAGATGCGCCCGTTCGGGTGGGAGCCGGTCGAGGAGGGCGGCAAGGTCATCGCGCTCTCGGGCGCCGACGGCAACGTCAGCCTTGAGCCCGCCGGGCAGCTCGAGCTGTCTGGCGCGCCGCTCGACAACCTGCACCAGACCTGCGCCGAGACCGGCCGCCACCTCGACCAGGTCAAGGCGGTCGGCGAGAAGTGCGGGGTCGGTTTCCTCGGGCTCGGCATGTGGCCCGACAAGCGCCGCGACGAACTGCCGGTCATGCCCAAGGGCCGCTACGAAATCATGCTGCGGCACATGCCGCGGGTCGGCAATCTCGGGCTCGACATGATGCTCCGGACCTGCACGATCCAGGTCAACCTCGACTATTGCTCCGAAGCCAACATGGCGAAGAAGTTCCGTGTCGGTCTCGCGCTGCAGCCGCTCGCGACCGCGCTGTTCGCCAACTCGCCGTTCACCGAGGGCCGCCCCAACGGCTTCCTTTCGTACCGCAGCCACATCTGGTCCGACACCGACCCGCAGCGCACCGGAATGCTGCCGTTCGTGTTCGACGAGGGCTTCGGCTACGAGCGCTACGTCGACTACATGCTCGACGTGCCGATGTACTTCGTGTTCCGCGACGGCAGGTACATGGACGCCGCCGGGCAGAGCTTCCGCGACTTCCTCCAGGGCAAGCTGCCGGCGCTCCCGGGCGAGCTGCCGAGGGCGAGCGACTGGACCGACCACCTGTCGACGGCGTTCCCCGAGGTCCGCCTCAAGTCGTTCCTCGAAATGCGTGGCGCCGACGGCGGCCCGTGGAACCGCATCTGCGCGCTGCCGGCGCTGTGGGTCGGCCTGCTCTACGATGATGCCGCGCTCGACGCCGCGTGGGACCTCGTCAGGCACTGGACCATGGACGAGCGCGAAGCGCTGCGTGGCGCGGTCCCGAAGCTGGCGCTCGACGCGCCGATCCCGGGCGGCGGCAAGCTGCTCGATCTCGCGCGCCAGGTCCTGCCGATCGCCCGCGGCGGGCTGGTCGCGCGCGCGCGGCTCAACAAGGCCGGCGACAGCGAGGCCGGTTTTCTCGAACCGCTCGAAGAGATCGTCGCCAGCGGCAGGGTCCCGGCGCAACGCCTGCTCGACAAGTTCCACGGCGAGTGGAAGGGCGACATCAACCGCGTCTACGAAGAGAGCTTCTGATGATCGCCGTGCTCGGCAGCTTCCGCTTTCCGCCGGAAGCGGTCGAGCAGGCCCGTCCGCTGATGCGCGCGGTGATCGAGGCCACCTTGGCCGAGCCCGGCTGCCGCGCCTATGCCTACGCCGAGGACGTCGCCGAGCCGGGCCTGTTCCGTGTCGTCGAGCAGTGGGACAGCCGCGAGGCGCTGTCAGCCCACCTGAACACCCCGCACATGAAGGCGTGGGCCGCGCAGCGGGCGGAGCTGGGGTTCTTCGATCGGCGGATCGCGGTTCACGAGCTTGGCCCGGGGGAAGAATTCTAGCTCGGGTGTCCTCAGCGGTTCATTCATAGCTGACCACCTCGAACTCGATCCCGTCCCAGTAGAAGAAGTAGAAGCGCCGTCCCGGCTCGTAGTCGTCGTGGCCCCACGGCTCGAGCCCGTGGGCGACCACGATCCGCTCGGCTTCGTCGAGATCGTCGACCAGCAGCCCGACGTGGTTGAGCGGCCGCCCCTTCTTCTGTCCGGCGTGGTCGCGGCGGTCGCTATACAGCGCGAGATAGGTCGCCTCTCCGCCGACATGGATCGTCTCGCCGCCGTTCATCGCCGCGCCGCGCCAGCGTTGGCGCCAGCCGAGCAGCTTCTCGAAGAACGCCGCCGAGCGCTCGATGTCTGACACGGTGAGATTGACGTGCTCGATCCGGGCCTCAGTCATGATGCAAGTCTCCTGCCATAACGCTTCGATTTCTCGGTCGATTCTCCCGGCCTGAAGGTGTCGCCGAATCAATCCGCTTGCCGCTTGTGCGACCTCAAGCTAACTTGAGGTCAAGACAATTCGCCGGAGATCGCATGGCCGAGGACCGTTTCATCACCATCGGCCAGCTCGCCGCCCGCACGGGCGTCGCTGTCTCGGCCATCCGCTTCTACGAGGACAAGGGGCTGCTGCGGGCCTTGCGCACGAGCGGCAACCAGCGCCGCTTTCTGCGCTCCGACATCCGCCGGGTCAGCTTCATCCTGATCGCGCAGAAGCTCGGGCTGGCGCTGACCGAGATCGAGGCGCAACTCGCCAACCTGCCGCAGGGCCGGGCACCGACGCTGAGCGACTGGCAGGCGATCAGCCGCCGCATGCGCTTCGAGATCGACCAGCGGATCAACCTGCTCACGCGCACGCGCAACCAGCTCGACCAGTGCATCGGCTGCGGCTGCCTGAGCCTGCAGAAGTGCCAGCTCTACAACAAGGACGATCGGATGGGGGCCAAGGGAGCCGGTCCGCGGGCGATCCTCGGTTGAATGCTCAGGGCGCTTGGCGGAGGGTTCGCCGCCAGCGCGCCAAAGGGGGGAGGCAACGCTGGCGGCGAGAGGAGGGAGCGCGGAAATCCGTCGCGGGCGGGAGGAATTGGTCCGCGCCGGACAGGTATGCGACCCTGGAGGGAAGGGAGGTACCAGCCCTCCGCGCTCACGCGCCCCTCTAGGAGCGGGCAACCCGGGCCGCTTTGCAAAGCCTGCCAATCTGTTGTCATTTGCGACTGCGGCCGGGGGCCATGACACCGATCGGACGCGGCCCATCGCGCCCTTCACGACGGGCGCGATCCTGTCAGGCTGCCCGCAGCAGCGACTCCTTGAGCTGCTCGAGCACGCTCTCGTGCAGCAGCTGCTCGAAGGCGATCCCGGCCTGGTCGTTTTCGACCCACACGACGGTCGCGGGCTGGAAGCCGAGGCCTTCGAGCTGGGCGAGGATTCGGTCGTCGGGCTGGGGGTTCCAGCCGAGGCGGTCGACCATGAAGCCGATCGGCGAGATGTCGCGGACCCGCAAGTCGATCTTTCCGCCCGAGCGCAGGCGAATCCTCGCGTTCATCGCCTGCCCTCCTGTGTCAGCGGACCGCTCATCGGTGCCGGGTACGGCGTGCCCAACAAAGTTGGAGCAAGCGGCGTTCATTCCGCCTTTAGGGATCGGGCTAACCCGCGCTTTCCAAGTCTGCTGAGCGCCACGGAAACCATTCGACCGCGGCAGGCGACAGCCTCAGGGACTGGTCGGCTCGTCTCCGTCGTCGTCGAGCAGAACGACCACCGCCACCACCGCCAGCACGGCGATCAGCCCGACGAGCGCCAGCGTACCGACGATTCCCTCGCCTCTCTCGACCTCTGCCCCGTCGCGCGCGAGGACCGGCGCGGACGGTCCGGCAGCAGCGACCGCGGTCGTCGAAAGCAGCAGGCTGCCGGCGGCGATGGCCGCCAGGATATGTGATCGCATGAGACGTCCTCCGTTTGCCCGGTCCCGCTTCTATGGGGTGGCAGGCGCGCGACCAATGGGGGACAACCCTCAATCACCGGGTAATAAGTGCTGATCCGCCGATGGTCCTGCGAGCCATTTCGCTCTCGCAGCCAATCGGATAATCCGGTCCGGTCGACGGGGTGACATCGTCGGGGCGAACGGGAGGAGGACATCGGCATGGGAGCGAATCGGCGAGGCTGGCGGTGGCGCGCGATCTATGCGGCGCTCGGGATCACGGCGCTCTGGGCCACCGGGCTCCACGCCCAGCAGGACGTCCCGCGCTACGACGGCGGCGTACCGGTCGCGCCGACCGGCGTCGCCGACAACCCGCTGCCTGAAGGCCCGTTCCGCTACCGGACCGCCGAGGGCATGGACATCCGGGTCGAAGTGGTCGCGCGCGGCATCGAATACCCGATGGCGCTCGCCTTCCTGCCCAGCCGCGACATGCTGATCGTGACGCGCAAGGGCGAACTGCACCTGCTTCCGCCGGGCGACTCGCGCACGCGGCGGGTCGAGGGCGGGCCGGTCGGCGTGTTCGCCGGCGAATCGGGCGGGCTCGGCACCTCGCACGCCTACGTCGACATCGCGCTCCATCCCGAGTTCGCCAGCAACCGCTACGTCTATATCGCCTACAACAAGCCCCAGGGCGAGAACGGCCGCGTGCTGGCGCTCGGGCGTGGGCGCTTTAGCGGGAATCGGATCGAGGGCTTCGAGGACATCTGGGTCGCGCTGTCCGGCGTCGCCGGGGTGATGCGCCTGGCCTTCGCCCACGACGGCACGCTGTTCTTCAGCACTTCGGGCGCCGACCCGCAGAACCTCGGCACCGCAGGCGGCAAGGTGCTGCGGATCAACCCCGACGGCTCGATCCCCGCCGACAACCCGTTCGCCAGCAGCACCACCGCCCGCAAGGACATCTATTCCTACGGTCATCGCGGCGCGCTCGGCCTCGCGGTCCATCCGCGCACGGGTGCCTTGTGGGAAAGCGAGAATGGCCCCAACGGCGGCGACGAGATCAACCTGATCAAGCCCGGGCTCAACTACGGCTGGCCGTTCGTCAGCCTCGGCCGCACTTATCCCGGGCCGTGGCAGTCGGGCCGCGGCCCGGGGCACGAGGTGTTCGAGCCGCCGGTGGTCTACTGGATGCCGGCGATCGCCGTCTCGGGCCTGATGTTCTACACCGGCGACGCCCTGCCGAAATGGAAGGGCGACATCTTCGTCGGCGCCCTGCGCACCGGCGAAATTCCGGGCACCGGGCACCTCGAGCGGATTCTCGTCAACGAGAACATGGAGGAGCTGCGCCGCGAAACGCTGCTCTACGATCTTCACCAGCGCATCCGCGACGTGAAGCAGGGCCCGGAAGGGTACATCTACCTGGCGGTCGAGCAGAAGGACGGCAGCATCCTGAGGATTGTTCCGGCCGACTGAGCGAGGGGTAAGCCATGAAAGGACGGCTGACCGACACTCTTGATGCTGTCCGGCACATGCCGGATCGGCGCGGCTGGTGGAGGGTCGCCGCGGAGCTGCTGTGGGCTGTGCCGGTCCTACTGCTGGTCGCTTATGCTGGAGATCTCGTCCGGATCGTCCAGCCGCCCGACAGTGCTGCACTGCTGCGGCTGGGGGGCACTTTGTTGATCGCGCCGGCTCTAGGCGAGGAATTGCTATTTCGAGCGGCGTTGATTCCGCGCGACCACCCGCGCTGGCCGTCGCTTGCGCTCTCAGTCGCCCTGTTCGTGGCGTGGCACCCGCTCCAAGCGGTGACATTTGGCCCGCCGTGGGCAGGCGCATTCCTCGATCCGTGGTTCCTGCTGGCGGTTGCCGTTCTCGGCGTGGCTCTGGCACGCATCTATGCCGCGACCCGCAGCATCTGGCCTTGCGTCCTCACTCACTGGGTGGTCGTGGTGACCTGGAAAGCCTTTCTCGGAGGCCCCTTCTAGGTCATTCCGCCGCCAGCAATTCCTCTGCCCCGCCCAAGTCCACGCTGACGAGCCGCGAAACCCCCTTCTCGACCATCGTCACCCCGAACAGCCGGTGCATGCGGCTCATCGTCACCGCGTTGTGGGTGACGATCAGGTAGCGCGTCTCGGTCTCGCGGGTCATCGCGTCGAGCAGGTCGCAGAAGCGATCGATGTTGGCGTCGTCGAGCGGCGCGTCGACCTCATCCAATACGCAGATTGGGGCGGGGTTGGTGAGGAACAGCGCGAAGATCAGCGCGATCGCAGTCAGCGCCTGCTCGCCGCCCGACAGCAGCGTCAGCGACTGCAGCCGCTTGCCCGGCGGCTGGGCGTAGATTTCGAGCCCGGCCTCGAGCGGGTCGTCCGAATCGACCAGCGCGAGATGCGCCTGGCCGCCTTCGAACAGCCGCGTGAACAGGTGCCGGAAATGCGTGTCGACCTGCTCGAACGCGGCGCGCAGCCGCTCGCGGCCCTCGCGGTTGAGGTTGCCGATCGAGCCGCGCAGCCGGTTGACCGCCTCGGCCAGCTCCGCCTGCTCGGCGACGCTGGCGCCGTGCTCCTGCTCGAGCCGGGCGAGCTCCTCGGCGGCGACCAGGTTGACCGGGCCGATCCGTTCGCGGTCGGCGACCAGCCGGTCCATCGCCGCCGATTCCTCGCCCGCGCCGGCGACCTGCTCCGGCTCGAACCCGAACCGCCCCGAGAGCAGCGGCGGCGGGCACTGGAAGCGTTCGCCCGAGATCCGCGCCATCTCCTCGCGGCGGCTTTCCTCGTTCTCCGCCCTGGCGACCGCGCCGGCGCGAGCCTCGCGCGCCGAGGACAGAATTTCCTGCGCCGCGGCCAGCGACGTCTCGGCCCCACGCGCCTCCTCGCCCACGGCGGCGACCGCGGCTTCGGCCTCGGCGAGCTCCCGCCCGAGCCGCGCGCGGACTTCCTCGCCGCCCTCGATCTCGCGCATCAACGCGGCCGGCCTGGCGGCGGTCACCGCGCGCTCCTCGGCGATCTCCTCGAAGCGCTGCTCCATGTACGACAGGCGCCGGGCGGCGTCGCTCGCGCGCTCCTGCCATCCGGCGATGTCGGCCCGCTGGTTGGCGACCCGCTCGCGGGCGACCGCGAGGCCTTGGTCGTGCGCCGCGAGCGCCGCGGCGGCGGACTGCAGC
>JAEZES010000242.1 GCA_023432995.1 Pseudomonadota bacterium
GAGCATGACCTTCTGGCCGAGGCGCTGGCGGCGCTCGACCGCGCGGTGATCGAGGCCGGCGAGGCCGAGGAGGCGTTGTCAAAGGCGGCCGAGGCGCTGACCTTCGACCCGGCCGAGCTCGACCGGATCGAGACCCGGCTGTTCGAGCTGCGGGCATTGGCGAGGAAGCACGGTTGCCAGCCCGACGAGCTGCCGCGAACGATGCGTTCGCTGCGGGCAAGGCTCGAGGCGATCGAGGCCGGTGATGCCCATATCGGCGAACTCGAGCGGGCGGCGGCCGAAGCCGGTCAGGTCTACCGTGCGCGGGCCGAGGCGCTGCACGCGACGCGAGTCGAGGCGGCGCTGCGGCTCGACGCAGCGGTCGCCGCGGAGCTGGCGCCGCTCAGGCTCGACGCGGCGCGGTTCGGCACATCGGTCAGCGAACTGCCCGAGGAGCGCTGGGGACCGCACGGGATCGACACGGTCGAGTTCCTGATTTCGACCAATCCCGGCGCCGAGTGCGCGCCGCGGGCCAAGAGCGCCAGCGGCGGCGAGCTCAGCCGCTTCATCCTCGCGCTCAAGGGCGCGCTCGCCGAGCAGGGCGGGGCGGCGACGGTTATCTTCGACGAGATCGACCGCGGCGTCGGCGGCGCCGTGGCAAGCGCGATCGGCGAACGGCTCGCGCGCCTGGCGGCAGGCGGGCAGCTGCTGGCCGTGACGCACTCGCCGCAAGTCGCCGCGCGGGGCGGGACGCACTACCTGATCGAGAAGTCGAGCGAGGGCACAGTGACGCGCACCTCGGTCACACTGCTTGACGCGGCCGGGCGGCAGGAGGAGATCGCTCGGATGCTGTCCGGAACCGAGATCACCAGCGAGGCGCGGGCGCAGGCGGACCGCCTGCTCGAAGGGGTGTGATGGACCCGCTCGACCGCCCGGTCTGGAACGCCCTGACCACACGGCAGGCGCATCTCGCCGTGGCGACCGGCGCCGCCGTACGGATCGATCCGGACTATGGCCCGTTCGCCGCGGCGCGCGACACGAGCAGGGAGGCGCAGGCGGCGCTGGTGGCGACGCTGCGCGGGCCCGATGACCGCATCGGCGTGGTCGAGCGCGAGGCCTGGCCGGGGCCACCGGGCACCCGCGTGCTCGGCGGCGGAGACCTGGTGCAGATGGTGTTCGAGGGGAAGGACCCGAAGGGGGCCGACGATCCCCGGATCGAATTGCTGACCGAGGCCGACGCCGCCGAGATGGCCGCGCTCGCCTACGCCACCGAGCCCGGGCCGTGGGGCAGCGCCACTCACCGCTACGGCAACTATTACGGCATCCGCATCGGCGGGCGGCTGGCGTCGATGGCCGGCGAACGGCTGCAGCTGCCGGGGCTGGCCGAGCTCAGCGGGGTTTCGACCTGGCCCGAGTTCCGCGGCCAGGGGCTCGCGGCCGCGCTCGTCCGGCGTGTGCTGCGCGGGTTTCGCGAGCGCGGCGACACGCCATTCCTGCACTGCTACGCGGCCAACGCCGGCGCCGTCGCGCTGTACGAAAAGCTCGGCTTCCGCGTGCGCGCCGGCATGACCTTCACGATACTGGCGCTCGCCTGACGAGGCGCTAGAGTCGCGCCGATGAAGAAGCCAGTTGCCCTGGGGGCCATCCTTTCGCTCGGCGCCTGCGCCTCCGGAGGCGGCACGCCGCCACCGCCGGCCCCGCTGGCGGAAGACCGCGGCCAGCCGGTGCTGGCGCTGTTCGAGCACGCGCTGACAGACTACTTCGCAAGCGTCGGGGCGGGCGGGCCGACGGTCTGCCCCGAGCTGCGCCCGACCGCGCTGGCGGCCGAGCAGGAGCAGGCGCTGATCGTCCGCTTCGTCCGCCTGGCGCCCGCCGAACGCTGCAAGCCGGGCGAGTCTGGACCGGTCGACGCAATCACCGGCGAACCCGCCGCCTTGGTGCAGGTTTACGACTTCGGCTGCACCGGTGCCGGCACCTGCCGGGGCTGGGTGCAGCTGCCCAACGTGCCCGCTGTACGCTATGCAATGCGCTTCGAGGACGACGAGTGGCAGTTTGATTCCGACCGGCGGATCTTGGCTGAATGACCGGATGCGGCGCGCGCGCGAGGGGAAGGGGCGTGCTGATTGCGGCAGGAACCGCCGTCCTGATGGGGACCTCCTGGCTCGCTTCGCCGTCGAAAGCCGCGGCGGAAGAAGGCCGGACAGCTGAAACGATGTCCGACGAGCAGCGGACCGACTGGTTCTGGGGAATCATCGAGCGGTCACGCGCGCCCGACGACCACCAAGAGGTGCAGCTGCAGGCTCTCTCAGCAGAACTGTCCAAGTTGCCGCCGACGGACATCGAGGCTTTCGGCGCCCTATTCGACCGGCAACTGACGGAGGCTTATTCGTGGGACCTGTGGGGTGCCGCCCATATCATAATGGGTGGCGCAAGCGATGACGGCTTCAAGTATTTCAGGGCATGGCTCGTCTCTCGCGGGCGTGAGGTATTCGAGGCTTCGCGGGCCAATCCCGACGAACTCGCCGCGCTGATCCCGGCCGATTACGATCAGGTTCCGGAGTTCGAGCCGCTGGCTTACGTGGCCTCTGAAGTATGGGCGGAGAAGACGGGCAGGGACGTCACCGAGATGCCCACCCAGACCGACAGGATCTATGCGGATGAGCCGTCCGGCGAGCCATTCGACGAGTCGTCCGAGAGCCTGAAGCGCCGCTATCCACGCCTCTGGGCTCGTTTCCGGGAATCGCCGCTGGGATGACCGACGTTTCAGAAGCCGAGGCGGCCGCCGAGTTGGAGCGGCTCGCGCGCGAGATCGCCCGGCACGCCCGGTTGTACCACGCCGAGGATTCGCCGGAGATTTCGGACGCCGAGTACGATGCGCTGGTGCGGCGCAATGCCGAGCTCGAGGCGGCGTTCCCGCACCTCGTCCGCGAGGACTCGCCGTCGCGCAAGGTCGGGCACGCAGTCGCCTCCTCGCCGCTGGCCAAGGTGCAGCACGAGGTTCGCATGATGAGCCTCGACAACGCCTTCTCCGACGAGGAGGTGGCCGAGTTCGTCGCGCGCGTGCGGCGCTATCTCAATCTTGGCGAAGACGAGCCGGTGGCCATGACGGCCGAGGACAAGATCGACGGACTGTCGTGCTCGCTGCGCTACGAGAACGGTGTGCTCGTCCGTGCCGCGACGCGCGGTGACGGCCTGGTCGGCGAGGACGTCACCGCGAATGTCCGGCACATCGCCGACATTCCCCAGCGGCTGCACGGCAAAGCGCCCGCCGTGTTCGAGGTCCGCGGCGAAGTCTACATGGAGAAACAGGCGTTTACCGCACTCAACGCGCGCCTGATGGAAGAGGCGCGGGAACGCGCCGAAGCAAAGGGCGAAGTGTTCGACCCGTCGGCCGTCCGCCAGTTTGCCAACCCGCGCAACGCTGCGGCGGGCTCGCTGCGGCAGAAGGACCCGAACGTCACCGCGAGCCGGCCGCTGCGCTTCTGGGCGCACGGCTGGGGCGCCGTGAGCGAACTGGCTGCGGCGACCCAGCACGAAATGATGCAGCGCATTGCCGAGTGGGGCCTGCCGATCTCGCCCGAGCTTCGGCTGTGCCGCTCGGTCGGGGAAATGCTCGAGCACTATCGCCGCATCGCCGCCGGGCGCGGGGCGCTGCCGTACGAGATCGACGGCGTGGTCTACAAGGTCGACCGGCTCGACTGGCAGGACCGGCTCGGCTTCGTCGCCAAGGCGCCGCGCTGGGGCCTGGCGCACAAGTTTCCCGCCGAACGCGCCGAGACGGTACTCGAGGCGATCGACATCCAGGTCGGCCGCACCGGCAAGCTGACCCCCGTCGGCCGCCTGCGGCCGGTGCTCGTCGGCGGGGTGACGGTGACCAACGTCACGCTGCACAACCGCGACGAGATCGGCCGGCTTGGGTTGCGGGTCGGGGACCGGATCGTGCTCCAGCGCGCCGGCGACGTGATCCCCCAGGTGGTCGACAACCTGACCCGCGAGGAGCCGCGCGAGGCTTACGTGTTCCCCGACCATTGCCCGGTCTGCGGCAGCGAGGCCGTGGCCGAGGAGGGCGAGGTCGACGTGCGCTGCACGGGCGGCCTGGTGTGCCGCGCGCAGCAGTTCGAGCGGCTGCGGCATTTCGCCAGCCGCGGCGCGCTCGACATCGAGGGGCTCGGCGAGAAGACGATCCTCGAGTTCATGGAGCTCGGCTGGCTGGCCAAGGGCCCGGGCGACATCTTCCGCCTGCGCCGCCACCGCCCAGACCTCGTCGGCCGCGAAGGCTGGCAGGACAAGTCTGTGGATAACCTGTTGGCATCTATCGAGGCCAAACGCCGCCCCGACGCCGCGCGGCTGCTTTTCGGTCTCGGCATTCGCCATGTCGGCGCGGTCACGGCGCGCGACTTGATGAAGCGGTTCCGGACGCTTCCGGCGCTGCGCGAGACCGCCGAAGCGGCGCGCGCCGGCGATGCCGATGCCGTGGCCGCGCTGACCGGCATCGAGGGCGTCGGCCCGGTGGTGGTCGAGGCGCTCGGCGATTTCTTCCACGAGGAGCACAACCAGCAAGTGTGGGACGACCTGCTCGGCGAGGTCGAGCCGCCCGAATACGTGATCGAGACCAGGGCCAGCGCGGTTTCCGGCAAGACGGTGGTGTTCACCGGCAAGCTCGAGACGATGAGCCGCGACGAGGCCAAGGCGCAGGCCGAGCGGCTCGGCGCGCGGGCCGCGGGCACGGTCAGCGCGCAGACCGACCTGGTCGTTGCCGGGCCCGGCGCGGGCAGCAAGCTCAAGAAGGCCGCCGAGCTGGGAATCGAGGTGATCGACGAGGCGGCTTGGGCGGAGATCGTGCGCACGGCCGGCTAGCCGCTGCGCCCGGCGCCGCTTTCCTCATCCTGCCTCTCGTCCGCCTTGCGGTCGATCAGTTCGGTCGTTTCCGAAGTCTTGGGATCGAACACCATCGACAGCGCTAGGCCGACGCCGACCCACACGCCGGAGCCGCCGCTCGCCCGGCGGCCGTGCTTGGCCCGCCCCAGCACGCGCGGCAGCAGCGCGAGCAAGAGGATCAGCACCGCGGCGGCGGCAAGCCATTCCAGCATCGAAGCCCCTTCCGCCCCTCGATGTGGGGCCGCTGCGCGGCGCAGCAAGGGCGGATCAGCAGATCTTCTGCACCAACGGCTCGATCCGCAGCGTCACCACATCGACGCCGGGGGGGCGCGTGGCGGCGAACACGATGGCTTCGGCCACTTCCGCCGCGGGGAGCATTTCGAGCTGGTCCTCGAATTCGGCGAGCGCCTTGTCGTCGTACGGCTGCAGGTGCGTGGCGATCGCACCCGGTTCGATCAGCGTGACGCGGATCTTCTCGGGGATCAGCTCCTTGCGCAGCGTTTCGGCGAACAGCGCCACGCCGCCCTTCGAGGCGTTGTAGACGCTCTCGCCGACGGCCTTGATGTGCACGCTGATCGAGCCGACCAGGATCACCTGCCCGTCCGCGCGGCCGGACAGGCGAATCCGTTCGATGGCCTTCTTGGCGCAACCGACGTAGCTGACGAGATTGGCGTCGATCACGCGCCGCCATCCGGTGTCGGAGATCGTCATCAGCGGGTCGGCCGGAAGCCCGGCGCAGGCGATCAGCAGGTCGAGCCCGCCGAGCTCGCTGTCGACGAAACGGAACAGCCGCTCAAGATCGTCGGGGCGCGACAGGTCGCCCGAACAGACCATCGAGCCCGGGGCGTGGTGGGTCGCCGAGGGCAGGTCGGCCGAGACGACCCGCGCGCCGCGCTCGACCAAGCGCGCCGCGGTCTCGCGTCCGACGCCGCCGGCTCCGCCGGTCACCAGGACGCGGCGGCCTTCGAGAGATTGATCCGACATGCTGGGGCAACCCGGAAACCGCCATTCGGTTGCAGGGTTCTTTGCGCGAAAGGACCGTCGTGCCGCGCAAACTCAAGGTCTTCCGCACATCGACCGGGTTCCACGACGCCTACGTCGCCGCACCGAGCCGCAAGGCAGCGCTCGAGGCGTGGGGCGCCGATGCGAACCTGTTCGCGCGCGGTGTCGCCGAGGAGGTGACCGATCCGAAGCTCACGGCACGCCCGCTCGAACGACCCGGCGAGGTGATCAAGGTCTCGCGCGGCGATCTCGCGGCGCAGCTCAAGGCGCTCGGCCCGCGCAGGACGAAGGCCCGGGCACGCAAGTCGGAACCGGCGCCTGCCGAAGCCCGGCCGCGCAAGCGGGCAAAGCCCGAGCCCCCGCCGAACCGCGACAAGGTCGATGCCGCGGAGGCGGCCTTCGAGGCGGCGCGCAAACGCCACGCGGCCGAGGCCGCGGTGCTGGCGAAGCGGCGCGACGAAATCGACCGTCTGCTCGAGGCCCTGCGCGCGAAACAGGCCAAGGAACGGGCGCACCTCGAACGAAAGCGCGACGAGGCGCGCGAGGCTTACCGCAAAGCGCTCGCGAAGTGGGCCGGATAGCGGAACCGGCGCCCTCGCGGCCTGTTGCTCCCTTATCCCGCCACGTACCGGCGCCGCCGGTCCACGGGCTCGCCGGGCGGCAGCCAGTTGCCGCTGCACCGCCGGGTTAACGGCGGGACAGACGGCCGGCGGGCCGAAGGAGAGAGCGATGAAGATCAACGAATGCATGACCCGCGACGTGCGGGTGATCTCGCCCGAAGACACGATCGAGCGCGCCGCGCAGATCATGGGTCAGATCGATGCCGGGGTGTTGCCGGTCAGCGACGGCGACCGGCTCGTCGGCATGATCACCGATCGTGACATCGCCGTCCGCGGCGTGGCCGAGGGCTGCGGCCCCGACGCCAAGGTGCGCGACATCATGAGCCAGGAGGTCCTGTACTGCTTCGACGACGAGGAAACCGACGAAGTGCTGGAGAACATGGGCGAGATTCAGGTGCGGCGGATGCCGGTCGTCGACCACGACAAGCGCCTCGTCGGCATCGTCTCGATCGGTGACCTGTCGAAGCGGGAAAGGCGAGACAGCGGTGCGGCCCTGAGCGAGATCACCCGGCCGAGCGCGCGCCACTCGCAATAGCGAGAAGGCTGCGAGGGCCGACGGGCTGTCGCGCGGTCGCCGTCAGCGGCGCGCCAGCCACCGCCCGACCCGCCACGTGACCAGCGCCGCGGCGGCGCCGCACAGCCCGTAGGGGAGCGCGGAATAGGCCATCAGGGCCACCCGCTCGTGGCTGCCCGCAGCATAAGTCAGGCTGACGAAGACCGCGGTCGCGGCAAAGCCGAGCGCGGCGGCGGCGAGCGCCCCGTCCAGACCGAGTCTGGCCAGCATCAGCCACAGCGGGACGCAAAACCCGGCGATAGCGAGGCCATAGACCAGCGAGACTTCGAGCAGCCCGCGAAAGACCAGTTCCGGGCCGATCGAGCTGTAGATGAAGGCCGCCGCGAGCAGCGCCCCGGTAGCGATGCCGGCACCCAGCGCCAGCCCGATGCGGCCGAGCGTGCGGCCGAGGCTGGCAGTATCCGCGGCCATGGCCGGAACGCTACAGCCGGAAAGCGAGCAGCGCCCGCTCGAGCGCGCGATCGTCGAGCGCCAGCGCGCGCCTCGGCCGGTGCGCCTTGACCGGATCGCGGAACGGCAGCAGCCCGCTGCGCGGCCCGGCGAAGCGGGCCTCGTGCTCGTAGAACTCGGCGAAGCCGGGCCACGGCACGTGGCCTTCGGTGTGCTGGTACCAGCCGAGCTTGTAGTACGAGTCGGGGTCGCTGCCGGGGGCCGGCATCGGCTCGGTCGGTGTGGCCGCGCCGAACACCGCCCAGGCTGCCTGCGCGGCGCGGGTCGCCTGCCACATGCCGGTCGGGTCGACCCACGCATCGCCTTTCTCGGCGACGCCGCTGGTGATGAACAGCGGGCGCGGGGCGCGCAGCGCGATCAGGGTGTGGGCGTCGACCGGCAAGTTGGCCGTCGTCTGGTCGCCGCGGGCGTAGGCCATGACGTTGGGCGTGTACCAGTGGAACGCGCCCGAGCTGGCCATGTTCTCCCAGCGCTCGCCGAAATCGCGGCGCATCAGTTTGGCCCCGCCGGCGCCCGAGCTGGAAACGTTGGCGTCGGCGAAGGCATGATCGAAGGCCGCGGCCACGAGAACGCCCTTGCCGAACCGCGAGTGGCCCTGCAGCGAGATGCGTTCGCCGTCGATCCGCGGATCGCGCGCGAGTTCGACGCGCAACTGGCTCGCCCCCCAGGCCCAGGCGCGCAGCGCACCCCAGTCGTGTTGTTCGCGCGGCCAGCGGGCGAGGCCGATGACGCCCTGCTGCATCTGCGCGGCGGTGTCGGCCTGGAGCATCTGCGGCCGGTAGGCGACGTGGGCGAAGCCGCGGTCGAGCGCCATCCGCACGCCATCGGGCGGTGGCGGGCCGCCGAAGTTGGGCGTGCGGCCGCCCGGCCAGACGTAAGTGTAATCGATCAGGGCCGGGGCGCGGTCGGCCTGTGCGGGGAAGGTGATCGTGGCATCGATCGTCGGGCCCATCCGGCCGTCGGGCGCGATGACCTGCCCGGTCCATTGCTCGGCGACGGCGCCGGGCTGCGCGGTGTCCACCGGGGCCTTGCTCCACACCACGCGAAACTGCGCGACGACCTCGGGAATCCGCCCGACCCAGTTGTCCTCGACCAGGCGCACGAGCTCGGCCCGGCGCGCGACCCATTGCTCGGGCGTGGGCACGGCCGAACTGGCGAACAGCGGCGGCAGCCCGAACGGCGCGATCTTGCTCTCGTCGGAATTGGCGGCGTACGGCGAATTGGCATCGCCGTCCGCGCCGCGCCGCAGCTCGCCGAACCCGAAGCGCGCGCGCTCCGCCGCGTGCACATCCTCCGCGGTCTGCGCGGTCGCTCCCCCTGCGGTGAACAGAGCCAGCGCGGCAGCCGCCGCGGCAAGCCATCGACCCATCGAACCACCCCGTCGTTCGGGAGCTCGAGCCACGCCCGCGGATGTCCTCTCCGCATCCTTCGGAGCGCGGTCGAGCCCCCCCATTGCCGGCTCCCGATCCCGAAGGGCTCCGACATGCCACTCATATC
>JAEZES010000260.1 GCA_023432995.1 Pseudomonadota bacterium
GCCGCCGACCGACGGATCGGGCTCGGCGGTGTAGCACCAGTCGAAATCCGGCTTGTGGACGAGCGCACTCATCAAGGCCGGGACCGCGAGACGCGGGTCGTGGTGGTCCTTGCCCGCCTCGAGCAGCAGAACGCGCAGTCCGGCCTCGGCCAGCCGCGTCGCGCAGGCGATTCCGGCCGAGCCGCCTCCGACGACGATTAGGTCGGGTTTTCCGGGCATGCGCGATCCTTCTCCCTGTCCGGCGCCCTGATGGGCGAGCACGGAGCCGCGCGCAACAGGCGACCCGGTCGCGGTCGTCGGGGGCTGACGAGACGACCGCGTGAGGGTAGGCGCTAGGCATGATCTCAGACCGGGAGGCGATGCGCGCCAGCGCCGGCGAGCGGCTGGCGCTCATCGCCGAGAGTTTCGAACGCCTGGCGGGACGGCGGCTGGCGGAGCCCGGCCAGCCGGTCGAGCCGGCGCTGTGGGACGCGCCTCGCGTGATCGTCGCGCACGGAACGGAAGCGCAGCCGCGGTTCTTCTATGGCAACCGTGCGGCGCTGGCGCTGTTCGAGATGCGCGGCGCAGATTTCATCGGCCTGCCATCGGATCGATCAGCCGAACCGGGCGCGCGCGAGGCGCGGGCGAAGATGCTGGCAGCGCTTGAGCGCGACCGGATCGTCGAAGGCTACGCCGGCGTGCGGGTGGCGGCGAGCGGACGGCGGTTCGAGATCGTCGGGGCGACCGTTTGGGACCTGCTCGACGCCAGCGGCGAACGTCACGGCCAGGCCGCCACGATCGCCGCGTGGCGCTATCTCGACTAGGGCTACCCAAACCGCTCGCCGATACAGTCGCCGATGAGCTCGAGTGCGGCCGGAGCGAAGGTTTCCTCGATCGTCGCGTATTCGCCGAGCGCGCCGGTGGCAGCCGTCTGGAACAGGTGGTTGAGACCCGGCAGCTCGACGATCGTCGCGTCGGGGTTTCCTCGCGTGGCCTCGCGGATCGCTGCAAGGTTGGCCTCGGCGGGCACCTGCAGGTCGAGGCTGCCGTTGATCGCCAGCAGAGGCACCCGGATGGCCTGCCAGTTCGGCACCGGATCGTACTTCATGAAGTACTGGAACCAGGGACCGGAAACCTGCCGCACGACGATTGCGCCGTCCATCTCCGGGGTCATCCCGACCGCAACCTTGGCCTCGGGCGTCATCAGCGTCATGGCCGCTTCGTACCCCGCCTCGGGCGTCTCGGCCGCGGCCATCGCCTCGAACAGCGAGCCCAACACCGGTTCGGCGCGATCGAGCTCGGCCTGGCTCAGCCCCATCTGCGCACCGAGCAAGCGACGCTGCGACAGCATCAGGTGGATCAGATCGGTGCCCGGGCCGGCCAGGCTGACGAAGTAGGCGACCCTGTCGTTCGCGCGCATCGCGATCGGACCGATCATCCCGCCCTCGGAGTGCCCGATCATGCCGATCGCATCCGAGCGGATCTCGGGTCGGGTCAGCAGGTAGGCGAAGGCGGCGTTGGCGTCGGTCGCGAGGTCGGCCGAAGTCGCCTCGGCGTAGTTGCCGGTCGACCCGCCCACGCCGCGGTCGTCGAACCGCAGCACGGCGATGCCACGGCGCGTCAGGTAGTCGGCGATCACGGCGAACGGCTTGTGCCCCATCAGCGTCTCGTCGCGGTCCTGCGCGCCCGAACCGGTGATCATGATCGCGGCCGGGAATGGGCCCTCGCCCTCGGGCAGGGTAAGCGTGCCGGCGAGACGGACGCCGGCAAAATCGGGGTTGTCGAACGCCACTTCCTCCGCGCGGTAGGGGAACGGCTCCTTCGGCAGCTGCGGCCGGTTGGGATTGCGCCGTGCGGCGATCTCCTCGGCCGAGGCGCGCGTGAGGCTGGCGGTAAACGACTGGCCGGGGAGCGCCGAAGAGGTCCACGCGCCGGTGATGCGCGTCCCGTCGTCCGACATCGTGCCGGCGAAGGTCGACAGCCCGCGCATGATCGAGAAGCGGACTGCCTGCCCGTCGTGCGCGAGGTCCGACACCGGCAGGCCGTTGGCCATCTGGTCGGGCGAATCATACAGCGCGGCGGTGCCCCACTCGCCGCTGCGGACGCGCAACACTTGCCGGAGCGACACGCCGTTACGCTCGAACGTCCCGGTCCAGACGCCGTCGAGTCCTTCGACGAGGGGCTTGGGCGGCGGACCGCCGCGGGCGAGGTTGAGCGTCTGCGGCCCGCCCTGATCGAGCGTGCCCTTCCACTGCTGCGCGGCCTCGTCCCACTCGGCCTCATACGTGGCATTGACCCGAGGGACGCGGAAGGCGAACCGGCCTTCCGAGACGGTGATATCCGAGATCTGCGCCGGGTTTCCGGGATTGGCATCGTAGTTCTCGATCGATCCGCCGAGCGCGCCGTCCTCGTCGCGGGCGATTTCGACCACCAGCGTGATGTCGGCCAGCGGAGTCGAAATGGCCCCGCTCCAGGTCCCGGCAATGTCGGGACCGTCCTGCGCTGTGGCCCGGCCGGCGGCAAACGCCGTGACCAGCACGGCGGCGGCAACCAGCAATCTCGTGAAGCCCGACATCGCACCCTCCTCGATGGTCTCCGGGGT
This sequence comes from Pseudomonadota bacterium, assembly GCA_023432995.1. Lineage (GTDB taxonomy): Bacteria > Pseudomonadota > Alphaproteobacteria > Sphingomonadales > Sphingomonadaceae > Croceibacterium_A. The sequence continues at coordinate 2,582 of JAEZES010000260.1, forward strand.
TAGTCGACCGGCGCGGCGAACTCTTACAGCGACCGCGAAAACGCTCGCCGGGGGGTAAGCCCCATGATGTCAAGCTAACTAGACATCGAACCGACGCCTGTCAAGGGACGTTGACACGTTCCATGACTCCGCGCCCTGGCAACCGCTCGCGGCCGTGCGGTGTGGTCAGGTCGAGCTCGGGGCCGATGGCGACGACGTGGTGGCGGTCGGCGAGGAACCAGTAGCCGTACTTGATCAGCTCGAGGTCGACGGTGCCGGCGATGCCGGACCACTGGTAGAGCTCGCGCAAGTATCCGCCCAGCGCCGGGTAATCGTCGATCTTCCGCAGATTGCACTTGAACGCGTAGTGGTATCCGACGTCGAACCGCACGAGCGTGGTGAACGCGCGCCAGTCGGCCTCGGTCAGCCACTCGCCGCACAGGTAGCGGTTGGCCGAAAGGTGTGCGTCCATCGTGTCGAGCGTGGCGAAGACCTCGCGCACGGCCTCGTCGTAAGCCTGCTGCGTGGCGGCAAACCCGGCGCGGTAGACGCCGTTGTTGAGCGTCGGGTAGACCAGCGCGTTCCACCGGTCGATCTCGGCCCGCAGCGGCTCTGGGTAGAAGTCGAGCCGGTTGCCGGTCAGCCCGTCGAACGCCGAGTTGAGCATGCGGATGATCTCGCGGCTCTCGTTGTTGACGATCCGCCGGGTCTTCCGGTCCCACAGCGTCGGGACCGTGACCTTGCCGGTGAACTTGGGATCGTGCTCGACATAGAGCCGCCACAGGGGGTAACCGCCCTCGGGCCGCTCGCCGTCCGGACCCTCGTCGAACACCCAGCCCTGCTTCGGCAGCCCGGGCCTCGCCCACGAGATCGAGATGACCGGCTCGAGCCCCTTGAGCACGCGGAAGGCCGTGGTGCGCGCCGCCCACGGGCAGACCGCGGCGACCCACAGGTGATAGCGCCCGGCCTCGGCCGGAAACTCGGCGCCGGGATCGGGCGAGATCCACTCGCGCAACGGGCTGTCGATGCGGCGGAAGCGGCCGTCTTCGCCGATCTCCTCGGCGGCGGGCGCCGTGTCGAGCCAGCGGCCTTCGTAGAGCTGAGCCATGGCGCCGGCCTAGCCTGGGGCCATGCGATTGTCAGCCTTCGTGGGTCACCCCGATGGGTGACCGGGCGATTTCCGCTTGCAAGGCGGGTCGCCCGGCATAGCCTCGGGCGCGATCGCAACTGGGGAGGATGATCGATGACAGATATGGCAAGCGCGTCGCCGGTGGCGGCGAAGACGCCGTGGCACCTGTGGCTGGTCGGCATGCTGTCGCTGCTGTGGAACGTGTCGGGCGCCTGGGTGATCATGTCGGCCCAGTCCGGCGCCCCGATGGACATGGATGCGGCCGAGATCGAATACTATGCCAACCAGCCCGCGTGGTTCGTGGCGGTGACCGACATGGTGCTGATCTGTGCAATCCTCGCGGCGCTTGCGCTGCTGCTGCGCAGCCGCTGGGCGGTGCCGCTCTACGCGCTGTCCGTCGCCGGGATCGCGGTCACCGCGGCGTACGACGTCGCCGCCGGAACCGCGTTGTTGCTGCACGACCAGGGCTGGCTGGTGCTGCAGCTGCTGACCGCCGGCCTTGCCGTCGCGCAACTGCTCTACGCCTGGGCGATGCGCCGGCGCGGGGCATTGCACTGACGCCCGTCGGCGCGAGCCGTCGCGGCTAGCTGCCGGCTGCCGGGTCCAGCGGGCGGACGAGCAGCGCCTGGGGAATCACGTTGTCGTCGATCCGGTAGAGGCGCACGCGCAGCTCGCGCCCGCCGCCCGGAGGGACCGGGCGCGAGACGACCACACGGTTGGCGATGACCGCGTCGTACCAGGCCTTCATCGCAGGAGTGTCGGGCCCGCCGCCGGTCGCTTCGAGCCGCACGCTGATCGTCTCGACCGGGCCATCGCCGAACTGCAGCCCGAAGCGCTGCTCGCCGGTCCCGAGCGTGTCGAGCGTCGGCACGAGATGGACGTCGACCTGGTAGCGGCCGGCGGCGCGCAGCGGCAGCCGATATTCGAGGAACACCCCGTCGTCGACCGACGTCGGCGGCTGGCCCTGCGGCAGGGCGAGCGGCGCCGCGCCCCAATGGCCGAGGTGCGGGACCACGGTCCACTCGAACCGGCCGCCGCCCGCCGCTTCGCGATAGGCGGCCGCCGAGACGGCGAGGACCGGCGCGGCGCGCTCGGCGGGCTCGGGTGCCCTTGGTTCGGGGGCTTGTGCGAGGGCCGGCATGACATCCTCGGGCGGGTCGTTCCACGAGGTGTAGCCGATGTGCGGCTGGTGCATGATGCCGGCCCACTTGCCGCCGGCGAGCGCATGGTAGCGGCGCTCGATCTCCGCGTCGCGGGCGAAGGCGAGCGCCACGGCCTGGGCATTGGCCTCGGCGCGCGACGCGTCGCGGCCGACCGTCTCGGCGTGCCAGGCGGCGGCCGCGTACATCCGGTAGAGGTTGGCCAGCGCGAGGATGCGGTGCTCGACCAGCTGGAAGAACGCATCGTGCTGCTCGGGCCGCAGCCTCGCGCGCACTTGCGCCGCGCGCCCGAGGAGCCCGTCCCAGTCCTGCGCCAGCCGCCGGTATTCGTCGGGCGCAAACGTGCCGGCGTCGAGCAGCTCGGGTTTGCGCAGCGAGGCGAGCGTCCCGTAGTCGAGCAGCAGCGCCCCGATCGCCTCGCCATGCTCGCTGCCGAACGTCGCGACAGCCCATTCGACCGGATGGGCAAGGAGCCGCTCGGGCGTCATCGCCGCGGGAGCCCAGGCCTGATCGAGGAAGAAGTCGAGCGGGTACTCCATTGGCTTGAGGTCGCCGACGTTGACCACCCACAGCGCGCGGGCGCCGCGCTGCCAGGCGAGGTCCATCTGCTGCCAGACCTTGGCCACCTGGTTGGTGTCGGTCCACTTGTAGTTGCGCGGCGCGCCGACGTAGTCGAAGTGGTAATAGACGCCGTACCCGCCCGCGCGCGGCGCGGCCGCGGGATCGGGCAGGCGGCGGATCTGGCCCCAGTTGTCGTCGGCGAACAGCAGGATCACGTCGTCGGGGACGCGCATGCCCTGGTCGTAATAGTCCTGCACTTCCTTGTAGAGCGCCCACACCTGCGGCGTCTCGCCCGCCGGCCGGCCGGTGACGTCGGCGATGATCTCGCGCTGGTCGGCGACGATCCGCTCGAGCAGCGGGATCGCGGTGTCCTCGCTCATCGCCTCGTCGCCGTCGCCGCGCATGCCGACGGTGACCACGCCTTCGGCGCCGCTGGCGGCGAACCGCGCCAGGCCCTCGCGCCAGAAGCCGCGCAGGACTTCGGCGTTGGTCGCGTAGTTCCAGTCGCCCGACACCGCGCCGCGCTCGCCGGCGCGCTCCCATTCGACGTGCGCGCGCGTCAGCGGCTCGTGGTGCGAGGTGCCGAGAACGACCGCGCGCTCGGCGGCCAGCGCGAGGCTCGCCGGGTCGTCCTCGGCGATCGACTTGCCCCACATCGCCGGCCACAGGTAGTTGCCCTTGAGCCGGAGCAGCAGCTCGAACACCTGATCGTAGAACCGGGCGTTGAGCCCGCCGAACCGCTCCCGCGCCCAGGTCCCGAGCGCGGGTTCCTCGTCGTTGAGGAAGAAGCCGCGGTAGCGAACGGCCGGCGCGTCGGTCCGCGCACCGGCGGTCAGGAACACCGTCGCACGCCGCTCGACCGGCACGTCGGCCCACCAATACCACGGCGAGATCCCGATCCGCTCGGACAGGTCGAACAGGCCGTAGATCGCGCCGCGCCGGTCGGCCCCGGCGACGACCAATGCCCGCGGGACCCCGGGCAGCGGATCGTCGACCACGAACTGGCCGAACGCTTCCCAGCGGCCGCTGACGGCCGACAGGTCGACCCGGCCGGCGGCCGCAAGCCGGTCGACCAGCCCGCCCTCGCCGGCGATGCCGACGATCACAACCGCCGGGGCGCCTTGCGGCACGTCAGGCACCACCGCGGCCGGCGATCCGCCGACCCGGCCGAGGTCCTGTGCGAACATCCCCGCTGCCCATTTCACCGCGGGGTCGGCAGCCGGCTCGACGACGACCGGCAGCGCCCGCCCGCTCGCGATCAGCGCCAGCGCCCCCTCGCGCTCGGACGCGCAGGGCGCGACCGGCTCGTCGCACGCCAGCGCCGTGCCGGGCAGGAGCAGAAGGACGGCGACGGCGAAGAGCCGCAGCCCAAGCGAGCGCAGGACAGGCATCCCCATGGCGGTAGCGCTATCACGCGGCGCCGCGGGCGTCACGGGGCTAGCGTGCGAGCAGTGTCCTCGCCCTCGGCCCGTTCTTGAGCAGCCGGATCAGCAGACGCTCGTAGCGGCTCAGCCATCTGCCGCCGCGCGGCAGCCTGAGCCGGGCGCGCCATTTCAACTGACGGTCGACGAGCGCGATCACCGCCGGGTGGATGTAGCTCTTGCGCGCCATCGCCGGCGTGTTGCCGAGATGCGCGCCGACCTCGGCGGTCAGTTCCTTGAGGGTCAGCGCGCTCTCCGCCTCGGCCAGCAGGCGCAAGGCGAGCACGCTCGCGTGCCAGGTGCGGAAGTTCTTGGCGGTGAACGGCTCGCCCATCGCCTCGCTCAAGTAGGCGTTGACCTCGGCCGACCCGACCGGGTGCGCCTGGCCGTCGCCGTTGATGTACTGGAACAGGTGCTGGCCCGGCAGGTCCTGCATCCGGCGCACCAGCCGCGCGAGCCGCGCGTCGGTGATCGTCGCCTCGCGCAGCTGGCCGCTCTTGGCCCTGAAGCGCAGCTTGACCTTGCCGCCGGAGACCGTGGCGTGGCGCCGGCGCAGCGTCGTCGCGCCGAAGCTCTTGTTCGCTTTCGCGTAGCTCTCGTTGCCGACGCGGATCGCGCCGAGGTCGAGCAGCCGCACGACGCTGGCGACGACCTGCTCGCGGGACAGCGTTCGTCGCGCGAGGTCCTTGGCCACCCGCTTGCGCACCTTGGGCAGCAGCCGGCCGAACTCGGCGCAGCCGTCGAACTTCTCCGCCTCCTGCCGGGCGCGGAACTCGGGGTGATAGCGGTACTGCTTGCGCCCGCGGGCATCGATCCCGGTGGCGAGCAGGTGGCCGCAATCCCGCGGGCAGAACCAGGCGTCGGTGTAGGCCGGCGGCAGGGCGATCCGGTTGAGCCGGTCGATCTCGTCGCGGTCGGTGATGCGCTTGCCGTCGGGGTCGAAGTAGGCCCACCCGCGGCCAGCCTTCTTGCGGGTGATCCCCGGTCCCTGGTCGTCGACGTATTCGAGCGCGAGGGTGTTCGAGGCCATCGAGCGCGGCAACGGCCGCGACCCGCTTGCGGTTCCTAGTCGGCGTTTTCGAGGAACCCATAGCGCGAGACCGGCACGCTCGCCGAGGGAACGGTCCCCTCGCGGAAGGTCACGTAGTCGCTCGCCCGGACGCAAAAGAACGGCCGCGAGGGATCGTTGTCGATATCGGCCGCGCGCACCGGGAGGTCGGCATCGCCGGCCTCCTCCCGAAGGCGACACCAATAGGCGTCGGTGGCGGGATCCGCGCCCTCGGGCACGACGGGCTCGGCGCCTTCGTGGTCGAGCCATCGCTCGAACAGCATTACGCTGCGCCCAAGCGGTGCGACGCCGGATGCCCGATAGGCGCCCACCGCCGCATCGAAATCGGTGCGCGCGTTGGCCAGACGCTTGCGGTCGGCATCGCCGAGCCCGGTCTCGCCGAGGTCCGCCAGGGCCCGCGCTACCTGCGGCTGGTCGAGCGCGAGGAACGTTTCGAAGTCCCGCTGCTCGAGCGCCGCGAACATGCGTTCGCCGGTCACGCGCCGGAGGGGATAGATCGGGTGCGCTGGATCGAGCTCGCGCAATTCGACCTGCTCCGGCACAAGCTCCGACCTGCGTAGCCGCACCTCGCCTGGCCCCGACGCGTCGCGATACCCGAGCGGCACGAGGAAATGGTCGAGCGTGTAATGGCACAGCCCCGAAAGCATGATGATTCGGTCAGGCTCGGCAGCCTGTATCGCGGCCACGGTTTCGTGCGCGAGTTCGCAGGAGCCGACGGTGCCGAGCACTTCCTCCCAGCGGGGCCTGTGCGGCTCATGCGGGGTTCCGAAACGGTCATTGAGGACAATCGAGCGCTGGCGCGGCTCGACGTTTTCAAGGGCGGCCATCCGGTCGGACAGCAGGCGGTTGCCCAGCCCGTAAGTACCCGCGTGAAGCGCCTTTACGCGGACACATTCGCCTCCCCATGCGCGAACGTTGGCGACGACCTGCTCGACCGAGGCCGGCCTGGCCCGGGCCCAGGTGCACGTTTGGCGCGAATCCGGCTCGTCTTGGGCATGCGCCGGCTCCGCCAGGCTGCACGCGGCGAGAGCGAAGAGCACGAACAGGCGGCGCATCCGGGCTCCCCCTCAACCTGCGGCAATGTGCGCTAGCCGTCCCGCAAAGGAAAGCTATCTTGCCGCCTCCGGGCAGCGATCACCATGTGTGTCGCACGGCCCGCAGAGCAGGAGCACGCGCTTATGTCCGACGTCTACACCCCGCCCGAAGTCTGGGACTACGATCCGGAGAACGGCGGGCAGTTCGCGGGCATCAACCGGCCGACCGCGGGCGCGCGCGAGGAACGCGAGCTGCCGGTCGGCGAGCATCCGTTCCAGCTCTACTCGCTCGGCACGCCCAACGGGGTGAAGGCGACGATCATGTTCGAGGAGCTGCTCGAAGCCGGCTTCTCCGGCGCCGAGTACGACGCCTGGATCATCAAGATTTTCGAGGGCGCGCAGTTCTGGTCGGGGTTCGTCGAGATCAATCCCAACTCGAAGATCCCGGCGCTGGTCGACCGTTCGGGGCCCGAGCCGTTCCGGGTGTTCGAGAGCGGGGCGATCCTCGTCCACCTGGCGGAAAAATTCGACTACCTGCTGCCGAAGACCAACCCGGCCCGCGCCGAGACGTTCTCGTGGCTGATGTGGCAGATGGGCAGCGCGCCGTTCATCGGCGGCGGCTTCGGGCACTTCTACGTCTACGCGCCCGAGCGCTACAAGTATCCGATCGACCGCTACGCGATGGAGACCAAGCGGCTGTTCTCGGTCGCCGACTTGCAGCTGGCCAAGACCGAGTACCTCGCCGGCGCCGACTACACGATCGCCGACATCGCCGCCTACACCTGGCTCGGCAACCTCTATCACGGGGCGTACAACGGGGCGGACAAGTTCCTTTCGCTGCACGAGTACGAGAACGTCGGCCGCTGGGTGAAGGCGATCGACGCCCGCCCGGCGGCGATCCGCGGGCGGCTGGTCAACACCCAGGCGCTGCCCGAGCGGCACTCGGCGGCGGATTTCGACACGGTCGACGACCGCAGCCTGTTCGCGCCGGTGCGGAAGCGTGCCGACGTCTAGGCCGACGCGTTCCGGAGCCTGGCCGCGGGTCGCGCGTTGATGACGTGATCCTGTCTGCCAGCAGAAAGGAGCGCATCATGGATCAGATGACCCGCGAGCGCGTGACCGACGCGCACCATCCGCTCATCCTGTCGAGCCGCGTGGTCGGCACCGCAGTCTACGACCGCGCCGGAACCCGGCTCGGCCACGTCGACGACCTGTCGATCGAGAAGCTCGGCGGACGGACGGTCTACGCGATCATGGCGTTCGGCGGCTTCCTCGGGATCGGCGAGCGGTTCCATCCGGTGCCGTGGTCGCTGCTCGAGTACGACGTCGAGCGCGGCGGTTTCGTCGTGCCGATCGACCCGGCCGCGTTGAAGGACGCGCCGAGCTACGATGCGGCCGAGATCCGCGCGCTCGGCGGCCCCGAATACCGCACCTATGGCGACACGATCTACGGGTTCTACGGGACCTACGGAGCGGTGCCCTACTTGTAGCCGGCCGCGGCCCGGCGATCCTTGCACCCGGCGGGCGAGCCGCTATAGCGGCGCCCTCTGCGCGTACTGGGGCGTAGCCAAGCGGTAAGGCAGCGGTTTTTGGTACCGCCATGCGCAGGTTCGAATCCTGCCGCCCCAGCCATCCCCTTCGAGTGCCCGGAGCCGGTCATGGCAGCTTCTTTCTGGCGGCGGATGCCCGCCGCCCTGCTCGCCCTGCCGCTGCTCGGGGCCGGCGAGCCGCAGTCGCAGGTCGAGCTGACCTTCGACAACCTGCGCAACGAGCGCGGCGTGTTGCGGGTCTGCGTGACCGCCGATCCGCGCCACTTCCCGGACTGCCAGCAGGACGCCGGCGCGATCAGCCGGAGCGTTCCGGCATCGACGCGCAGCCTCTCGCTGCGCCTTGCGCCGGGCACTTACGCGGTCTCGCTGGTCCACGACGAGAACGGCAACGGCAAGCTCGACACGCTGCTCGGCATCCCGCGCGAAGGCTTCGCCTTTTCGCGCAACCCGGCCATTCGGTTCGGGCCGCCGCGCTTCGACGAGGCCAGCTTCCGCGTCGGGGACGAAGTTACCCTCCAGACCCTGCGGGTTCGCTACCTGCTCTAGCCCGCCTCGCCCTTTTGCCCGCGATCCAGACGCGGGATACGGCCTGATGAAAGGAACCGCATGACCCGCTTCGCTCCCCGCCTCGGCGCCTTGCTTGCCGCGATGCTCGCGGCCCCGCCCGTCGCGGCGCAGCAGGGCGAGGCCGCCTCCGGCCCGTCGCAGGATGCGGCGTGGCACAACCGGCAAACGCTCGCGCTGGCCGAGCGCCAGGCCAGCGCCGGGTGGTCTTACCTTCCCGGCGGGCTGCTGTGGCGGCGCGTGGCGGGCGAGGGCACCGGCCCGCGCCCGACCGTCGACGACACGGTGACGCTGCACTACGTCGGCACCCTGGTCGACGGGACCGAATTCGACAGCTCGGTCCGCCGGGGCCAGCCGGCGACGTTCCCGCTGCGGGCGCTGGTTCCGGCGTGGCAGCTGGCGGTCCCGATGATGGCGGTCGGCGACACGATCGAGATCGCGACCCCGGCCGACCTCGCCTACGGGCCGACGGGCCGCGGGCCAATCCCCGGCAACGCGACGCTGCTGTTCCGCATCGAGCTGCTCGGTATCGCCGAGCGGTAACGCCCCTCGACGACCGCGCTTGCGAAGTTGACGCGAAAACGGGCTCGAGGCGTTACCTTCCGCATGCCTCACCCGCCCTCCGGCCCGATCCGGTCAAGCCGCCGGCAAAGCCGCAAAAGCGCTGAATCGTCAGGTCTTTGCGAGCTGCCGCGATAGCGCCCCCGGAACATCACGGGCCGGATCCAGCCGTGACAGGCAACGTAGAACAGGTTGGGGACCGTTACCTTCCGCCGCGGCAGGCCGAGCGCCGCGTCCCACGCGGCGGCGAAGCTTTGGGCATCGGGCCTCGCGCGCAAGGCGTAGGCGCTCTTGCGGCTCATCCCGATCGCCTCGCACGCGCCCGTAACCGAACCGGTCTCGGCCAGCAGGCCGAGGAAATCGGCCTGGCGCTGAGCGGTCCAGCCGTCGCGGCGCGTGCGAACCGCTACCGGGCAGAAAGGCGGCACGCGCGGCATGCGCCGGGCGCGACGAGGCGGGGCGGACGAATCGGGCGTCATCTGGCAGCTTAGACGCCATTTTGCCGCCTGTAGGAAAGCGCATCCTAGTCGGAAATGAAGCAAGTTCCCGGCCTGCGGCCCATGCGGGCCTGACGGACCCTATGGCCTCCGGCTTCGCTTGTGGAGCGCACGCCGCCCTGATAGCCTCGCGGCCGGTCGCCCCCTCGCATTGCGTGGAGCCCGCCGATGATCCCGAAAACCCCCGCGCTGGGCCTGTCCGCGGCAATCCTGCTGGCCGCCCTTCCGGTAAGCACCCAAGCCCAGGTCAACGACTTCGAGGACGGCACCACCCAAGGGTGGCAGACCAGTCTGCTCGGCATGGGCGGGGCGCCGCAGCCGCAGGCCGTGGCCGGAGGTTTCGGCGGGCCGACCGACCATTACCTGCTGGCCACGAGCTTCGGCGGGAGCGGGCCCGGCTCTCGCCTCACGATCATCAACCCGACCGAGTGGGCCGGCGACTACCTGACCAACGGCGTGAGCGGATTCTCGGCGCGGTTGATCAATCTCGGTTCGACCGATCTCTACCTGCGGCTGATGTTCGAGGACCCCGGCTCCATGACTCCGCCGAGCAACATCGCCTTTTCCGACGATGCGTTTTTTCTGCCCGCGGGCGGCGGCTGGACCGAGGCGTTCTTCTCAGCCTCTCCCGCGGCGCTGCTCGCCGGGATCGGGACCGTCGAGGGCGCGCTGGCGAACACCACCACGCTGCGCCTCTATCATTCGTTCGATGACGCGTTCCCCAACCCTCCCTTCGGAACCCAGCCCATCATCGCCCAGCTCGGACTCGACGACTTCCGTGCCGTCCGGGCAGCCGGTGCGGTTCCCGAACCGGCCAGCTGGGCGCTGCTGATCGCCGGTTTCGGACTGGCCGCCGGCGCATTGCGCACGCGCACGCGGAGCCCAAGGCTCGCGCGGCCGCTGGGCTAGTCCGGGGGCCCGGTCGCGTTGCGAGACCGCCGTGACCGTTCACATCGCTTCAGGGCCACGGGGCGATAGTCGCCCAGGGTCGCCGAATGGAGGGAGGAACCATGCGCATCGCGATCGTTGCCGCTTCGCTGGCGCTTTCGGCCTGTGCCGCCCACACCCAAGCGTCGCGCGAGCTCGACCGCAGTCTCGACGCGATGATCGGCGAACCGGTCGAACTCGCCCTCGCCCGGCTCGGCCAGCCGATCGCCACGGCGCCGCTCGGCCCCGATCTCGTCTATGGCTGGGGCGTGGGGTTCACCAGCACCGAGCTGCTCCATCCCACCCCCGGGTTCATCGACGCGGCCGAGGTCCAGGGGGGCGTGTTCCCGCCACCGCGACGGGTGCGCCACGAGAGTTGCGTCATTCGCATCGTCGTTGGCGCCGACGGCCGGATCAGGGAGTGGGATTACCAGGGCAACGCGCGTGGTTGCCGGTCCTACGCGGGCCGCACGGCAGAGCCCTCGACAGCGCAGGCCGGCTAGGCGCCGGGCCGGCCTCTCGAAGCGATCACACCCGGGTCGCCGCCCGGCTTCGGCGGTTCAGAACTCGAAGCTCGCCTCGACGCCGTAGATCCGCGGCCGGGCCTTGAACACGAACCCGCCGGGCGAGAACTCGGCGTTGTATTCCTCGTCGAACAGGTTCGTGGCGAAGGCGTAGACGCCCCAGTTGCCGCCGTCGACGCCGGCTCGCGCATCGACCAGGTCGACCGGGTCGCGCACGGTGGTGTTGTAGACTTCCCACCAGGTGTCGCCGGTACGGCGATAGTCGACGCGCAGCAGGCCGTCGATCGTGTCGGTGACCTGGGGGGTCCACTGGAAGCCGAGGTTGAAGGTCGAGCGCGAGATCAGCGGGGCCTCGTTGCCGATCACGACCGGATCGGGGAACGCCTTGATATCGCTCCAGGTCATGCCGAGCGCGGCGTTGAGCTGGATGTCGCGCGTCGGCCGCAGCAGCGCTTCGAGCTCGAAGCCCTCGATGCGCGTCTTCGGCACGTTACCGAGATTCTGCGTCGAGTTCGCGGCGAGGAAGACGAAGAAGTAGCTGTTCCGGGACTCGGTCGTAAAAGCCGCGCCGTTGAAGCTCAGCATGCCGTCGGCAAGCAGGGTCTTGAACCCGGCCTCGAAGGTTTCGGCGGTCTCCGCCTGGTAGATGTCGCTGACCCCGACGATGCCGTTGGCAGCCGCGACCGCGCCGACGCCGGTCTGGTTGAACCCGCCGCTGCGGAAGCCGCGCGAATAGCCGGCGTAGAGCGTCACGTCCGAATTGGGCATCCAGCTCAGTGTCAGCTTGGGCTGCCAGTCGTCGAAGCTTACCTCGCGCACGTCGCCCGTCGCGCCCTGCGGGAAGCCCGGGACGTTGGGCAGGAACGCGGTCGGCGTGAGCGTGGTGTTCTCGCGCCTGTCGTGGTCGTAGCGCAGCGAGGCGTCGACGCGGAACTGCGGCGAGAACTCGTAGCCAAGATTGGCGAACACCGCCCAGGCGAAGTTCTCCTGCGAGTCCGCGAGGAACGAGAACTGCGGGTTGGCGGGGTTGGTGCTCGGCGTGCGATAGACCGGGAACACGCCGGCGCCGGTGTCGATCATGTTGCCCGTCGAGATGTAGCGATCGGTCGCGATCAGGTAACCGCCGACCATCCAGAACAGCTTCTGGTCGGGCGGGGATTCGAACCGCAGCTCCTGGCTGAAGGCCTCGACGTCGAGGAACTGGCTCTGGTTGAGGTCGAAGCCCTGGCCCGGGCCGAAGATGCCTTCGAACAGGTTGAAGAAGAACGATTCCGGGATCGGCAGGAAATCGAACGCGTCGCCGGTCAGGATCTCCTCGAGCGTGTCGTACGAGGTGATCGAGGTGGCGGTGAAGTGCTCGCCCTCGTAGCTGATCTTGGCCGCGAAGTTGTAGATGTCGCGGTCGTTCTGCCCGGCGTTGTTGACCCGCACCGGCAGGCTGGTGTCGTTCACGTCGCTGACGATGTTGAAGTAGAGCGCCTGTGTCTCGAGCAGGTCCATCGAGGCGCGCAGGTCGATCTCCCAGCCGGGTGACGGCTCGATCAGCAGGTTCCCGCGCAGCGCGATGTCGCGGTAGGGGTCGGCTTCCTCGCCGAGGAACGCGTTATCGATGTAGCCTTCGGTATCGTAGAACTGGCCCGAAACGCGGAACCGGATGTTGTCCGACAGCGGGCCGCTGATCCCGCCGCGGGTGAAGAAGCCGAAGCCGTTGTCGACACCGGCGGTGATCTTGCCTTCGAACTCGTCGGTCGGGGCCTTGGTGCGGATGATGATCGCGCCGCCGATCGCGTTGCGGCCGTAGAGGCCGCCCTGCGGGCCCTTGAGCACCTCGATCTGCTCGATGTCGAACAGGTCCTGGTTGAATTGCGCCGGGTTGACCTGCTGCACGCCGTCGACGACCACCGCGACCGACGGCTCGCTGTTGCGGGCCTGGGTGATGCCGCGAATGACGATGAACGCGTTGCCGGCGTTCTGCGTCTCGACCAGCGTGACGTTCGAAGTCAGGTCGATGAAGTCGGCCGGCTTGAGGATGCGCGCGTTCTCGATCGTCTCGGCGGTGAAGGCGGTAATCGCGGCCGGGGTGTCCTGCAGCTCGTCGGTGCGACGAAGGCCGGTGACGAAGATCGCGTTGCCGCTCGCCTGCTCGTTGGCGGCGGCCTGCTCCTCTTCGAGGTCCTGGGCCGTTGCCGGCAGGGCCGCGGCCAGTGCAACCAGCGAAAGCGAAGCACGCGCCCAGCGGCGCAGACCCATCCCGGCCATCGTTACCTCCCCCTGCATGTTCTGTTGTCTATCGGCGAAAGAATACCGCGAAACACCGGACAAGGGAATTGCGCGCGTTTACCTTTCGCGACTGGCGATCATCAGGCCCGCGACCGACAGCGTGCTGGCGATCAAGACCGCCGCGGCGGCCCCGCCGGCACCGGCGCGGGCGACGGCCAGCGGCAGCGCGGCGAGCGCCAGCGCCGTCGGCATCGCGCGCAGCAGGAAGTTGGTCAGCGCCCGGCCGCGGGCGACCAGCAGCGCCTCGAGCGGGGCGCCGGCAAGCTCGATCGCCGCGGCCGCGGCGAGGATCAGCATCGGCCCATAGGCGGCGAGGTACTCCCGTCCGGCGATACCGAGGATGACCCACTTGCCGGCGAGCGCGCCGAAGGCGAGCGTGACCGCGCCGGTGAGCGCGGCGATGCGCACGATCCTGGCGGCGATCACGCGCGCGGCCTGCGGGTCGCGCACCAGTTCGGGGTAGGTCGCCCGCAGCAGCGCCTGGGCGAGCTTGAGCAGGCCTTCGCCGAGCTGGGCGGCGACGCGATAGATCCCCGCGAGCGCGGCCCCGCCGAGCGCGCCGACGAGCAGCACGACGAGCTGGCGCGAGGCGATCAGCAGTGCTCCGGACAACCCGGTTCCCCACACGAAACGCCAGGCGTCGCGCTGCTCGCGGGGCAGCTCGCGGAGGCTCACCCGGCGCCACGGCAGCGGCTCGTGGCGCAGCGCGAAGTGCCAGTAGGCGAAGGCGGTGGCGAGCTCGGCGGCGCCCCAGACGATGACGAAGGCCGCGCTGGTCGGCGCGAACAGGAACACGCCGGCGGCGCCGAGCAGCCGCACCACCGGCGTGACGGCATCGGCGGTCGCGGCCACGGCGTACTTGTCGTGCAGGCGCAGGATCCCGGTCGGCGTCGAGCGTACCGCGAGCAGCATGACCACCGTCAGCCAGAACGCCTCCATCCGCAGCGCCGGCGGGACCGGCAGCCAGGCGCCGGCGAAGGCGAGCAGCAGCGCCGCGGCAACGGTCCCGGCGCTGTCTCA
>JAEZES010000050.1 GCA_023432995.1 Pseudomonadota bacterium
GATCGGGGTGATCGAGGCGGTGATCGGCAGCGATTCGCTGCTGGTCGGCCAGGCGGCGGGGCGCATCGCGCTGCACCGCCGCTACGGCATCAACCTGCTCGCGGTCAGCCGCAGCGGCCAGCGGTTCACCGATCGCCTGCGCGACATCCGGCTGAGGGCCGGTGACGTGATCGTGCTGCAGGGGGTGCTGAGCCAGTTCCCCGAGCGCCTGCGCGAACTCGGCGCGCTGCCGCTGGCCGAGCGCGAGGTGCGGCTCGGCAGCTTCAGCCGCTCGATTCTGCCGCTGGCGATCCTTGCGATGGCGATGATCCTGACGGCGCTCGGCCTGGTCTCGGTGCAGGTCGCCTTCTTCGGCGCCGCGGCGGTCATCGTGATGATCGGCGCGCTGCCGCTGCGCGAGGCCTACGCGGCGGTCGACTGGCCGATCCTGGTCATGCTCGCGGCGCTGATCCCGGTCAGCGGTGCGCTCGAGGCGACCGGCACCACCGACCTGCTCGCGGGCCAGCTGTCGGGCTGGGCCGCGGGGCTGCCGCCGATGGGCGCGCTGGCGCTGATCATGGTCGCGGCGATGGCCGTGACCCCGTTCCTCAACAACGCCGCGACGGTGCTGGTGATGGCGCCGATCGCCGCGCTATTCGCCACCGGACTCGGGCACAACCCCGACCCGTTCCTGATGGCGGTAGCGGTCGGCGCGGCGTGCGATTTCCTCACGCCCATCGGGCACCAGTGCAACACGCTGGTGCTCGGCCCGGGCGGCTATCGCTTCGGCGATTACTGGCGGCTCGGGCTGCCGCTGTCGCTGCTCGTGGTCGCGCTCGGCGTGCCGCTGATCTCGGTGGTGTGGCCGGCGTGAGGCGCCGCTCCGCAACGCTTGGCAGGACGCCCACGGCGCAATAGTCTCGTCCCTGGTCGCTCGGTTGGGGAGTGAGCGTGGACCTCGATACATTCGTGGCGTGGAGCCAGATCCTGGGCGTGCTCGGCGGGCTTATCGCGCTGGTGTTCGTCGGGCTGCAAATCCGCGACAATTCGCGCGCGGTGCTGGCAGCGACCGCGCAGGCGGTGCACGAGACTTATTCGAGCTGGTACAATTCGCTGCTCGACAGCAGCGACGCGCTCAAGGCCTCGACCAAGGCGTTGACCGAGCCCGACAAGCTGACTCCGGTCGAGAAGATGCTGTTCATCTGCACCTTCATGTCGTTCCTGTCGAACTCGCAGAATGCATTCCACCAGTGGCGCGAGGGGCATCTGTCCGACGAGCTGTGGGGCGGGTGGGACGCGCTGATCATGAACCTGATCAACACGCCCGGCGGGGCGGCATTCTGGGGCGAGCGGTGCTATCTGTTCGGGCGGCAGTTCCAGGATCACATCGCGGTGGTTATGGCCCGCGAGCCCGACCCCTGCGCGAAGGCGTTCGGGGTGGTGCCGGCGGCGCATGTGGCGGAGTAGGACACTGGGTCGCGGGAAAGCGATTTAATGAGTGCAAGGCGCCGGATCCAAGCCTTGGCGACAATGGCGGTTCCCTGGAATATCTTGGGCGTCGTCATGTTTCTCGCGGAGGTCGGCGCGCTTCCGGGGGGTGGGCCGCCGCCCGGCGGAGCCGAGTTGCCAGCGGCGATCAAGGTGTGCTTTGGGATCGGAGCCGTTACCGGTTTGGCCGGGGCGATGGGGCTGGCGCTCCTGCGACGTTGGGCTCGCCCGGCGCTTTGGGTGTCTCTTACCGGCCTGCTGATCGACTGGACTTGGGTCTTCGGCTTCAGCGGCGCGGCCTCGATCCTTATCGGCGTCGCAGTCTTGTCGGTCGCGGCCCTACTCGTGGTCCTTGCCGAGTTGGCGGTGCGCGGCGCCTTGCTGCGCTGACGGCGACCGCCCACACCGGGCGGTCATGCCGCTTCTTCGCCGTCATACTCGATCGCCGCCGCCGCGGCACCCGACAGGATGAACCCGATCGGCCGCTCGGCCTCTTCGGTGCAGTGCGCGACCAGCCCGGCGGTGCGGCACAGCAGGCCGATGCCCTTGAGCGCGGCGAGCGGCCAGCCGAGGTCGAGCAGGATCGCCGAGATCGGGCCGTTGACGTTGACCGGCAGCTCGCGGCCGATGGTCTCGGGCAGCGCGGCCTTGAGCGCGCGCATCATCGCGACGTGCTCGCCGGCGACGCCGCGCTCGTCGGCGAGGCGCAGCAGGAGGTTGGCGCGCGGGTCGCCCTCGGAGTGCTGCGGGTGGCCGAAGCCGGGGATCGCCTTGGTGGTCTGGCGCAGGCGGTGGATGTTGCGCACGGCGACTTCGGGCAGCGAGTCGCCGGTGGCGCGCTGGTCGGCGACGCATTCGGCGTAGAACTTGCCCGCGACTTCGGCGCTGCCGAGCACCACGCTGCCGCAGCCGAGCAGCCCCGCGGCGACCGCGCCCTGCAGCGCCTCGGGCGCGGCGGCGTAGGTCATTCGCGCGGCGACCACCGAGGGCACCAGGCCGTGCTCGGCGAGGGCGCAGAGGATCGCGTTGAGGAAGAAGCTCTGCTGTTCGTTCGGCTGCTGGCCGGTGACGAGGAACCAGAAGTAGCTGGTGAAATCCATCCGGCCGACGATCTCGCCGACCAGGTCGCGCCCACGCACGGTGATGCTCTCGGCGTCCGAGGTGCAGATGGCGGAATAGGGCGCGTCCTGCTTGCCGATGCGCATGTGGGTCTCCCGGATTATTTCGGGCAGCTTTGGACCGCGCCGGTCGCGCTTGTCCAAAATTTTCTCACGCGAAGACGCGAAGACGTCCCGCCTGCGGCGAAGCCGCTCTCAATATCGACGGTGCGGTGAGCGGTGGGGTTTTGAATTGGTGGGCGGCTTCGCCGCGGTAGCCGGCGCCTTCGCGTGAAAAATCTCTGGCGAGGCATCTGCCAACTTGTCTCGACTTCGCCCGGGACGAGCGGCATGGGTGGGCGAAAGACGAGACCAGGGAGACGTTATGGCCAGGCCGCTGGAGGGCGTTCGCGTCCTCGACATGGGCACGTTCATCACCGGCCCCGCCGCGGGCGTACTGCTGGCGGACCTTGGAGCCGAGGTGATCAAGGTCGAGATGCCGGGGACCGGCGATCCGTTCCGGGCGTTCAAGGGCGACCTCTATTCGCCGCACTACCAGACCTACAACCGCAACAAGGCCTCGATCGAGCTCAACACCAAGGAGCCGGCCGACCTCGCCGCGTTCGACGAACTGGTGAAGACGGCCGACGTGTTCATCCAGAACTTCCGCCCCGGCGTCGCCGAGCGGCTCGGCGTCGGGCCCGAGCGGCTTCGGGGAATCAACCCGCGCCTCATCTATTGCGGCATCTCGGGCTTCGGCAACGACGGGCCGTGGAAGGACCGGCCGGCGTTCGACACCGTCAGCCAGGCGGTGACCGGGTTCCTGCGGCTGCTGGTCAACCCGGCCAACCCGCGCGTGGTCGGTCCGGCGATCGGCGACGCGGTGACCGGGTTCTACGCCGCGTTCGGCGTGCTCGCCGCGCTCTACGAGCGCGAGAAGACCGGCAAGGGCCGGCTGGTCGAGACCTCGATGTTCGAGGCGATGAGCCATTTCAACATGGACGACTTCACCCATTACCTGTCGGAAGGCGAGATCATGGGCCCGTGGTCGCGCCCGCATGTCTCGCAAAGCTACGTGTTCCAGTGCGCGGACCAGGGCTGGATCGCCCTCCACATGTCGAGCCCGCCGAAGTTCTGGGAAAATCTCGCCGAAGCGGTCGGCCAGCCCGACATGCTGCAGCGGCCCGAGTTCGAGAGCCGTCCGGCGCGGATTGCCAATTACGAGAAAGTAGTCGAGTTCCTCACGCCGATCTTCGCCACGCAGCCGCGCGCCTACTGGGAGCAGCGGCTGGCCGCCCTCGAGGTGCCGCATTCGCCGGTCTACACCTCGCAGGAAGTGGTCGAAGGCGAGCTCGCCGCGCACCACCGCCTGGTGATCGAGGGCGAAGGCGCGCGCGGCCGGTTCCGCACGATCCGCTTCCCGGTGCGGTTCGACGGCGAAGTCGAGGGCAGCGTGGTGCCGCCCCCCGAGCTCGGCGACGCCAACGAGTCCGTCCTCGGCCGCAAGCGCTGAGTCCCTTTCCCCCTTCAGGGGAGAGGGCTTTCATGTGCCGGCAGCTTTGTTAGACTGGTCAACGATTTCGCGGCCGCACGGGAGAGTCGCGGCCGCAGCGGGAGAAGCCACGATGTCGAAATTGCCCAGTCGCCTGCACCACACCGCCTACGTGACCAAGGACCTCGAGGCCACGCGCCACTTCTACGAGGACGTGCTCGGCATCCCGCTGGCCGCGACCTGGTGCGAGACCGACTTCCTGTTCGGCAAGGACCGCACTTATTGCCACTGCTTCTTCGAGCTCGGCGACAAGTCGTGCCTCGCGTTCTTCCAGTTCGCCGATCCCGAGGACCAGGCGCTGTTCGACCCCGAGCTGGCGCCGTCGCCGTTCCGCCACATCGCGCTCAACGTCGACCAGGAGACCCAGGCCGAGCTCGAACGGCGCATCCAGCAGGCCGGGTTCGAGCCGCCGAAGACCTATACGCTCGAGCACGGCTACTGCCGCTCGGTCTACGTCGAGGATCCCAACGGGATGATCCTCGAGTTCACCTGCGACGACCCGCGCGCCGCCGTCGGCGAGGAAGAGCGGCGCCGCAACGCGCACGCCGAGCTCAAGCGCTGGCTGGCGGGCGACCACACCACGAACAACCAGTTCCGCCACGCCGAAGCGGCCTGAGTTTCGTCCGCCCCGCGAAAGCGGGAAACCATGAAGGTTGATCGCGCAGAGGCCGCAGAGATGGCGAAGATAGAGCGCGTCTTCACTGCGATCTCTGCGGCCTCTGCGCGAAATCGATATTGGCGATCGCATTCCCGCTTTGCGGGGGTGAAATGACGATACGAGAGGATACCCGAATGCTGCTTCCCACCTCGCTGGTCGGTTCCTACGCCCAGCCCGACTGGCTGATCGACCGCGAGAAGCTCGCCGGCCGCTTCCCGCCTCGCACGCGCATGAAGGAACTGTGGCGGGTGTCCGAGCAATGGCTCGAGCAGGCGTGGGACGATGCCACGGTCTACGCGATCGCCGAGCAGGAGCGTGCCGGGCTCGACATCATCACCGACGGCGAGATGCGCCGCGAAAGCTATTCGAACCGCTTCGCGACCGCGCTCGACCGCAGCGGCGAGCCGGTGCCGGTGCCGCGGGTCGTCGGCGAGATCCGGCGCCGCCACGCGGTCCAGGTGCGCGACGTGCAGTTCCTGCGCGAGCACGCCTCGCCCGAAAAGCAGATCAAGATCACCGTCCCCGGCCCGTTCACGATGAGCCAGCAGGCGCAGGACGACTATTACAACGACCCCGAGGCGCTGGCGCTGGCCTATGCCGGCGCGGTCAACGAGGAGATCAAGGACCTGTTCGCCGCCGGGGCCGCCGTGGTCCAGCTCGACGAGCCGTACATGCAGGCGCGCCCCGACAAGG
>JAEZES010000054.1 GCA_023432995.1 Pseudomonadota bacterium
GTACTGGACCAGCACCACACGGGCGTGCGGCGCGCGCGAACCGATCGCGCCGAAGATCTCGACCAGGCTGTCTTCGAGAGCCGCGAAGGCGGCGTCGTCGGGCACGGGAAGGGCGGCGCATTCGCCCTCGGGCGCCACGGTCGCGCCGGCATGACAGCTCGCGGCGAACATCAGGCCCATGTAGTTGATGTCGTTGCCGCCGACCGTGACCGTGACGAGGCGCGTCTCGGGCGTCAGCGCGTCAATCTGGGCCGGCAGCTCGTGCCAGGGGGCCAGCAGGTGCGTGGTCGTCGCGCCGCCGCAGCTCGCGTCGGTCAGCCGCAGGCCGAGGCGGGCCGCGAGCAGGCGCGGGTAGCTGGCCTGCGAGGCGCCGCAGCGGGCCGGGCGATCCTCGGCGCGCGGAGGGATGCCCGCGCCGGCCGCAAAGGAGCTGCCGAGCGCGACATAGTGCGATCCGGGCGGCGGGCCCGGTGGGGGAGCGGTGCTGGCGCAGCCGGCAAGGAACAGCAGCGCGCCAAGGCCCGCCAGCCTCGTCACCGCACCCAGTCCAGCCCGATCTCCTCGTAGATCTCGCGGCTTTCGGCCCACTTCTCGTCGACCTTGACGTGCAGGAACAAGTGCACCTTGACCCCGAGCATCTCGCTTAGCTCGTTGCGCGCGGCCTCGCCGATCGCCTTGATCCGCGCGCCGCGCTTGCCGAGCACGATCGGCTTCTGGCTGTCTCGGCCGACGACGATCTGCTGGTGGATCTCGACGCTGCCGTCCTTGCGCACCTGGTAGCTCTCGGGGCGCACCGCGCTGTCGTAGGGCAGCTCCTCGTGCAGCTGGCGGTAGAGCTGCTCGCGGGTGACTTCGGCGGCGAGCAGGCGCTCGCTCGCGTCCGACACCTGGTCTTCGGGGTAGTGCCACGGGCCTTCGGGCATCAGGGAGGCGAGGTGCGCCTTGAGCTCGGGCACCCCGTCGCCGCTCAGCGCCGAGACGAAGAACACCTCGGCGAAATCGACCTTGGCGGTAAGGTCCTGCGCCAGCGCCAGCAGCGGCTCCTTGGCGCTGGCGTCGACCTTGTTGAGCACCAGCAGCTTGCGCTCGGCACGGTCCTTGAGCGCCTCGAGCAGCGGTTCGAGCTCGTGCCGGCGCTGCTTGAGCGGGTCGACCACGAGCACGATCGCATCGGCTTCCTTGGCGCCTTCCCAGGCGGCGCTGACCATCGCCCGGTCGAGTCGGCGCTTGGGGGCGAAGATGCCCGGCGTATCGACGAGGATGATCTGCGCGTCGCCCGCCAGCGCAATGCCGAGCAGCCGCGCGCGGGTGGTCTGCGCCTTGGCGCTGGTGATCGCCACCTTCTGCCCGACGAGCGCGTTGACCAGGGTCGATTTGCCGGCGTTGGGCGCGCCGATTACCGCGACGACGCCGCAGCGGGTCACCCGAACTTCTCCATGAAGGCGCGCGCCGCTTCGGTCTCGGCGTCTTGCTTGCTGCTCGCGGTCGCTTCGACCGAGCCGACGTTCTTGACGTTGACGCGCACGGTGAACTTCGACGCGTGATCGGGGCCGGTGCGCCCGACCAGCGTATACTCGGGCGGTTTGCGGTTGGAGCCGGCGGCCCATTCCTGCAGCGCGCTCTTGGGGTGCTTGGTCCGCCCGGTGCTCTCGACCCGCGCCTTCCACAGCCGCCAGACGATGTCGCGCGTCGCCGGAAAGCCGCTCTCGAGCAGGCTCGCGCCGAGCAGCGCCTCCATCACGTCGCCGAGCACGTTGTCGCTGTCGGCGGCGCCGTCGTCGCGCGCCTGCTTGCCGAGGCGGACGTGCGGCGGGGCGCCGATCTCGCGCGCGACGGCGGCGCAGACCTGCCGGCTGACGAGCGCGTTGAGGCGCTGCGCCAGCTCGCCCTCGGACCCGCTGCTGTTGCGGAACAGCCACCCGGCGATGGCGAGGCCGAGCACGCGGTCGCCGAGGAACTCGAGCCGCTCGTAGTTGAAGCCCGCGCCGGTGCTGCCGTGGGTCAGCGCCTCGAGCCACAGGCTGTCGTTGTTGACCTCGAAACCCAGGTCCTCGAGCCAGGCCCGCGTTGCGGGCTCCAGCGAGATATCCCGCGTGATGGTCAAATCGCGCGCCCGATGCGGTCCCAGCGGGCGGCGGTGAACCAGGTCCACGGCTTGAGCCATTCGGCGCTGCCGTCGGTCGAGAAGAACATGAAGCTGGCCTTGCCGACGAGGTTCTCGACCGGGACCAGGCCGACCCAGCCGTTGGGCACCGCGTCGCGCCGGCTGTCCTGCGAATTGTCGCGGTTGTCGCCCATCATGAACACCCTGCCCTCGGGCACGATCAGCGGCTCGGTGTTGTCGACGTCGGTCACGCCGAGGTCGAGCACCTGGTAGCTGACCCCGCCCGGCAGCGTTTCGCGGAAGCGCGGGAACCGGCAGGCGAACCCGCCCTCGGCCGTATCCACCGTGAACTCGGACCGGCCCGGGCCGCAGCCGCGCTCGGCGGTGGTCGGCAGCACGAAATCGGCGATGCGCTGCTTGCGCACCGGCTGCCCGTTGAGCACCAGCACCCCGTCGACCATCTGCACGGTGTCGCCGGGCAGGCCGATGACGCGCTTGACGTAGTCGGTGCGGTCGAGCGGATGCTTGAAGATGACCACGTCGCCCCGCTCGGGCAGGCTGCCGAACAGGCGTCCCTCGCCCGAGTCCCAGTCGATCGGCAGCGACGCGCCCGAGTAGCCGTACGACCACTTCGAGGCGAACAGGAAGTCGCCGACCAGCAGCCGCGGCATCATCGACTCGCTCGGGATCGAGAAGCTGGTGAACAGCAGCGTGCGGAACAGCACTACGGCGATGACCAGCTTGACCAGGAAGGCGAGGAAGCTGCCTTCCTCCTTCTTCGCGGCAGGCTCTCGGCCGTCCGAGTCGGAGGTGGCGACGGGCGCGGTATCGTTCATCGGGCGAGCCCGCAGTGTGAACCGTCTGACACTTGCGACAGTGTCCAATGACGAGAATTCCTGCTCGCGGAATCCGCTCGCCGAAGGCCCCGCGAGCGCCGCAATTTGCTGTTTGCAATCATGGCGCGAGGCCTTAGCCCGTGGCCCCGCTTGTAGGAAAGGGGAAACACGTTGAGCGACGCGCGCGAGCAGGCCTGGGCGGCTCTCGAGGTGAGCGGCGAGACACTGGCGCAACTGTTCGCCGCCGATCCCGGGCGGGCGGGCAGGCTGTCGGCCCGGCTCGAGCTCGGGCCCGGTGCGGGCGGGGTGCTGTTCGACTGGTCGAAGACGCACCTGACCGACGCGCTGCTGACCCGGTTCGAGGCCCTGGCCGAGGCGGCCGGGTTCGCCGAGGCGCGCCGCAAGCTGTTCGCCGGCGAGGTCGTCAACCCGAGCGAGAACCGCGCCGCGGAGCACTCGGCGCTGCGCGGGGTTGGCAGGGAGGCGAGCGTCGAGGAAGCCGCGGCGCTGCGCGCACGCATGAAGCTGCTGGTCGAGGCGATCCACGAGGGCGCGCTCGGCGAAGTGAAGCACCTGATCCACATCGGCATCGGCGGCTCGGCCCTCGGCCCGGCGCTGGCGGTCGACGCGCTGGCGCGCGACCTCGCGCTGGTCGACGTGCACGTGGTCTCGAACATCGACGGGCTCGCGCTCGAGGCGGCGTTCGCCGCGTGCGATCCGGCGACGACGCTGGTCGCGGTGGCGAGCAAGACCTTCACCACGATCGAGACGATGACCAACGCCGCA
The DNA here is from genome assembly GCA_023432995.1 of Pseudomonadota bacterium. Classification (GTDB taxonomy): domain Bacteria; phylum Pseudomonadota; class Alphaproteobacteria; order Sphingomonadales; family Sphingomonadaceae; genus Croceibacterium_A. The sequence goes on from JAEZES010000054.1 coordinate 3,727, forward strand.
AGCGCGCTGCGCTGGCTGGCCGACAATGGCGTCAGCGATCCGCACGGCCGGGTCATCGCGCTGACCGCGTATCCCGAGAAGGCGGTCGAATGGGGCGTCGACGAGACCCGCGTGCTGCCGTTCGCCGAGAGCGTCGGCGGACGGTACTCTCTTTGGTCTTCCATAGGCTTCCCGATCGCTCTTGCGATCGGGTGGGAGGATTTCGAGGGACTGCTC
>JAEZES010000056.1 GCA_023432995.1 Pseudomonadota bacterium
GAACAGCTCGATCAGCCCGCGGGTGACTGCGGGCGCGCCGGCCAGGGCGTCGACCACGGTGTAGATCGTGAAGGCGATCTGGGTCTGCCGCAGGTAGCGGTACAGCGCGCGCATCCAGTCCGCTTCCTGCGCCGAGAGGCCAGTGCCGACGATCAGCCGGTTGAACACGTCGTCCTCGGCGCGCGCGTTGATGACCGCGCTGATCGCCTGCTCGACTTCCTCGGCCCGCGACAGCGGCGCGGCGGGGTCGCCGTGCGCCGGGGCCAAGCGGAAGTCGTGGATCGTGCCGGGTTCCGTGCCGCCAAGGCGGGTCGGCATTTCGGACAGCACCCGGAAGCCGAAATTCTCGAGCGCCGGAACGGCGTCCGACAGCGGCATCGCGCCGCCGAGCTGGTAGATCTTGAGCCGCACCTGCTCGCGCGGATCGTCGGCCAGCCGGTAAAGCCGCGCGTCGCGGCCGAGCGGGCAGTCGCGTTCGCCGCTGGCGAGGCGGCGAAGCCGCTCGATGTCCTGCGCCGCTTCGGCCGGGCCGTAGTCGGTCCGGTAGGACTGCGGGAACGCCTCCGCGTAGCGCGCCGCGAGCGCCGGCGCCCGGCTCGCACCGCCCGCCTCGGCGAGCGCCGCCTCGCCGGCGTCGGGCCAGCCGCGCAGCATTTCCTGGAAGCGCGCGTCGATTGCGGCGAAGTCCGGTTCGCGGTCGCGCCCGCGCAAGTCCAGCACGTAGCGCAGCATCGCCAGGTTGCTGCCCTCGATCTGCAGGCTCCAGTCGAGCGTGTCGGCTCCGGTCGAGCTTTCGAGCAGGCCCTGGATCTGCAGCCGAACCCCGGTCGACATCAGGTCGCGGGGGAGCCAGACGAACGCGAACAGGTGTCGCCTGAGCGGGGCGGTGACGAACGCCAGGCGTGGGCGCGGGCGATCGACGACCGCCATCATCGCCGTCGTCACGCGCGCAAGGTCGGCTTGCGAGAAGCCGATCACCAGGTCGTGCGGCAGCACCGTCAGCGCGTGGACCAGGGCCTTTGCGTCGTGCCCGCCGGCCTGGATGTCGAGCTCCCGGCCAATCGCCTCGAGGTGGCGGCGCAGCAGCGGGACCTGTTCGGGCTTGGTCGCCAGCGCCGCGCTGGTCCACATGCCGGCGTGGACCGAGAGCGCGGCGACCTTTCCGCGTTCGGTCAGCGGGACGATGAACAGGTCGAGCGGCACGCGGCGATGGACGCGCGCAATGCGGTTGGCCTTGATGATCAGCGGCCCCTCACCCCGGCGGCGGTCGAACCAGGCGAAGGCGCGCTCGAGGGTTTCGTCGGCGACAAGGGCGCGGGCCCCCTTGCGTGCGATTCCGAGACGCTTGGCCTGGCCGCCGTCGCGACGGAACGTGACGTGCCCGAGCAGGGTCAGCGCGCCCTCGCCGAACCAGCGCAGCAGCGCCGCTCCCTCGGGATCGGCCACCCGGTCCGCGTCCTCGGCGATCAGCGCGCGCATCTCGGGCCAGTCGGTGACGGCTGCACGCACGTCGGCCAAGGTGGTGGCGAGATCCTGCTCCAGCGCGCGGCGCTCGCGCGCATCGATCCGCGGGGTCTCGAAATAGACCAGCGATTCGGGCCGGGTGCCGTCAGCCGACTCATCCGGCAACGCGAGCAGCCGGCCGCCATCGTCGCGCCGGGCCGGGAGCACCGGATGCACCAGCAAGTCGATCGCCAGGCCGCGCGCGGCGACCGTGGCGGCGATCGAATCGACCAGGAACGGCATGTCGTTGTTGACCGCCGCCACGCGCGTGCAGCGCCGGTCGCCCGTGGCCGAGCGAACGAGAATGGCGGGCTCGTCGCCGCGGCGCTCGCGCGCCGCTTCCAGCAGGAAGGCAGCGGCCTCGTCGAGCGCTGCAGCGGTCAGTGTCGGCTCGCCGGGAAGCAGCGACTCGGCCATGCGCTCGCGCAGCACCCGGATCAGCTTGCGGTCTCCCGCCGACAGTGTCTCCGAGGCTTCGTCGTGCACTTGCGCAGTGGCCATGCCAGTCTCCCGTCGTCCCTCCGTCGGTAACGGCCCGGCGGTGGCGCTCGTTCCAGTGGCCCTTAGCCCGAACCCGGGACGTGGGCACCCGAAATCTGGTAACTCATGAAACTGCTTTCATCGCCAGCTCGAGCGAACGCCGCCGAGCGACCGGATCGTACGTGGCCCCCGAGATGATCAGCTCGTCGGCGCGAGTCCGCTCGACGAAGCGGGCGATGCGTTCGCCGACTGTCGCCGGTGCGCCGACCGCGCGTGCCTGCCCGAGGTGCTCGAGCATCGCCCGCGCGCTTTCGGGCAGGCTTTCGCGGTAACCGGGCACGGGCGGGGGCAGCTTGCCGGGGTCGCCGCTGCGCAGCCGTACGAAGGCCTGGTCCTGCGACGAGGCGAGCAGCTCGGCCTCATCGTCGGTCTCGGCGGCGATCACCGTCATAGCCGCCATCGCATGCGGCCGGTCGAGCGCGGCGGAGGGACGGAACTGTTCGCGGTACGTAGCGAGCGCAGCGTCGAGATGGTCGGGCGCGAAATGGCTGGCGAAGGCGTAGGGCAACCCGAGCCGCGCGGCGAGCTGGGCCCCAAACAGGCTCGAGCCGAGCATCCACAGCTCGACTTGCGCGCCGAGTCCGGGCGTGGCGACGATCGGCAGGTCGACGTCGCCGGTCAGCAGCGCGCGCAGTTCGACCACGTCCTGCGGAAAATACTCGGCGGCCTGGTGGAGGCTCTTGCGCAGCGCCTGTCCGAGGATCGGCGCCGCTCCCGGCGCGCGGCCGAGACCCAGATCGACCCGCCCCGGGAACAGCGCGTCGAGCGTGCCGAACTGCTCGGCAATGACGAACGGGTTGTGGTTGGGCAGCATGATGCCGCCCGCGCCGATGCGGATCGTCGAGGTCGCGTGGCCGATGTGCGCGAGCACGACCGAGACCGCTCCGCCGGCGACGCCGGCCGTCGCATGGTGCTCGGCGACCCAGAAGCGCTTGTATCCGGCCTTCTCGGCCGTCGCGGCCAGCTCAGCCGCGTCGCGCAAGGCCTCGCCTATGCCGCTGCCTTCGCGGACCGGGACCAGGTCGAGGACCGAAAGCGGGATCATTGGGCGGTCGGCTCCTCCGCCGCAAGCTCGGCGGCTTGGGCGAGATAGGCCCGCGCGCTGGCCGCCGCCTCGCTGTCCGGCGCGAGCTCGACGACCGATTGCCAGCTCGCCTGGGCGGCCTCGGTCCGCCCGCCGAGCATCGCGATGACGCCGGCCTCGAGGCCGATTTCGGGATAGTCGGGGGCGAGCGCAGCCGCCGTGGCAATGAATCCCTGCGCCTCGTCGAGCTTGCCGAGACGCCGCGCGAGCGTGGCCGAGAGCAGCCATGCGAACGGGCTTTGCGCATCCAGCGTGCGCGCCGCCGCCAAGGTCGCTTCGGCCTCCGCCTCGCGGCCCTGCAGCACCAGAGCGCGGGCCCGGTCGACCTCGACCATCGCCCGCAGTCCGGAATCCGCCGCCGCCGCGGCGTCGTTCGCCGCCAGATCGAGCGCGGCCAGGGCATCCACGGCCCGCTCCTCGGCGAGCGCGGCGTTGCCGGCCATGATCGCCAGTTGCGCACGGCGGAAGGGCTCGGTTTCGAGGGTCGCCTCGCGGGCAGCGATGAACGCGCGCTCGGCCGCCTGCCACCGCAACAGCATCGTGTAGGCCATGCCGAGGCATTGCTGCGGGTAGCTGGCGTCGGCGCCGCTGGTCTGACCCGACCAGGTGCTGGCCTCGACGATCGCGCTCGTCGGATCGGTGCGGGCGCGCTCGAGGCATCCCGTCAGCCGGTCCTGGGCCAGGGTGCGCGGGGCGACCGGCGCGGTGACGCCATCCTGCGCCAGGAGGAGTACGAACGCGGCGAGGATCATGCGCTAGCGCCTTCGGTCAGCGCCGCCACGGTGTGCAGCAGCAGGGCGATGTCGCGCTCGCGCGACAGGCGATGGTCGCCGCCCTTGACCAGCGTGACATGCACGTCGTCTGAACGCAGCGCGCGAGCCAGGCGCAACGAGATTTCCGGCGGAACGGTGTCGTCAGCCTGTCCGTGAAGCAGCCGGACAGGACAATCGAGCGCGATTTCGCCGGCGAGCAGGCGCTGTGCCTGGCCGTCGGCCCAAAAGCCCGGATGGGTCGGTGCCGGATCGGGGCCGTAGGGATTGTCCTCGTAGAGCGTCTCGCCGGCGGCGAGTTCCCGCTGCTGCTCGGCGGTGTAGCCCCAGTCGGTGAAATCCGGCGCCGCTGCCGTGCCGACAAGGCCGGCGACGCGGGCGCCGAGCACGCGCGCGACCAGCAGCATCAGCCACCCGCCCATCGACGAGCCGACCAGGACGACTTCGGGCGAGGCGATCCGGGCATCGACCAGCGCGACCACTTCCTCGCGCCAGCGGCTCAGCGTGCCATCGGCGAACCGGCCGGGACTCTCGCCGCAGCCGGAGTAGTCGAGCAGCAGGCATTCGCGGCCCCGGGCTTCGGCCCAGGCCATCAGGGCGGTCGCCTTGCTGCCGCTCATGTCCGACATGTAGCCGGGGAGAAACACCAGCGCCGGACCCGTGCCGGGGGCATGACGGAAGGCGATCCGGCGCCCGTCGGGCATCGCGTGGAACTCGCTATCGGGCATCGCAGCCACATGGCGGCGCGGAAGCGCCTCGGCAACCCCGCCCGGAGCCATGCGGCGGTCAGCGGCGCCCGGCGGCGGCCTGTCGGGCGATCTGGGTCAGTTCCTGGGCGAGCAGCAGCTCGGCGGCGGCGCTGTTGGCAAGCAATGCCCGGTGCAGGGCCGCCAGCCGTTGCACGAGCCGCTCGAGCGATCGTCCGCGCCAGCGCTCGAGCTGCACGCCGAGGTCGCGCCGGTCGCGCCAGAACACGCGGTGGGCCTTCTGCTCCGCCTCAAGCACGTCGGCGACGCGCCGGCCGGGACCCAGCTTGGCGGCAAGCTGGGCCAGCTGGGCCGTGCGACGTTCCATCGCCAGCAGCACGCCGACCGGATTGAGCGACACCTCGCGCAGGCGCCGCAGCTCGGCCGGGAGCCGGTTGGCCTCGCCCGAGAGCACCGCGTTGACCAGCGGCATGAAGCCGTCTTCCTCGGTCCGCGCGCCGATCGCGTCGAGCGCCTCCTCGTCGGCCGTGCGCGGCGCCTGCGGCGAGGCGTCGAGATAGAGCGCGAGCTTGGTCACTTCCGACTGGGCCAGCCGCACGTCGAGCCCCGTCGCCCGGGCGATCCGCTCGGCGAGATCGCCGCCCAGCCGGAGCCCGGCCGCCGCCGCCATCCGGCGCACCTCGTTGGTGACCGTGCCGAGATCGGGCGGGTGGAACATCGCCACCAGGGCATCGCCGCGCTTCTCGAGCAGGCGGGCGGTGCGGGCCTTGTCGGTTGCCGAGACGGCAACGATCAGCACCGGGCACGCGCCCGCGCCTTCGCCCGCATCGATCAGGCCGAGCAGGTTCTCGACCGCGTCGTGCGCCTCGTCGCCGCTCGCGCGGACGAGGATGTGTCGCGCGCCGCCGAACAGCGAGGTCGAGCGGGCTTCGTCGCCGAGCCGGACCGGGTCCGACCGCAGCTCTGAGCCCGAGAGCTCGATCCGTTCGCCGGGATCGGGCAGCAGCTCGACCAGCTTGTCAGCGGCGGCCGCCGCTCCGGCCTCGTCGGGGCCGCAGAAGAAGGCGATGCGGGCCTGGTGGGCCCCCCGGGGCGCCG
>JAEZES010000075.1 GCA_023432995.1 Pseudomonadota bacterium
GGCCTACGCCGAGCTCGAGCGTCTCGCCAGGAAAGGTGGCGTGCGCCAGGCCAACCTGCAGATCGCCGTCGCCGAGCCGCGGCTCGAGGACAAGCGCTGGGAACCGCTGTTCGATCTGCTCGAGCAGTCCGGCATCGTGCTCAGCTTCCACGTCACCGTATTCCCCAAGGCCGGCGACGCGTTCGACAAGTACAAGGGCAGCCCGGGCGCGACCTTCCTCCACGCCAAGATGTTCATCGAACAGTTCCTCGACCCGTTCGTCGACCTGTTCGCCTGGGGCATCCTCGAGCGGCACCCCCGGCTGAAGATCGTCATCGCCGAAAGCGGCGTCGGCTGGGTGCCGTGGGTGGTGGAGGAACTCGACTATCGCCACTGGCGGCTGTGGGAATGCGCCGACTACTGGGCCGACATGGGCGGCATCCCGCACAAAATGAAGCCGTCCGAGGTGTTTCGGCGGCAGGTCTACGGCACCTTCCAGCAGAGCCCGACCGCGATGCGCCTGCTCGAGTTCTGGGGGCCCGAGAACCTGCTGTGGGCGAGCGACTACCCGCATCCGGACTCGATCTGGCCCAACTCGGTGCGCACGATCGGCGAGACCATGGCGCATCTCGACCCCGAGGTCGTCCGCGGCCTCGTCGGCGGCCACGCGGCCAAGCTCTACGGGCTCGACCTCGGCAAGGCGACCGTGCGCGCCCAGCTGCCGGTCGGGTACGAGGCCGTCGCGGCCGAGTGACGGCGATCCGGGGCGTTACCGCGCGCCGACCCCTTCGCTGAGCTTGCGGGCTTCGACAACCGGCTCCTTGCGCTGCCGCATCATCATGAAGGTGCCGGACCAGTCGCCGGGAATGTGCCACGTGCCTTCGATCTCGTCCCCGCCCGACCGGACCGTGCCCTCGTAGTGCGGCGTCGCCCGCCTGAGGTCGTCGTAGATCTTTACCCAGCGCACCGCGGCACCCTCGCGCGTGCCGTGGATCACCGCGTGCTGCTGGGTGCCGGCAGGCTCGAAGAACTCGCCCGGCTGGCGGATGACCCCGGTGATGATCCCGCCCGCATCGCGCAGCGAGGCTTCGAAACGATTGGGCGGGTACCGCGCGGGATAGCTGTAGATGCCGCTCCATTCTCCCGAGAGGTCGTGCTCGCCTTCGCCGCTCATTGCCCGAACCTAAGCTCGAGTGCGGCAGGAGCAAGGTGGTTGACCCGGTTGTAGGAACCACCGCGGCTTTCGAGCGATGGACTCCGCATGGCCGAAACCCTCGATCCCGCCCTCCCCACCGACGTCCAGGATCTTGCCGACGAAGTGCTCGACCTCGCGCACGAGCGCGAGCTGGCGCTGGCGACCGCCGAAAGCTGCACCGGCGGCCTGCTCGCCGCGCTGCTGACCGACGTCCAGGGGCGCGGTCACGTGTTCGAGCGCGGCTTCGTGGTCTACTCCGAGGACGCCAAGTGCGACCTGCTCGGCATCGCTCGCGAGAAGGTCGAATCGTGCGGCGCGGTCAGCGAGGAGGTCGCGCTGGCAATGGCGCTCGGCGCGCTGCGCCGCTCACGAGCGGACGTTGCGCTGTCGATCACCGGCTTTGCCGGGCCGGCCGGGGACGGCGAGGAAGAAGGCCTGGTCCATTTCGCCTGCGCCCGGCGCGAGGGCGCGACCTGTCATCGTCAGGCGCACTTTGGCCCGATCGGGAGACAGGGAGTGCGGATCGAAGCGCTCAAGGTCGCTCTTGCGATGATCAAGGACGCATTATGCACGTGACGACCTTGCACAATGTATCCTTTTTGGATACAACGCCGTAATGCACAAGGCCGGCCAGAAGATCCGTGCGTGGCGCGAGGCCCACGTCCCGCCGCTCTCCGCCGGCGAGTTCGGCGAGCGCTACGGCGCGCCCCGCCCCTGGCCGAGCCGCACGGTCTATGGCTGGGAAGCCAAGGGCAAGGTTCCCCGCGCGGCGGCCCAGCGCCGCCTCGCCGAACTCGGCATCTGCCGCCCGGAGGACTGGCTGTTGCCTGCCGAGGCCACCGCGAGCGGCCCCCGCGCCGAGCCGGTCCACCCGTTCTACGCGATGCACCGCCACGGGTTCGTCCGCGTCGCCACCAGCACCCCGCCGGTGCGTACCGCCGACGTCGCCTTCAACCGCGACGGGATCATCGCCGAGGCGCGCCGCGCCCACGCCGCCCACGTCGACCTGCTGGTCTATCCCGAGCTGTGCGTGTCGTCCTACGCGATCGACGACCTGCATCTGCAGGCGGCCCTGCTCGACGCCTCGGAAGCCGCGATCGGCGAGATCGCCGCTGCCAGCGCCGGGCTCAGCCCGGTCCTCCTGATCGGCGCCCCGTTGCGCCACAACGGCCGAATCTACAACTGCGCGCTGGCCATAGCCGACGGCGGTGTGCTCGGGGTCGTGCCCAAGTCGTACCTGCCCAACTACCGCGAGTTTTACGAGAAGCGCTGGTTCGCCTCCGGCCTGAGCGTGCGCGGCGCGACGATCCGCGTCGGCGAGGTCGAGGTGCCGTTCGGTACCGACCTGCTGTTCGCCTCGAGCCGCCTTCCCGGCTTCAAGCTCTGCGTCGAGATCTGCGAGGACTTCTGGGCGCCCGACCCCCCGTCGACGGCCGGCGCGCTTGCCGGGGCGACGATCCTCGCCAACCTGTCGGCCTCGAACATCGTCATCGGCAAGGCCGACGAGCGCCACCTGCTGTGCCGCGCGCAATCGGCCCGCACCGCCAGCGCCTACGTCTATTCCGCCGCCGGCCACGGTGAGAGCACGACCGACATGGCATGGGACGGCCAGGGGGTGATCTACGAGCTCGGCGACCTGCTCGCCGAGAGCGAGCGCTTCGCGCTGCGCCCCGAGCTCGCCATCGCCGACATCGACACCGGGCGCATCCTCGGCGACCGCCTGCGCCTGCCGACCTTTGCCGACGCCGCCGAAGCGGCCGGGCGCCCCGAGGACCGGTTCCGCGTGGTCCGTTTCGACCACTGCCCGGCCGAGGGTGACATCGGCCTCGTCCGGCCGCTGCGCCGCTTCCCGTTCGTCCCCAACCGCCCGCACAAGCTCGACGAGGACTGCTACGAGGCGTTCAACATCCAGGTCGAGGGCCTGATGCGCCGGTTCGAGCAGACCGCGGGCAGTTCGATGGTCATCGGCGTCTCGGGCGGGCTCGATTCGACCCACGCGCTGATCGTCGCCGCCAAGGTCTGCGACCGGCTCGGCCTGCCGCGCACGACGATCCGCGGCTACACGATGCCCGGCTTCGGCACCTCCGAAGGCACCCGGTCGAACGCCTGGAAGCTGATGCGCGCGCTCGGCGTGACCGCCGAGGAGATCGACATCCGCCCAACCGCGCGGACGATGCTCGAGACCATCGGCCACCCGTTCGCGCGCGGCGAGCCGGTCCACGACGTGACCTTTGAGAACGTCCAGGCCGGCCTCCGCACCGACTACCTGTTCCGCCTCGCCGGCCACCACAACGGCTTCGTCCTCGGCACCGGCGACCTCAGCGAGGTCGCGCTCGGCTGGAGCACTTACGGCGTCGGCGACCAGATGGCGCACTACAACGTCAACTCCGGCGTGCCCAAGACGCTGATCCAGTACCTGATCCGCTGGTGCACGCGCACCGACCAGTTCGACCGCGAGACCGACGCGGTGCTCGAGGCGATCCTCGCGCAGGAGATAAGTCCCGAGCTGGTCCCGGTCGGCGAGGACGGCGAGGTGCAGTCGACCGAGCAGAAGATCGGGCCCTACGAGCTCAACGACTTCTTCCTGCACCATATCGTGCGCTACGGGCAGGTTCCGTCGAAAGTCGCCTTCCTCGCCTGGCACGCCTGGCGCGACCGGGCGCGCGGCGCCTGGCCGGCCGGACTGCCCGAAGCCGGCCGCAACGAGTACGACCTCGCGACGATCCGCCGCTGGCTCGAGAGCTTCCTGCAGCGCTTCTTCGCCTTCAGCCAGTTCAAGCGCAGCGCGATTCCCAACGGGCCCAAGGTCTCGACCGCCGGCGCGCTGAGCCCGCGCGGCGACTGGCGCGCGCCGAGCGACGCCTCGGCGGCGGTGTGGCTTGCCGAACTGCGCGACAACGTCCCCGGCAGCGTGGCGCACCTCGAACCCGAAGCGCGAGGCTAGCCGTCGGGATAGCGCGCACTGACGAAATACAGCCCCTCGGCCGGCGCGTTGAGCCCGAGCGCGGCGCGGTCGCGGGCAGCGAGCGCCTCGGCGACCTGCTCCTCGCGCCACTGGCCAAGGCCGACCAGCGCCAGCGTGCCGACCATCGAGCGCACCTGGTGGTGCAGGAAGCTGCGCGCCTCGGCCTCGATCAGCACGGCGTCGTCCTCGCGGCGCACGGCGAGCCGGTCGAGCGTCTTGACCGGGCTCTCGGCCTGGCAGTGCGCCGAGCGGAAGGTCGTGAAGTCGTGCCGCCCGACCAGCGCCTGCGCCGCCCGGTGCATCGCGTCGGCATCGAGCGACCGGGCCACGTGCCACGCGCGACCGCGCTCGAGCGTCAGCGGCGCGCGGCGGTTGCGAATGCGGTAGAGGTACCGCCGGCCGATGCAGCTGAACCGAGCGTGCCAGTCGTCTGGCTTGGCCTCGCAGGCGAGCACCGCGATCGGCTCGGGCCGCAGCCGGGCGTTGAGCGCTTCCATCAGGCGGAACGGGGTCAGCGCCTTCTCGACGTCGACATGGCTGACCATGGCCAGCGCGTGCACCCCGCTGTCGGTGCGACCGGCGCTGTGCAGCGTGACCGTCTCGCCGGTGACCTCGAACACCGCCCGCTCGACCGACTGCTGCACCGACGGCCCGTGCTCCTGCCGCTGCAGCCCCATGAACGGGCCGCCGTCGAATTCCAGTGTGAGGGCGAAGCGGGTCATCGCGCGGCGCGGCACCCCAACGCCGCCCCCGTCATCCCGGCGAAAGACGCGACCGCTTTCCGCAAGCGCAGCGCGAGTGGCATGCGGTCCCGGCTTTCGGCGAGATGACGGCCGAGGGGGACAGAGTTCACCGCAGCACCGTTCCCACCGGCGCCGGCCGCCCACGAAGGAACTCCTCCGCGCTCATCGCCGGCTTGCCCGCGCGCTGCACGGTCAGCGCCCTCAGGGCGGCGTCGCCGCAAGCCACCGTGAGATCCTCGTCGAGCACGGTGCCCGGGGCGCCGTTGACTCCGATCACCCGCGCCTTGAGTAGCTTGATGCGTTCGCCGTCGAGCTCGAACCAGGACCCGGGAAATGGAGCGAACGCACGCACCTCGCGCTCGAGCAGCTCGGCCGGCTTGGTCCAGTCGATCCGCGTCTCCGCCTTGTCGATCTTGGCGGCATAGGTGGCGCCCAGCTCGGGCTGCGGCTCGGGCTTGATCCGGTCGATCTGCGCCAGGGTCTCGACCATCAGCCGGGCACCGATCTCGGCCAGCTCCGCATGCAGCTCGCCGCTGGTCTTGTCCTCCACCGGTACCCGCGCCGTGGCCAGCATCGGCCCGGTGTCGAGCCCGCGCTCCATGCGCATGATCGTCACCCCGGTCATGTGATCGCCGGCGAGGATCGCCCGCTGGATCGGCGCCGCCCCGCGCCAGCGCGGCAACAGGCTGGCGTGGACGTTGAGGCAGCCGTGCCTCGGCCCCGCGAGGATCGGCTGCGGCAGCATCAGCCCATAGGCGACGACCACCGCCGCGTCGGGCTCGAGCGCGAGGAAATCGGCGTGCGCCTCGATGTCGCGCAGCGTTGCCGGATGGCGCACCTCGATCCCGAGCGCCTCCGCGGCCCGTTGCACGGGCGAGGGCTGCAATTGCTTGCCGCGCCCGGCCGGGCGCGGCGGCTGGGTGTAGACCGCCGCGATCTCGTGCCCGGCTTCGTGCAACGCTGTCAGCGTGGGGACGGCGAAGGCCGGCGTGCCCATGAACACGATCCGCATCGGCTCCCTTCCTCTCCGTCCGGCTTGGCCCTATCTCCCGCCCCATGGCATCGCAAGAGATCGAGGCGCTGGCAGGCGCGCTGGCGCGCCTCCCCGGGCTCGGCCCCCGCTCGGCGCGGCGCGCGGTCCTATGGCTGGTCAAGCGGCGCGAGACCGCGCTGGTGCAGCTGGTCGAGGCACTGGCGCGGGTGCGCGAGACGCTGGTCGAGTGCCGTGTCTGCGGCAACGTCGACACGCGCGATCCGTGCGGCATCTGCGCCGACCCGCGGCGCGCCGCGCGCCTGCTGTGCGTGGTCGAGGACGTGGCTGACCTGTGGGCGCTCGACCGGGCGAAACTGTTTGCCGGCCGCTATCATGTGCTGGGCGGCCGCCTGTCGGCCCTCGACGGCGTACGGCCGGAGGATCTGGCGATCGGCAAGTTGCTCGATCGGCTGGCCGAGGGGGGGATCGACGAAGTCGTGCTGGCGACCAACGCGACGCTCGAGGGCCAGACGACGGCCCACTATCTGGCCGAGCGGCTCGAGGCCTTTCCTGTACGAGTGACCCAGCTCGCCCACGGCGTGCCGGTGGGTGGCGAGCTCGACTACCTCGACGAAGGCACCTTGGCGCAGGCCTTGCGGGCGCGGCGGCCGGTGGGATAATCCACTCGACGGCATCACGCTGGGGGGAGTGCGGGGATTGGCGACTTCGGTGAGAGAGGCGGAGAAAGTCCATCCCGCCTGGTACCTGTTCTGGTTCGCCTTCCTCGCAGCCAGCCTCTATTTTCTCGCGGACTCGGTGGGCGATGTCGCCGCGCCCGAGTTGCAGGACGGTTCGACCACCTGGAATCGCGTCGTCTGGTACGTGGGACACGCGCTTATCGCGACGCCCATCCTGCTCGTCGCCCCCCTCCAGTTCATTCCCGGGTTGCGCCGCTCGCGGCCCGCAGTGCACCGCTGGATCGGCCGGTTGTTCCTGGGCGGATCCATGATCGCGGGCCTGCTCGGCGTCTATCTCGGCGCCACCCTGTATCTGCCCGGCTCGCGCATTCCGCTCAGCCTGCTCGGCTCGCTGTGGTTCGTGTTCGCGGCGATCGCGTGGCAGGCCGCGCGCCGTAAGGACTTCGTGAACCACCGCCGCTTCGCCATTCGCACCTTTGCCTTGGGCGCCGCCTTCGTGTGGGTTCGCCTGATCAGCACGGTCCAGGAAGACCTGTTTTCCTTCATGCCGACGGAAGACCTGCACGAAACCACCAAGGAATGGCTGACCCTGATCCTGCCGCTTCTGGTGACCGAGCTGTGGCTCAGTTGGGGGCCGGTCGCTGCGAGGCTGTTCGCCCCGCCGGCGGGGACCGCGCGAGCCAAGCGACCGGGCGGGTGAAGCGCAGCTGGATCGTCGGCGGCTGGCTCATCGCCATGCTCGCCTCGGCGCTGCCGCCGCTGTGGTTCATCGCCGAGCGCGTCGAGCGCAACCATCTCGGCAAGTTCGTGGACCCCGAGACCGGCGCCTGGACCAGCGCGGTCTACACCCAGTTCTTCACTTGGTGGTCGCCGATCGCGGTGCCCGTCACATTGCTCGCGCTAGCCTGCATGGTGCTCAACCGGCCGGAGGGGCGGCGCTAGCGGTCCGTTCACTTGTCGTTCGGGGCCAAAATGCTTATTTGCGCGCCATGGCCATCCGCGAAATCCTCGAAGTGCCGGATCCCCGGCTCAAGACCGTGTCCACCCGCGTCGAGACCTTCGACGACGAGCTCAAGGCGCTTGTCGCCGACATGTTCGAGACGATGTACGCCGCCAACGGCATCGGCCTCGCGGCGATCCAGGTCGGCGTGCCGCTGCGCGTGCTGGTGATCGACCTGCAGCCCGAGGATCCCGACGCCGAGCCCGAGGAATGCCACGAGCACGGCGGCCATCACCACACGCACCAGCCGACCAAGCGCGAGCCGCGGGTGTTCGTGAACCCGGAGATTCTCGATCCGGCCGCCGAACTCAGCACCTACCAGGAAGGCTGTCTCTCGGTGCCCGACATCTACGCCGACGTCGATCGGCCAAAGACCTGCCGCGTGCGCTGGCAGGACCTCGACGGACAGGTCCACGAGGAAGAGATGGACGGGCTCTTGGCTACCTGCATCCAGCACGAGATGGACCACCTCGAGGGGATCCTGTTCATCGACCACCTGAGCCGCCTCAAGCGCAACATGGCGCTGAAGAAGCTCGAGAAGCTGCGCAAGGCTGCCTGACGCCTCCGCGCGTCGGCCAATTCAGTCCCGGCCCCTCATCTTTAGTCCACCCCATCATCCCGGCCAACGCGGGGCCGCATGCCACTGGCGCCGCGTTTGTGGAACGCGGTCTCGGCTTCGCCGGGATGACGGCAGATTGCGGGAGGACGCAACGCCGCCGCGCGGCTACGCCAGCTCGCGCACCTCGCTGTCGAGCGAGGCCACGGCGGCGCGGCAATCCTCGGCGCACTCGCGGCACATCTGCGCGCAGCGCAGGCAGTGGTCGTTGTCGTGCTTGGCGCACTCGGCCTCGCACACCTCGCACGCTTCGATGCAGGTCTCGAGCATCGAACGGATCACTGCGACGTTGCGGCCGGTCCGGCGCGTCGCCACGCGGTAGGTCGCCTCGCACACGTCCGAGCAGTCGAGGCAGGTGCGCACGCACTGGCGCATGTCCATCTCTTCGGCCACGCACGCGTCGGCGCACGAGTTGCAGATCGCCGCGCAGTCCATGGCGTGCTTGACCGCCTTGCCGAGCGCCTCGTTGTAGGCCCCGCTGGCGACGACGTCGGGGTGTTCAGCAATCATCTTCTCGATCGACATCTCGATCTCCCTTCAGAGGGACAGCGAAGACATCCGTCCAGGGTTCCCGTCCCCCCGGCCGGAGGACTGCCCGGTCAGCCAGGCGGATCCTCGTCGCGGCGTCCGCTCTCACCGGGCTGCTCGCCGATGAAGCTGATCTTGCCCTGCGGCTCGAGGATCGCCCAGCGCACGTCTGCCAGGTGGGCGATGCCGTTGAGGCGCATCTCCGACTCGATCTCGAGCCGGGTCAGCCTGTTGTCGCGCAGGTTCTCCTCGATCAGCTCGCCGTGGCGCACCAGCACGGTCGGAACGCCTTCGAGCGCAAGCTCGGCGGCCCGCCATCTGTAGGTCACCCAGCTCAGCACCAGCGACCAGAACCCAAAGGTGAAGATCGCCAGCGTCGCACCCGACAAACTGAAGTCGTTGTGCGTGATGCCCTGCTGGATCAGGTCGCCGAGCGTGACCAGCACGACCAGCTCGAACGGCGAGATCTGCGACAGCTCGCGTTTGCCGAGCAGGCGCAGCAGCACGTAGACGACGACGAACATCACCGTGGCGCGCAGCACGATGTCCATTAGGGCAGCACCGTTAGCTTGAGCGGCACGCGCGCCAGCTCGGCCTCGCCGTCGGCGACCGCCACCGCGCCCTCGTTGCCGAGGAACAGCCGCGGGTTGACCTGCCCGTCGAGCTTGATGTCGATCGCCTCGCCCGCTTCGAGCGGGCCGTAGGAGAACCGCAGCACGCCGTCGGCGGCATCCTCGCTCGCGGCCGCCGGGATCATCGTGTTGACCGTGAGCTCGTGCAGGTAGCTCTCGTCGATCGCCAGCGTCGCGTCGGCGAGCGGCGCGGCGGCGGCGATGCGGAAGCGCATCTCGAAGAACTCGCCGCTGCGCAGCACCCGGGGGGCGTTGACGGTCAGCTCCGCGACCGGCGCCACGGCGCGGTGTGTCGCGTTCGGGGTTCCGCCGAAAATCCCGCTGAACGAGAGCGCGACGACGAGTCCGAGCAACAGCACCGGCAGCAGGCGGCGGAACCCGGACCTGCCGCCACGCCCTTCGGCGTGCGCGGGAGAGAGCCCGGTCGGATAGTGCACGCCGCTCGCGCGGCCCTCGTCACTTGCCATGCCCCGCTTTCGACGTCGCTACATCCCCCACAATGCCCGCGCCGCGTGCCCGTTCCGGACCGGCGGGGGGTCGACGGCACGCGGAGTGGACGGTGTCGCGCCTCGCAAAAAGGGCCGCCCCATCCGGAGCGGCCCTTCCTTCTCCCGTCCAAGGGAAACCTGTCAGAACAGCCCTTCGATCTGCCCGTCGACCAGCCGGATGTTCTCCGCGCTGGGCACCTTGGGCAGGCCGGGCATGGTCATGATGTCGCCGCAGATCGCGACGATGAACCCGGCGCCCGCGGCCAGCCGCACCTCGCGCACCGGCACCGAGTGGTGCGTCGGCGCGCCGAGCTGGGTCGGGTCGGTGGTGAACGAGTACTGCGTCTTGGCCATGCAGATCGGCAGGTTGCCGAAGCCGTCCTTCTCCCACTGGTGGAGCTGATTGCGGACCGACTGGTCGGCAATCGCCTCGTCGGCGCGGTAGATGCGGGTGCAGATCGTGTTGATCTTCTCCCACAGCGGCATCTCGGCCGGGTAGAGCGGGGCGAACTGCGACGAGCCGCTCTCGGCCACCTGCACCACCTTGGCCGCCAGCGCCTCGGTGCCCGCACCGCCGTTGGCCCAGTGGGTGCACACGAAGGCCTCGGTGCCGGCTCCCGCCACGGCATCCTTGATCACCTGGATCTCGGCATCGGTGTCGCTGACGAAGTGGTTGATCGCGACCACCGCCGGGACGCCGAACTGGCGCACGTTCTCGATGTGGCGCAGCAGGTTGACGACGCCCTTCTGCACCGCGGCGACGTCTTCCTTGCCGAGGTCGCCCTTGGCGACGCCGCCGTTCATCTTGAGCGCGCGCACGGTCGCGACGATCACGCAGGCAGCCGGCTTGAGGCCCGCCTTGCGGCACTTGTTGTCTAATAACTTCTCCGCGCCGAGGGCGGCGCCTAAGCCGGCCTCGGTGACGACGTAGTCGGCCAGCTTGAGCGCGGTCTTGGTCGCGGTGACCGAGTTGCAGCCGTGGGCGATGTTGGCGAACGGGCCGCCGTGGATGAACGCCGGGTTGTTCTCGAGCGTCTGCACGAGGTTCGGCTGGATCGCCTGCTTGAGCAGCACGGTCATCGCGCCGTGGGCGTTGATGTCGCGCGCGCGCACCGCGGTCTTGTCGCGGCGGTAGCCGATGATGATGTTGCCGATCGATTCCTCGAGATCCTCGAGCGAGGTGGCGAGGCACAGGATGGCCATGATCTCGGAGGCCACGGTGATGTCGAACCCGGTCTCGCGCGGATAGCCGTTGGACACGCCGCCGAGCGGGCCGACGATCTGCCGCAGCGCGCGGTCGTTCATGTCGAGCACCCGGCGCCAGGTCACCCGGCGGGTGTCGATCTCGAGCGCGTTGCCCCAGTAGATGTGGTTGTCGATCATCGCGCTCAGCAGGTTGTGCGCGCTGGTGATCGCGTGGAAGTCGCCGGTGAAGTGGAGGTTGATGTCCTCCATCGGCACGACCTGGGCCATACCGCCGCCGGCCGCACCGCCCTTCATGCCGAACGACGGCCCGAGGCTGGGCTCGCGCAGGCAGACCGCGGCGTTCTTGCCGATGCGGTTGAGGCCGTCCGTCAGTCCGACCGAGGTGGTGGTCTTGCCCTCGCCTGCCGGGGTCGGGTTGATCGCGGTGACGAGGATCAGCTTGCCGTCCTCGCGGCCCTGCTGCTGGTTGATCCAGTCCATCGCGATCTTGGCCTTGGTGCGGCCGTAGGGCTCGAGCGCTTCGTCCGGAATGCCGAGCCGGGCGGCGATCTCGCCGATCGGCTTCATCTTGGCTTGGCGGGCGATCTCGATATCGGTGGGCATGGGATCCTCTTCCGGTTGGCGTTTTCGCGAGCGTGAAGTTTTCGCGATTACGAAATCTCTGTGCGGCCCATACAGCCATGTCGGGGCGATGCTCAAGCCGAATCTCGGGCGGCATTAACCCGGTATTCGGGGAATGTCGCCGGGCCACGCTTGTGCACGCGGCGTGCGCCCGGTAGGTTCGTGCTTCGTTCTAGTCCGGAGCCGTCGTGGAACCGCTTGCGATAATTCTCGCTATCGTCGCCCTGCTGATCGGGCTCGCGGTCGGCTGGGTCCTCGGCTCGCGTCCGGTAGCCGACTGGAAGGCACGCCATGCTGAGCGCGACACCGCGGCTAAGGAGCACGAGGCGCAGTTCAAGCAGGCGATCACCGAGCTCGGCCAGGCGCGGATCGAGATCGCCACGCTGACCGCCAACGCCGAGAATTTCGACAGGCAGATCGCCCAGCTCAACCAGGCGCGCGAGGACCTCGTCGCGCAATTCAAGGCCGCCGGCGGCGAGGTGCTGTCGAAGGCGCAGGAGGAGTTCCTCAAGCGCGCTGAGGAACGGCTCGGGCATTCGGAGAAGGCCTCCGAGGCGAAGCTCAAGGCCTTGCTCGACCCGGTCGACCGACGCCTCAAGAGCTACGAGGAGCAGGTCCGCTCGCTCGAGGAGCAGCGCGTCAACGCCTTCGGCCAGCTCACCGGGCTGATCGAGGCGATGCGCACCGGGCAGGAGGAAGTGCGGCGTGAGGCGCAGCGGCTCGGCAACTCGCTGACCAACGCGCCCAAGGCGCGAGGCCGTTGGGGCGAGCAGCAGCTGCGCAACCTGCTCGAGCAGTGCGGCCTGTCGCCGCACACCGACTTCACGATGGAGCACTCGATCGAGACCGAGGACGGCCGCCTGCGGCCCGACGCGATCGTCCGCATTCCCGGCGGCAAGGTCCTGGTGATCGACGCCAAAGTCTCGCTCAACGCCTACCAGGCGGCGTTCGAGGCGGACCACGAGGAGGCGCGCAGCCTCGCGCTCGCCGACCATGTCCGCTCGATGCGCACGCACGTCCAGGCGCTCGGGGCGAAGGCCTACCAGAGCCAGTTCGAGGACGCGCCCGATTACGTCGTGATGTTCGTTCCCGGCGAGCACTTCGTCGCCGCCGCGCTCGAGCACGATCCCGAACTGTGGGACTTTGCCTTCCGCAACAAGGTCCTGCTGGCGACCCCGACCAACCTCGTGGCGATCGCCCGCACCGTGGCGCAAGTCTGGCGCCAGGACGGCCTCGCCCGCGAGGCGCAGGAGATCGGCCGAATGGGCGCAGAGCTCTACGAGCGGCTCGCGGTGGCCGCGGACCACCTGAAGCGCGTCGGCGGCGGGCTCGAGACGGCAGTCAACAACTACAACAAGTTCGTCGGCAGCTTCGAGCGCAACGTGCTGTCCTCGGGCAAGCGGCTGGCGGAGAAGGGAATCGAGATCGGCAAGCGCGAGATCGACGAGGTGCCGCTGGTCGAATCCGCTCCGCGCTACGGCGCCGCCGACGAGCCCGGGCCGCGTCTGGTTGACACGTCTGCCGAACAGGAGGCACGAAGCGCCTCGTGAGAGGAATGCTCGTGGCAGGATTGGCGCTGGCCGTGGCGGCCTGCAGC
>JAEZES010000208.1 GCA_023432995.1 Pseudomonadota bacterium
CCGGCCGCCGGCTTCATCCTCTCGACCGCGCGCTGCTCGTACGAGATCGTCGAAAAGGCGGTGCGGGCGGGGGCCACGCGGCTGGTCACCGTGTCGCTGCCGACCAGCATGGCCGTGGCGCGGGCGATGGACGCGGGCCTCAGCTTGTGGTCCCTCGCCCGCGACGACAGCGTGCTGCTGGTGAATGCCGCGGCTTAGGGAGCCGGCGCCGGCTCAAGCGGACGCGCCACGCCGGGCGGGTTGTTCTCCCAGAACTGGATCGCGTTGCCGAACGGGTCGATCACGTGGAACACGCGCGAATCCCACGGCGTGAATGTGATCTGGCTCGGCGAAAACGGGCCGGCCTTCGCGCTCAGTTCGGTGTGCAGCACATCGATCCCGTCCATCCGCACGAGCATCCCCGCCGATCCGGTAAGGCGCGATTCTGCGTTGAGGTGCAATTCCACTCCGGAACGCCTGATGATCGCGTACGTGCTGCCGTCGTCGTCGCCCCAGCCCCCTCGGAAGCCAAGGAATCCCTCATAGAACGGTCTGGCTTCGGCCAGCGAGGCGACCCGGATGGTCGGGACCGGTGACTGCAGCGAAACCTCACCAGGTCGGCCGTCAGCGTTCGCGCCTTCAGCCGCCAGCTTCGCGGCGAGCGTGTTCCACTCGGCAAAGCCGAACTGCTGGGCGACGATCTCCAGGCATTCGCTGTGCGACAACGCCGTCCCGCGTGCCGCAAGCGTGGCGCGCAGCGATTTCGCGATAGTCTTGGCGTCTTGATAGGTACGCATGTCCAAATCCTCCGTCCCGGGGCGAACATGAGAGACCGGCGCTTGCGTTACCGATCCGTTCGCCGCTGGCTCAAAGGATCGGATGTTCTCGTACGAGAGGTACCTTCACCATGCCTCCAAGAGGCGCAAGCGGCAGGTGGCACCGACCTTCGACAATCTTCGGGGACGTCATAGAACCTGTCAACCGGCTCCGTCGCTTCGATCAGCAATGACCGCGGTCACCGGGTCGGCTGCGGGTTTGGCACGAGCGGGAAATTGCCCTCGTACGGCGGCCAGTTGGGCAGCGGCAGGTCCGGCGCGGCGTAGAACATCGCCGCGTGCACGGTGCGGATCTTGCCACCGTCGATCCCGAACACTTCCATGAAGTGGTTGCGCCGACGGGCGTCGCCGGGCTTGCGGATGAAGATCGCCGACATCACCACCACTTGCGCCTCCTCGTCGATCAGCAGGTAGCGGCGCGCGGCGACCAGCGCGACCGCCAGGCTCGCATAGCCCGAGGTGCAGTCGCCGCGGCCCTCGAAGCCGTCGGTGGGGTCGCCCGAGCGGATCGGGCGGCCGGTGACCTCGAACCCGTTCTCGAACCGGCTGCACCCGCCGTGCGCCAGCACCGAACGGCCGTTGCCCGCGGCGAGGGCGTCGAAATAGCTGTTGACGATCCGCACCAGCGCGTCGCGCGGCTGGCGCTCGGCCGGGGGAACCGTTCGCTCGGGCGGCGGGCTGGCGATCAGCTTGTCGACGTCGAACAGCACCTCGCTGCCCACGCCCGAGATCCCCGGGTCGCCCTTGTGCGCGATGTGCCATTCGCCTTCGGTGATCTGCCCGTTCTCGACCCGTACGCGCAGCGAGGCGACCGCCGGCTGCCCGTTGTCGGTGACCACGCCGAAGAACGCGGCATTGCCGGTCACCGGATCGAAATAGCGGCGCTGCACCGGCCCGATCGCGGTCACCGTCTGCCAGGCTCCGGCCCCTGCCGGCGTCAGCACCGAATTCTGCGTCTGCCGGAAGCCGACCGCCAGCGGCGCGCGCGCCGGGTCGTGTGCGACGACCGCGTCGAGAAACCGGCCCAGCATCCCGTCGAGGCACGCGCGATCGCAGGCGGAGGGCTGTTGCGCCCGAACTGCGGCTTGCGGTCCTGCGAGTGCGAGCAGCAGGCTCGCGGCGAACAGCCAATTTCTCATGAATCCCCTCCCCGGTGGCGCGATGCGGCGTCGCCGCCGATTCCGACAGCATTCCCGCTCGCCGGTCTGGTGTCCAGAGCGAGCTCGGTCGTCTCTGATGAACGGGGCCGGCAGACGGAAGCAGGGAACGCACCGCTGCGCGACGCGCTACCTCCGGGAAGGAGGAGAAAGCGCCATGTCGACTCAAGACGAACTCTTCGCAATCGAGGAAGGCTTCTGGGTCTCCGGCGCGGACCATTTCGCCGCGCACCTCGACGATCGCTGCCTCCTCGCGTTTCCCCAGGCGGGAGAAATGCACGGCATTTTCCCGGCCGCGCACGTCGCCGCCACGGCCACTCCCGAAAACCGCTGGCGCGATCTGACGATGGATCACCGCCAAGTCCTCGAACCCGCCGATGGCGTCGCCCTCATCAGCTACCGCGCCGAGGTGACCCGCGCCGACGGCCAGCCTTACGCGGCGCTGGTCAGCTCCGCCTACGTGCGCCGGTCCGCGGGGTGGAAGCTTGCCTTCCACCAGCATTCGCCGGTGGCCTGACCGCGGCTACCGGCTCAGCAGGTAGACCGCGTATTCCGCCCGCCAGTTGGCGCCGACCTTGCCGAGCTCGGTCTCACCGCTGAAGAACCAGCTGCGCTCGGTCGCCACGCCTTTCGCTCGCAACAGTTCGCGGAAGTCGGTCACCGTCACGTGGTGAATGTTCTGCGTCTCGTACCAGCTCACCGGCAGGTGCCGCGTGACCGGCATGCGGCCGTGCCACAGCAGCGAGGCGCGCATCCGCCAGTGCGCGAAGTTGGGGAAGCTGACGAAGGCCTTGCGGCCGATGCGCAGCAGCTCGTCGAGCATCAGGTCGGGGCGCTCGGCGGTCTGCAGCGTCTGGCTGAGGATCGCGTAGTCGAACGCGCCGTCGGGATAATCGGCCAGGTCGCGGTTGGCGTCGCCCTGGATGGCCGACAGCCCGCGCGCGACGCATTTCTCGACCGCCTCGGGATCGATCTCCATGCCGCGCGCGTCGACCTGCCGCTCGTCGCGCAGCACGGCCATCAGCTCGCCCTCGCCGCAACCGACGTCGAGCACGCGGCTCCCTGGCGCGACATGCCGCGCGATCACCGCCAGGTCGGGCCGCAGCGGGGTCATGCGTAGACCTCCGGAAAATGCCGCTCCATCGCCCGCTCCGGGTGCGCCAGCGGTGTCCAGCCGAGACCCGTGTACACCTCGTGGGCGTCGAGCGTCATCAGCAGCCAGCGGCGTAGCCCCTGCAGCTCGCGATGCGCTTGCAGGTGGCGAACCATGGCCGTCGCCAGGCCCTGTCCGCGATGCGGCTCGAGCACGTAGACGTCGGCGAGATAGGCGAACGTCGCCCGGTCGCTGACCACCCGGGCAAGGCCGACCTGCGCGCCGTCCTTGCGCACCGCGACGCACAGGCTGTTGGCGATCGCCCGCGCCACGACCTCGAACGGGATGCCCGGCGACCAGTAGCTGCGCACGAGATAGGCGTGCGCCGCGGCGGCGTCGATCCGCGCCGGATCTTCGACCAGTTCGTAGCCCGGCGGCAGCGTGCTCACCGGTTGAGGAACCCGGCGATGACGCGGTCGAGCGCCGGGACTTCGAGCAGGAACGAGTCGTGCCCGTGGGGCGCCGACAGCTCGACGAAGCTGACCGGCGCGGCCACGGCGTTGAGCGCGTGGACGATCTGGCGCATCTCGCTGGTCGGGTAGAGCCAGTCGGTGTCGAAGCTGATCAGGCAGAAACGCGCGCTGCAGCGGGCGAACGCGTCGGCCAGCCGCCCGCCGTGCTCCTCGGCGAGGTCGAAGTAGTCCATCGCCCGCGAGATGTAGAGATAGGAGTTCGCGTCGAACCGGTTGGTGAAGGTGATCCCCTGGTGGCGCAGGTAGCTTTCGACCTGGAAATCGGCGTCGAAGCCGAAGCTCTTGGCCTCGCGGTCCTGCAGCCGGCGGCCGAACTTCTCGGCCAGCGCGGCCTCGCTGAGGTAGGTGATATGCGCCGCCATGCGCGCGACCGCGAGCCCGGCGTCGGGGCCCTTGCCCCTGCCGTAGTAGTCGCCGCCGTTCCACGCCGGATCGGCCATGATCGCCTGGCGACCGACCTCGTGAAAGGCGATGTTCTGCGCCGACATGCTCGCGGGCGTGGCGATCCCGAGGATCCGCTGGGCGCGGTCCGGGTAATTGGCCGCGAGGCTGAGCGCGAGCATCCCGCCCATCGACGGGCCGACCGCGGCGTGGAGCTTGTCGATCCCGAGCGCGTCGAGCAGCGCGACTTGCGCGCGGACCATGTCGCGGATCGTGATCACCGGGAACCGCATGCCCCACGGCGTGCCGTCGGGCCCCGGGCTCGCCGGGCCGGTCGAGCCCATGCAGCTGCCGATGAAATTGGCGCAGATCACGTGGAAGCGCGTCGTGTCGATCGGCTTGCCCGCGCCGACCATCCGGTCCCACCAGCCCGGCTTGCCGGTGATCGGGTGCGGGCTGGCGACGTGCTGGTCGCCGGTCAGCGCATGGAAGATCAGGATCGCGTTGGACTTGTCGGGGGCGAGCTCGCCGTAGGTCTCGTAGGCCACGGTGACCTGCTCGAGCCGCTGGCCGCTGTCGAGCGGCAGCGGCTGGGCGAGCACGAGGCTGCTGCTGGTCGAGGCGGTCACCGTGGCCATAAAGTCGCGCCGGCCTTGGGATAGGCCGAGCAGGCTGTCAATTGCCCCGGCTTGGCGTTATGCGCGCGCCGGTGACGGACAGCCCCGAGACAAGCAGACCCCAGGC
>JAEZES010000225.1 GCA_023432995.1 Pseudomonadota bacterium
CGGCAAGCCCCTGCCGCGCGGCTTCCCTTGTTTGAGGTTCAGCCGGTCACCTCGAGGACCATGTTGGTCGGCGTCTCGGCGGCTCGGCGGACGTTGGCGAAACCGGCCTCGCGGCAGACTTCGGCCAGCCGCTTCTCGCCGGCCTGGGCGCCGAGCCCGAGGCCGACTTCCTGCGACAGCGAGTTGGGCGTGCACACGGTGCACGAAGCGGCGTAGAAGATCTGCCCGAGCGGGTGCAGGTTGTCGGCCATCGTGTCGCCGGCCATCGGCTCGACCAGCATGAACGTGCCGCCCGGGGCCAGCGTCTCGCGGATGTGCCGCGCGGCGCCGACCGGGTCGCCCATGTCGTGCAAGGCGTCGAAGATGCAGGCAAGATCGTAGCCGCCGCCGGCAAAGTCCTGCGCCTTGGCGACCTGGAACTCGACGTTGGTGACCCCGGCCTCGGCGGCCTTCTTCTTCGCCTGCTCGATCGACGGGGCGTGATAGTCGATCCCGTGAATCGTCGAGTTGGGAAAGGCCTGCGCCATCAGCACGGTCGACGAGCCGTGCCCGCAGCCGATGTCGGCCACCTTGGCCCCGGCCCTGAGCTTGGCCTCGACCCCCTCGAGCGCCGGGATCCAGGCGTCGATCAGGTTGGCCTGGTAGCCCGGGCGGAAGAACCGGTCGGTGCCGCAAAACAGGCACTGGGTGTGATCGCCCCACGGCCGCCCCTTGCCCGAGACGAACGTGTCGACGGCCTTCTCGTGACCCTCGAACTGCGACACGATCAGCTGGAAGAATCCCTGCATGCAGGCCGGCTGGCCCTCGCGGGTGAAGATCAGCGCCTGCTCGGGATCGAGCGAGAAGGTCTCGTCTTCCGGATGGTGGTTGACGTAGCCTCCGGCGCATACCGAGCCCAGCCATTCGCGCAGGTACTTCGGATTGAGCCCGGTCTTGGCGGCGAGCTGGTCGAGCGTCACCCGCCCGGCCCCGTCGAGCGCGGCGAACACGCCGGCCCTGTCGCCGAGATAGGCCATGAACACGCCCATCGCCCCGGCGACATCGCCGATGACCTTGCCGATGAGGTCGTTGAGCCGCGTTTCGTCGATCGCTTCGGACATCGCACTTTCCCCCGATTCGAGGATACGGTCGCGACCCTGGGCGAGCGCCGCCGGCATCGGGCGGCGACTCCGGCGGTCAGCCTAGCAACCGGATCACCAAGGGGAAACCGCTACTGTCCTCCCGCCGGGCTCACCGAGCCGAGGTCCGGCGCGACCTCGCCGCCCTTTTTCGGCGGCACGGGACGATTGCCCGGCGCCATCAGATTGCGGACCATCTCGGCGCGCATGCTCTCGAACCTGACCCGGCCCGGGGTCGGCTCGTCGGCCGGAAAGGCGTCTTCGATCTCGCGGTGGCGCTGCTTCACCTCCTCGAGGAACTCGCGGTTGGTGAAGATGTAGAAGCGGTTTTCCTTGATCGCCGCGACCACCGCCCGGCCGGTGTCGTAGGGGTCGATCGCCCCGCGCATCGCGTCCCACAGGTCCTTGAGGAACTGCGGCGCGTTTGCCTCGTCGATGCTGGGATCGTCCTCGGGCAGAGGCACGATCGCGGTGCGCGTGGCGCCGGGGAACAGGCACGAGACACCGATCCCGTCCTTGGCCAGCTGCATCCGCAGGCTCTCCGAAAACCCGCGCACCGCGTACTTGGCGGTCGAGTAGGCGGCGAGGCCCGGCAGCGGCACGACGCCGGCCATCGAGCTGGTGTTGACCACGTGCCCGCCCTCGCCCTGCCGGCGGATGATCGGGGCGATGATCTTGGTCCCGTTGACGACGCCACCGAGGTTGACCGCCATGACGCGGTCCCAGTCGTCGAAGTCGGGCGAAGCGGCAGTCCCGCCGCCGTTGATCCCGGCATTGTTGCACAGCACGTGGATCCTGCCGAACACCTCGAGCGTCTCCTCGGCCGCCGCGCGAACGCTGTCGCGGTCGGCGACGTTGGTCTTGACGAAGTGGACCGCGTTGTTGCCGGCGAGCTGCGCCCGGGCCCTGGCGATGTGCTCGTCGCTCCAGTCCGCCAGGCTGACCTTCATCCCTTCCTCGAGAAACGCGCGCGCCATGCCGAGGCCGATGCCGCTCGCGCCCCCGGTGATGAATGCCACCCTGCCCGTCAGCTGCTCCATGTCGGTCTCCCATCCTCCCCCGGCCCGGGGGTGCAACCCCGTAGCCGCAACCCAACGGCGGGCCAAGCCGCGCTTGACACATGACTTGATTGAATGTTCAATCAAGTCATGGAGACTCGCCGGTGAACGCGCAGGAACGCAAGACCCGCGACCGCATCGTCGAGGCGGCGATGGAGCTGTTCTGGGCCAAGGGCTACAATTCGACCTCGATCTCCGACATCCTCAGCCGGACCCAGCTCAATTCCGGCAGCCTGTACCACGCGTTCCCCGGCAAGCAGGACATCCTGCTGGCGGTGCTCGAGCGCTACCGCGACGGGCTCTACCCGATGCTGATCGAGCCGGCCTGGCAGGGGGTCGACGATCCGATCGAGCGCATCTTCGCGCTGCTCGCCCGCTACCGCTGGCTGATCCTTGAGACCGACTGCACGTACGGCTGCCCGATCGGCAGCCTGGCTCTCGAGCTGCACGAGGCCGATCCGCCGGTGCGCGAGCTGCTCGCGGTCAACTTCGCCGGCTGGGTCGGCGCGGTCGAGCGCTGCCTCGAGCAGGCGGGCGACCGCCTGCCGGCCGAACTCGACCGCCGCGCGCTGGCCGAATTCGTGCTGACGACGATGGAAGGCGGGGTGATGCAGGCGCGCACCCACCGCGACGTCGGCCATTTCGACCGCGGGGTGGCGATGCTGCGCGACCATTTCGAGATGTTGCTGGCGCGCGCCGAACGGGAGCACGCTTAGGAGAAGGGGGAAGTCGAGATGCCCGAAGTGAATTGGCTCGCGGTGCTGGCCGCGACGGCGGCCGCGTTCGTGCTCGGGGGCCTGTGGTATTCGCCGCTGCTGTTCGGCAAGCGCTGGCAGGCGGCCGCCGGCCTCAGCGACGAGCAGGTCAACTCCGGCAGCCCGGCGCTGATCTTCGGCGGCGCGTTCGTGCTGGCGCTGATCGCCTCGGCCTGCTTTGCCTTCTTCCTCGGACCGCGCCCCGAGCTCGGCTTCGCCACCTCGGCCGGGCTGGCCGCAGGCCTGTGCTGGGTGGCCACCAGCTTCGGCATCAACGGCCTGTTCCAGCGCGAAAAGGCGAGCCTGGTGCTGATCAACGCCGGCTACCACACGCTGCAGTTCACGCTGATCGGCCTGATCCTCGGATTGTGGCACTGAGCAGACCTGCCCCAGCCGGAGACGCTACTCGTCCCGGAACCGGCCGAAGTCGGGCGCTTCCTCCTCGGTGTCGGGAGTCGCCGCGAGCACGGCATCGGCCCGCGCCCGCATCGCGCCTTTGTAGAAGCCGTGGGTGACGATGTAGGTCCGGTCGGCGAGGATCCCCTCGGCGACCAGCTCGCCGGCCTGCTCGGGCTCCATCCAGTTGTCGCCGACGATCCGCCGGCTGAGCCGCGCCTCGCTCGCCTTGTAGCCGCTCTCCGCCAACAAGTGCGGCGGCCGGTTGGACTGGGTCTCGTGGATGTTCGACTTGACCGGCCCCGGCAACAGGATCGAGACGCCAATGCCCTT
Source organism: Pseudomonadota bacterium (assembly GCA_023432995.1). Lineage (GTDB taxonomy): Bacteria > Pseudomonadota > Alphaproteobacteria > Sphingomonadales > Sphingomonadaceae > Croceibacterium_A. The sequence continues at coordinate 3,661 of JAEZES010000225.1, forward strand.
GGCCGCCAGCGCCGGTTTGACCGCCTCGCAGTAGTGCACCACCGCCGCCTTGCTGGCGGCGTAGATCGCCAGGTGCTCGGGCATCACCACCTCGGCAGCGAGGCTGGCGGTCGAGACCACGTGGCCGCCGCGGCCATGGGCGATCATCTGCGGCACGAACTCGACGAAGCCGTTGATCACTCCGCCGAGGTTGACCCCGAAGCCGAAGTCGTAGTCGGCATAAGTCGCCTCCAGGATCGGGCCCTCAAGCCCGACGCCGGCGTTGTTGACCAGGATGTCGATGCCGCCGAACTGCGCCTGCATGCGCGCGGCCGCCTCGCGGTACTGCTGCCGGTCGGTGACGTCGAGCGGCAGCGCCGAGACCGCGTTCGAGCGCCCGCCACCGGCGAAGTCCGCCAGCGCGCGGTCGATGTGATCGGGCCGCAGGTCGGCCAGCACGACCTGGGCCCCGCGCCCGGCGAGCGCCTTGGCGATGCCGAGCCCGATCCCGCTCGCGCCGCCGGTGATGAAGGCGACTTTCCCCTCGAAGCGGTCGATCGGCATGGCGCTAGCGGCTGTCCCTGAGCCCGGCCGCGGCAATGCCCGCCTGGCCGCAGGCGACGTCCTCCGAGGTCTCGGCGCCCGACACACCGACGCCGCCGAGCGGCGCGCCGCCGGACGAGAACACCGGCAGGCCGCCGCCCCAGGTCGCCAGCTGCGCCGGCCCGCGGCCCCAGTTGGCGGTCTCAGCCGACGCCGCGTGGATCGTCGCCGCCGAGCGCCCCTTCCACTGCGCGAACTCGCCGACCGCCGTCGGCGCCCCGTCCATCAGCGCGAACGCCATCAGCGTGCCGCGCTCGTCGTAGACCGCGACCGCGACCGCCAGCTCACGCTCGCTGGCCCACGCCACGCACGCGTCGCGGATCGCCGCCGCGCTCTCATAGTCGAGCATCGGCCGCGCCGTCTGCGCCGCCGCCATCCCTCCCGGCATCGTCACCGCGAGCACCGCCGCCATCATCGTTCGCATCGCTCCCCTCCCTCGCCGCGCCGCCCACGCATCGCGCAAGCTCGGGCAAAAGGAAAGGGGCGCGGCGGCGGCAGAGTCACCGCCGGGCGAACCAGATGAGGTGCCGCGGCCCCTTGCCGTTGGCTCGCGCGCGAACTTCGACTTCGTCGACCGCGAACCCGGCAGCGCGCAACCGCCGGGTGAAGGCCGGGTCCCGACCCGCCGACCAGACCGCGAGCAGCCCGCCCGGGCGAAGCGCGGCGCGCACCGCGGCGAGCCCGTCGCGCGAATAAAGCCGGTCGTTGGCCGCGCGGACCAAGCCGTCGGGGCCGTTGTCGACATCGAGCAGCACTCCGTCCCACGCGCCGCGCCCGGCGGCGATCGCGTCGGCCACGTCGCCGAGGCGCAGTTCGACCCGGGGATCGTCGAGGCATCCGGCCGTGAGCGCTTCCATCGGGCCGCGCGCCCAGGCGAGGATTTCGGGCACCAGCTCAGCCACCGTCACGCGCACCTGCGGACGCCCGGCCAGCGCCGCACGCAACGTGAACCCCATCCCGTAGCCGCCGATCAGCAACCGCGGCGCCGGCGCCGCCAGCCGCGCCAGCGTCATCGTTGCCAGCGCTTCTTCCGAGCCGCGCATGCGCGTGCTCATCAGCTCGTTGCGGCCGAGGGCGATGATGAAGTCGCGTCCATGCGAGAACAGCCGCAGCTCCTCCCCCCCGGGAACCCGGGCCGTGCCGAGAAGCTCGCGTGCAATCATCGTCGGGCCCTAGGCGCGATCCGCTGCGAGGTCACCCCGTCTGACGCGGCTCAAAGGGGGCCCGTTCGAATTTTGCTATTGCGAGCCACTATCAGTAGCACTAGGGGGCTCGCAACTTCAGGGAGTTTTCATGTCCGTTCGCGTTTCGCTGTCCACCCTCGCCGTCGCGCTTGCCGTACCCGCCGCCGCTTACGCACAGACCGCCGCTGCCCAAGCGGACGCCGCCGACCCTCGGGCGGCCGAAGACGGCGCGACGATCGTCGTCACCGCCGCGCGCACCGCCCTGCCCGCGAGCGCGTTGCCGCTCACGGTCGACGTGGTCGGCAAGGACGAGCTCGACCGCCAGGTGCAGATGTCGGGCTCGACCGTGGACGCGATCTCGGCGCTGCTGCCCTCGTTCTCGCCGACGCGCGAGAAGCTCTCGGGCTCGGGCGAGTCGCTGCGCGGCCGCTCGCCGCTCTATGCGATCAACGGCATCCCGCAATCGACCCCGGTCCGCGACGGGTCGCGCGACGGCTACACAATCGACCCGTTCTTCATCGACCGGGTCGAGGTGATCTATGGCTCGAACGCGCTGCAGGGCATCGGCGCCACCGGCGGCGTGGTCAACCAGGTGACGGCGGGAGCGCCGACGCGCGACGGGATCGCGGTTCGCACGCTGCTGCAGGGCACCGCGGCCGACGGCTTCCGCGGCTCGGCCTTCGGCGGCAAGGTGGCGGCGCTCGTCGGCTATCGGGCCGGCGCGCTCGACGCCACCGGCGGGCTTGCCTTCGAGCGGCGCGGGGCGTTCGAGGACGGCCACGGAAACCGCATCGGGGTCGACGGCACCCAGGGCGAGATCCAGGACAGCGATTCGTGGTCGCTGTTCGGCCGGCTCGGCTACCAGCTCGACCCGAGCCTGCGCCTCGAAGTGATCGGCAACCGGTTCGAGCTCGAGGGCAACGGCCACTACCTCGCCATCCCGGGGAACCGCGCACTCGGCGTTCCGGCCTCGAGCGTGCGCGGCAGCCAGGACGGCGAGTTGCCGTCGAACCGGGCCGAGCTGCTCAGCCTCGGCCTGACCGACGACGACCTCGGCGGCGGCGTGCTGCAGGCGCAGGCGTTCTTCAGCCGCACCCGCGACATCTTCGGCGGCGGCGCATTCTCGACCTTCCAGGACCCGGCGCTCGACCCGACCGGGCAGCTGTTCGACCAGTCCGCCAACCGCTCGCGCAAGCTCGGCGGGAAGCTCAGCTACGAGCGCGAGGTCGTCAGCGACCTGACGCTGACCGCGGGGTTCGACGCGCTGTTCGACCGCACCGAGCAGTACCTCGTCCAGACCGGGCGGGTGTGGGTGCCGCGGACCGATTTCCGCAGCCTGGCGCCGTTCGGGCAGGCCAATCTCGCGCTGTTCGACGGCCTGCTGCGGCTCGCCGGCGGCGCGCGCTACGAGAACGTGCGGCTCAAGGTCGGCGACTACGAGACGCTCGCCGTGTACGGCGCGACCGATCCCAACGACATCTCGACCTATCGCCCGAACCCGGTCGCCGGCGGCACGCCTTCGTTCGACCAGCTGCTGTGGAACGGCGGGGTGATCCTCGAGCCGGTCATGGGACTGCGGGCCTATGGCTCGTACGCCGAGGGCTTCACCATCGCCGACGTCGGCCGCATCCTGCGCGGGATCACCGAGCCCGGCGTCGACGTCGACAGCTACCTCGCGCTCGAGCCGGTGATCTCCAACAATCGCGAGCTCGGGCTCGAGTGGGACCGCGGCCCGGTCGAGGCGTCGGTCAGCTACTTCTGGTCGTCGAGCGACCTCGGCTCGATCCTCGTCCGCGGGCTCGACGGCATCTTCTCTGTGTCGCGCCAGCCGATCGAGATCGAAGGCTTCGAGGCGAGCGCGACCTGGCAAACGCCGCTGCCCGGCCTGTCGCTGAGCGCCGCCTACAGCGACATCAAGGGCCAGACCGACAACGCCGATGCCGACGAGCTGGTCAACAACGACCTCGACGGCGCCAACATCAGCCCCGACCGGCTCAACCTCGCCGCCGATTTCCGCCGCGGCCCGCTGTCGGCGCGGGTCCAGGCGCGGTTTTATCTGTCGCGCGAGTTCAACGACGCCGCGACGGCGACCGACTTCGAGGGATACGAGCTCGTCGACGCCTATCTCGGTTATCGCACGCGCTTCGGCGAGGTCGCGCTGGCGGTGCAGAACCTGACCGACAGGTTCTACATCACCTACGACAGCGACACCGTGCAGGTGACCAGCAACGACCGCTTCTACGCCGGCCGCGGGCGGACCTTCACGCTGAGCTGGCGCGGCGAATGGTGAGCCGGTGACGCTGCTCGCCCTGCTGCACCGCTGGGCCGGCGGGCTCGCCGGCGTGCTGCTGGCCGTGATCGGGCTCAGCGGCACGGTGCTGGTGTGGGAGGAGAGCTGGATCGGCCTGCCCGGCGCGGACGATCCGCTGCGGATCGACGCCGGACAGATCGGCGACGTGGTCGCCGCCGCCGTGGCCGAGCGGCCGGACCTGTCGCGGATCACTTTCGCCGACCACGGCATGGCGCTGCACCAGGCGATCTATGCCGACGGCGGGGGCGCCTACCTGACCCAGGCGGGACAGGCAGTCGACCGGTGGGACAACCTGTGGGGCCGCCCCGAGCTGTGGCTGTTCGACCTGCACCACTACCTGTTCCTCGGCGAGAGCGGCAAATACGTCACCGGCGGCCTGGGCCTGCTCCTGATCGCCTTCACCGTAACCGGGCTGATCCTGTGGTGGCGCACCCGCCGGACCTTCCGCTTGCGCCTGTGGCCGGCGCGGATGAGCCGCAGCGCGATCGTCCGTCAGCACCGCGACATCGGCGCGGTAGCATCGCCGCTGCTGCTGCTGGCGGCGGCAACCGGGTCGGCGATGGTCTTCCCGGCCTTGTCCGCCGCGGTCCTGGCGCCCTGGGCCGACCCCCTCAAGGCAGCGCCGGCGGCGCCCACCGAGGCCGGGGCGCTCGGCCCACGGACCGACTGGCGTGCGCTGATGATCGAGGCCCAGGCCGCGTTCCCTGAGGCGGCACCGCGCCGCCTGATGCTGCCTGCCGCGCCGGGCCGACCGGTGACGCTGCGCCTGCGGCAGCGGTTCGAATGGACCCCGAACGGCCGCACTTACGTGTACCTCGATCCGGCGACCGCCCAGGTCCTGGCCGTCGACGATCCGGCCGCGCGCGACACCGCTTCGGCCATCAGCGAGACGTTCTATCCGGTGCATTCGGGCAAGGTCGGCGGCGTGCTCTGGCGGCTGTTGCTGACCTTTTCCGGGCTGACGCTGGCGCTGCTCGGCGCGCTCGCGACCTGGAGCTTCTGGTTCGCCCGCGCCCCGCGGCCGAGCCGCCCGATCGCCTCGCCAGCCGCCGATGTGCCGAGCGAGGTGGCGGCCCCCTGATTCAGCGGGAGGCGGGGGTGCTACCCGTCTCGCTTGCGCCGCCCGTCGCGGAACTCGGTGTAGGAATCGAGCACGTCACGGATTCGCGCGATCGCTTCCTCGCGCTGCTTCTCGTCGCGAATCCGCGCGAGGTCGCTCTTCAGGCCGGTCACCAGTTCGGCATAGGCGTTCTGCCAGTCGCGGCCGATCGCCTGCTGCGCCTGCATATTGCCGGTGGCGATGCGCTTGGCCGGCTGACCGGCCGCCAGCCGGTAGCTCTCGCCGATCTGCGGCAGGCGCACCCGCAGCTCCGGATCCCGCCGCTGGAGCTCGCGCCTCAGCGCCTCGACCGCGTCGGGCTCGCCGTGGTCGAGGAACAGCTCGCCCGAGATCGGGCCGCGCTCGCCGATCCATTCGAGCAGTTCCGACTGGTCGGCGTGGGCCGAATAGTGATCGATCCGGCGGATCTGCGCCCGGACCATGACATCGGAGCCGGAAATGCGCACGCGCCCGGCGCCCTCGAGGATCACCCGCCCGAGGCTGCCCTGCGCCTGGTAGCCGACGAACAGCACCGTCGAATCGCGCCGGTGCAGATTGTGCAGCAGGTGATGGCGAATCCGGCCCCCCTCGCACATGCCCGAGGCGGCGAGGATCACCGCCCCCGAAATCGAGTTCAGCCGGATCGATTCCGAGACATCGCCGGTGAAGTGGAACAGCCCGGGCTCGAACACGTCGATGCCGTCGACGTCCTCGAGCTCGCCGGCGTAGCGGGCGAAGACCTTGGTGACCTTGCTCGCCAGCGGCGAATCGACGAACACCTGCACGCGCGGGATCGCCCGCGTCCGCAGCAGGATGGCGAGGTCGAGCAGCAGCTCCTGCGTGCGCTCGAGCGCGAACACCGGGACGATCAGGTTGCCGCCCCGCGCCAGCGCCGCCTGCACTTCGGCCTGCAGCAGCCGGCGCCGCTCGTCGGGCGTGACCTTGTCGCGAACGCGGGCGCCGTAGGTGCTTTCGCAGACCACGTAGTCGAACCCCGCCGGTCCCTCGGGATCGGGATGGAACGCCTTGTGCTCGGGCCCGACGTCGCCCGAGCACATCACCCGGACCCCATCCGCCTCGAGCTCGACCGAGGCCGAGCCGAGCACGTGGCCGGCGTTCCACAGCCGCGCGCGGAAGCCCTCGGCCGGCTCGAACCACTGTTCGAGCGGCACCGGCCGGCACAGCCGCCAGGCGGCCAGCGCATCCTCTTCCGTATAGAGCGGTTCGAACGGCTCTTCGCCGGCGCGATCCCTGCGCCGGTTGCGCCGCTCGGCGTCGGACTGCTGGATGCGGCCGGCGTCGGCCAGCATCGGTTCGAGCAGGTCGCGCGTCGCCCGCGAGCACCAGATCGGGCCGCCAAACCCCACCGCCACGAGCCGCGGCAGCAGCCCGCTGTGATCGATGTGGGCGTGCGTCAGCGTGACCGCGGCGATGCGCCGCGGATCGAACGCGAACGGACTGTTGTTGAGCGCCTCGAGCGAGCGCGACCCCTGGAACAGCCCGCAATCGACCAGCATCGACCGGCCATGGGTGAATTCAAGGCACGAGCCGGTCACCGTCTGGGCCGCGCCGTGGAATGTCAGTGTCAGGCCCTGCGACGCCATGTGCACCCTTTCAGTCGAGCCAGCCGCGCTGCCGTACTTCGCCGGCGAGCAGGCCGGCTACCGGCAATGTGCCGACCTGGCCAGCAACCGTGTCGGTCGTTTGCAGCAACGACACGCCGGCGTTGCGGATCGCTTCGAGGTCTTCGGCCGCGGCGAGGCAGTGGGTGGCGAGAACCTCGATCCGTGCCGCGCCCGCCTCGCGCAACTGCCGGGCGGCGGCCTTGATCGTGCCTCCGCTCGACAGCAGGTCGTCGACCAACACGGCCGTACGGCCGGCGACGCGCTCGATTCCGTCGATCTCCAGCTCGACCTGGTGGTCGCCGAGACGGCGCTTGCGGCCGAGCAGGAAGGGGAGGCCCCGAGGGTGGGCGATCGCCTCGACCCATTGGCGCGATTCCTCGTCGGGGCCGACAAGCAGGGGCTCGCCGGCGGTATCGAGCGCCGCGGCCAGCACCGGCGCCGCCGAGAGCGCGACAGCCTCGATGCCCGGCATGACCTCGGACAGCGAGCGCACCCGGTGCAGATGCGGATCGAGCGTCAGCAACGCGTCGCATGCCTGCGCCAGCAGGCGGCCGACGACCCGCTGGCTGACCGCCTCGCCCGGCTGGAACGCCATGTCCTGGCGCATGTAGGCGAGGTAGGGGACGACCAGCACCAGCCGCCTGGCGCCCCCGTCGCGCAGCGCCGAAGCGGCCAGCAGCAGTTCGACGATCTTGTCGTTGGGATGGTCGAGCGAGCGGTAGACGAGCGCCGTCGCGGGCGCGGCGGGCACGCGCACCCTGCTTTCGCCGTCGGGAAAGCGGTGAACCGCCACCTCGTGGCACGGCACGCCGAGCTCGCGCGCCAGCCGGGCAGCCGGTGCGGCGCTCTCGGCAAAGCCGAAGACGGCACAGTTCACGGGGTGATCTCGTACGCCGGATGCTCGGCCACGAGGTCGCGGGCGAACCCGAGCCCGGTCTCGGAATTGGCGTAGATGCGGTAGAGCACGTCGCCGGGGCTGACGCGCGCGCCGACCTTTCGCTGCAGGTCGATCCCCGCGCCCTCGTCCATCGGCGCGCCGGCCAGCCGCGCGATCCGGGCGATGCGCTCGCAATCGATCTGCGCCACCGTCCCCGCCCGGGCCGCCTTGACGTCGTGGCGGAAGACGCCGAGCTGTGGCTCGTCGATGCGCCGGCCCTGCGCCTCGATCATCCGCTCCATCGCCGCCAGCGCGGCGCCCGACGCGAGCAGCTCGAGCGCGCGGGCGTAGCCCTTGCCGCCTTCGAGCTCCGGGTCGAACTCGAGCATGCGCCCGGCCAGCACGACCCCTCGCTCGCGCAGGTCCGCCGGGGCATCGTCCTCGTTGCGCAGCACCGCCATCGCATCGCGCGCCTCGAGCAGCGGCCCGACCCCGCGCCCGACCGGCTGCGACCCGTCGGTGATCACCACGTCGGTCACGATGCCGAGATGGCGGGCGACGTATTCGAACAGCTTGCGCAGGCGGATCGCGTCGCGTTGCGAGCGGACCTTGGCGGTCGGGCCGAGGGGGATGTCGATCACCAGGTGGGTCGATCCCGCGGCGACCTTCTTCGACAGGATCGAGGCGACCATCTGCTCGAACGTGTCGAGCCGCAGCGGCCGCTCGACCGAGATCAGCACGTCGTCGGCCGGCGACAGGTTGACCCGCCCGCCCCACGCGAGGAACGCCTTCTCCTGCGCCACGATCGCGGCCATCCGCTCGCGGGTCAGATCGACGTTGGCGAGCACGGCCATCGTGTCGGCGGTGCCGGCCGGCGACGTGATCGCCCGCGACGAGGTCTTCGGGCAGATCAGCCCGTGCGCGGCGACGATCGGCACGACGATCATCGAGGTGCGGTTGCCGGGAATCCCGCCGATGCAATGCTTGTCGACCACGAGCGGCGACTTCCAGTCGAGCTGGTTGCCGGCCTCGATCATCGCCCGCGTCAGCGACAGCGTCTCTTGCGTGCTCATGAACCCGGCGCAGGCGACGAGGAACGCGGCGATCTCCATCGGCGAGTAGAGGTAGCCGGCGACGTCGCCGACGATCGCCGCGATCTCGCTCTCGTGCAGGGTATCGCCCTGGATCTTGCGCTTGACGAACTCGAGGCTCGCCGGCGGCCGCGCCTGCTCGATCGAGACCTCGCAGCCTTCCGCGCATCCGAGCCGGCGGAAGGCCTGCTCGCCCAGCCCGATCTCCCCCGGGGCCACGATCGTCTCGTCGTCGACCAGCGCCAGCGTGGCGAGGATCTCGGCCTGGTCGCTCCACACGCGCAGCTTGCGCAGCGCCTGGTACTGCTCGGCAGAATAGCCGTTGCCGTGCCGTAGCAGGAACGCGGTGTTCTCCGGATGGGTGTCGATCGGGATACGGCGGATCTTCAGCACGTCGCCTGGCTTCCCGATGGCGTCCGCCCGTCGCGGACAAGGATCGAACCTCGCGGGTAAGAGGCCCCAAGCGCAATAAGCATCGGGTTATCTACGGAGTTCACGGTCCCCGAATACGCGTCGGGCGCCGCGGCGCAAGGGCCGGCGGTGCCCGATGGCTGGATAGAGGCGGGCCGGGCTTACGCGGCCGACCTGACTGCGGGCGCCTCGCCGAAGCAGTCGGGCACGCAGTCGCCGTGGACCGGCCGGCCGAGCAGGTGGCCCTGGGCGTAATGGCAGCCCATGACCCGCAGCAGTTCGAACTGCTGCGGCGTCTCGACGCCCTCGGCGACGACCTCGAGGCCGAGGCTGCAGGCGAGATGGATCACGCCGGCGACGAGTGCGGCGCTGCCGTCGTCGTCCGCGACCTTGCCGGTATAGGACTTGTCGATCTTGATCAGGTCGACCGGGAAGTCGCGCATGTGCGACAGCGACGAATAGCCGGTCCCGAAGTCGTCGAGCGAGATCGTCACCCCGGCCGCCTTGAGCGAATTGAGCGCCCGCGCGACGTACTCGGGACCGCGCTCGACGAACGCGTGTTCGGTAACCTCGATCTCGATGCACTGGGGCGGCACGGCGTGCCGTTCGAGGATGCCGAGCAGCCGTTCGGCGTAGTCGTCGCGGAGGAACTCGGCCGGCGCCGCGTTGATCGAGACGCGGCCGAACGGCAAGCCGGCATCGATCCAGCGGCGGACGTCGCGCGCCACGTGCCCCTGCATCAACGCGCCGATCCGCGCCGCCAGCTCGTAATGCTCGAACGCCTCGGCCAGCGTCTCGGGCAGCCCGAGCTCGCCCGACGCGGGCCGGTAGCGCAGCAACGCCTCGAACCCGACCACGGCCCCGCCGCCGACCGAGACCTTCGGCTGGTAGACGGCAACGATGCTGTTCTCGGCGATCGCCTCCCGGGCGCGCGCCAGCTGGAGCGCGGCGCGCGTGACCTCGTCGAGCATGTGGCTCTGGAAGAACCTGAACCCGCCACGGCCCGAGCGCTTGAGGTGGTAGAGCGCGGCATCGGCCCGCTTGAGGAAGTCGTCGGCGGTCGAGGCGTCGCGCGGGTAGATCGCCCCGCCGACGCTCGCGCCCGGCCGCACGACGTGCCCCCCGACCGTGAGCGGCCGCTGGATCGCCTCGGCCACGGCCAGGCCGAGCGGCGTGATATCCACGCAATCGCGCAGGTCGGGCAGGATCACGGCGAATTCATCACCGCCGATGCGGGCGACGAAATCGTCGCCGCGGACCGATTTCCGCAGCCGTTCGGCGATCGCCCGCAGCAGCGTGTCGCCCGCCGCGTGGCCGAGCGTGTCGTTGACGTGCTTGAAGTAGTCGATGTCGATCAGCAGCAGCGCGGCTTCGGTGCCGCTCTCCTGCGCGTTCCTGGCGACCTGGTCGAGGCGGGCCTCGAAAGCGCGGCGGTTGGGCAGTTGCGTGAGGGCATCGTGCTCGCTCGCCCACTTGAGCTCCTTCGACCGCCGGCGCTCCTTCTCGACACTGGTGCGCAGCGCGTGCTGCGCGAGCACCCGGTCGTGGACATCGGTGCACGTCCCGTACCAGCCGGTCGTCTCGCCGTTGCCGTCGCGGGCCGGCATCGCCCGGGCGAGCACCCAGCGGTACTCGCCCGAATGGTGGCGTATGCGCAGCTGGACGTCGAATTCGCTCCCCGAGCGCACGCAGCGATCCCATTCGGCGAGAGCCGCGCGGAGATCGTCGCGATGAACCAGCCGACGAAGCGCGAGCGCCCCGTCGCCCGCGGGGAACGGCCTCCCGGTGAAGCCTTCCCACCGGCGATTGACATGGGCGTTGCCGTCGCGATCGAGCGACCACACGATGTGCGGGATCGTGTCAACGATCGTCCGCATCGAACCGAACAGCCTGGCCCGCCAAGCGGCCGCCTCCCTGCGGCGGTGGAGCAGGATCGCACCGATCATCAGCAGCCAACCCAGCGCGAGGCCGCTGTACCACGCTTCGGCGCTCGCCGTGCTGCCCTGGAACGTGATCCGCTCGATGCTCAGGCGGTGGCGGCCCGGTCGCGCTTCGAGGCCGGTGAGAAGCTCCATCGCCACGACCTGGCCGAATTCGGGCCGCGCGAGCTCGGCCGCATCGGCGCTGCCCTTCCACCATTCGGGCACGACGAGCTCGTCGAAGACGACTTCGACCGTCTGCCGGCCTGGCGAGATCGGCAGGCTGGTCTCGTTGGCCTTTTCGTCCGACGGCGCCCCGAGCGCGGTGTAGCGCTGGTCCACGTTCTTGAGCGAGACGCGCAGCGACTGGCCCGGCCCCTCGTAGCGAAGAGCGATTCTCGCGCTCTTGTACCGGCTGAGGTCGATCCCCTGCCCCGCATCGGCCGTGTCGAACCGCAGGCCGAAACCGCAGTAGCCGTACTGGTAGGTGCGCGTGAGGTCGCAGGTCCAGGCGAGGCGCTGGTCGGGATCGGCCGCGGCCTTCGAGGTCCCGCCGTTGGTCTGGTCGCCGTATTGGTAGCTGTAGTAGACCGAGCCATCGCCGAGCGGGGTGAAATCCTGTTCGAGCCCGGTAAGCGATTCCCGGTAATAGGAGGCGAGCGCGGTTAACACGATCGCCACCAGCACGGCGACCTCGATCGTCAGGTAGTCCCTTCGGAAGGGCAAGAATCCGACCCGCGCGGCCTGCTCTCTGGCGGCTGCTCGCATTAACCCGCTCCCGCTCCCCGGCGCTCCTGTTAGCATTAGCAGGTTAACAAGATCGTTCGCGCCGGCCGGCACGAACAAGGGCCGCGAGGATTGCTCCTCACGGCCCTGTTTTCATTCGGATATTTCAGAACCTCAAGCGAGCTTGAGGATGCTGACCTGGTGGTCAGTCGTCCTTCAGGAACGCCGGCAGGTGGTCTGGATTGCCGCCTTCGCGCTCCTCGCGGTCGCGCTGCGGACGGTCGTCGCGATCGCGGCGGGGACCGCGGTCGTCGCGCCCCCGGTCGCCGCGCGGACCGCGATCACGGTCGCGCCCGCCGGGCCGGCGGTCGCCCCGGTCGCCCCGGTCACCACGATCGCCGCGCGGCTCGCGCGGCGGCCGGGTGTCCTCGAGCTCGGCACCGGTTTCCTGGTCGCCCACCCGCATCGACAGGCGGACCTTGCCGCGCTGATCGATCTCGAGCACCTTGACCTTGACCTCCTGGCCTTCGCTGACGACGTCGGTCGGCTTCTCGCCCCGCTCGTTCTTCATCTCGGACACGTGGACGAGGCCGTCCTTGCCGCCCATGAAGTTCACGAACGCACCGAAGTCGACTAGGTTGACGACCTTGCCGGTGTAGATCTTGCCGACCTCGGCCTCTTCGACGATGCCCTTGATCCAGTTCATCGCGGCTTCGATCTGCGTGAGATCGCTCGAGCTGATCTTGATCAGGCCTTCGTCGTCGATATCGACCTTTGCACCGGTGGTGGCGACGATCTCGCGGATCACCTTGCCGCCCGTGCCGATCACTTCGCGGATCTTCGACTTGTCGATGGTGAAGGTTTCGATCCGCGGCGCATGCGCCGACAGTTCGGTGCGGACCTCGCCCAGCGCCTTGTTCATCTCGCCCAGGATATGCGCGCGGCCTTCTTTCGCCTGCTTCAGCGCGGCCTCGAAGATCTCCTTGGTGATACCAGCGATCTTGATGTCCATCTGCATCGTGGTGATGCCTTCGGACGTGCCCGCCACCTTGAAGTCCATGTCGCCCAGGTGATCCTCGTCACCCAGGATGTCGGACAGGATCGCGAAATCCTTGCCTTCCAGGATCAGGCCCATGGCGATGCCCGAGACCGGACGCTTGATCGGCACGCCGGCGTCCATCATCGCGAGGCTGCCACCGCAGACCGATGCCATCGACGACGAGCCGTTCGACTCGGTGATGTCGCTGGTCAGGCGGATCGTGTAGGGGAAGTCGTCCTTCGACGGCAGAACCGGATGCAGCGCGCGCCACGCGAGCTTGCCATGACCGACTTCACGGCGGCCTGGCGCACCGAAGCGGCCCACTTCACCGACCGAATAAGGCGGGAAGTTATAGTGGAGCATGAAATTCTGGTAGCTGAGGCCGTTCAGGCCATCGACCATCTGCTCGCTTTCCTTGGTACCGAGCGTGCAGGTCGCGATGGTCTGCGTCTCACCGCGGGTGAAGAGCGCTGAACCGTGCGCGCGCGGCAGGAAGTGCGTCTCGGCAACGATCGGACGGATCTGCGTCGTGGTGCGGCCGTCGATGCGCTTGCCCTCCTTGAGGATGGCGGTGCGAACGATCTCAGCTTCGAGCTTCTTGACCAGCTTGATGCCGGCCATCACCGCCTGTGGGTCGAGCCCGTCTGCGACGAACTGCTCCTTGGCCTTCGCGCGCGCTTCGTTCAATGCATTGGAGCGCGCCGATTTGTCGGTGAGCTTGTACGCCGCGGCAATGTCCTTGCCGATCAGCTTCTTCAGCTTGTCCTTGAGCGCGGCATTGTCGTCCGACGACGCGATCTCCCAAGGATCCTTGGCGGCCTGTTCAGCAAGGTTGATGATCGCCTTCACGACCTCCCTGCACGCGTCGTGCGCAAACATCACCGCGCCGAGCATGACTTCTTCGGAAAGTTCATTGGCTTCGGATTCGACCATCATCACCGCGTCGTGCGTCGCGGCAACGACGAGGTCGAGATCGCCCTCGGCAACCTGTTCGTCGGTCGGGTTCAGAATATATTCGCCATTGAGGTAACCGACGCGGGCAGCGCCGATCGGACCCATGAAGGGTACCCCCGAAATGGTGAGCGCAGCCGACGCCGCGACCATCGCGAGGATGTCGGGCTCATTGTGACCGTCATAGCTCAGAACCTGGGCGATGGCGTTGATCTCATTATAGAAGCCTTCAGGGAACAGCGGGCGGATCGGACGGTCGATCAGACGGCTGACGAGCGTTTCCTTTTCGGTCGCGCCGCGTTCGCGCTTGAAGAAGCCGCCGGGGATGCGCCCTGCGGCCGAGTATTTTTCCTGATAATGGACGGTGAGCGGGAAGAAATCCTGCCCTTCCTTGACCGACTTCGCGGCGGTCACGGCGCACAGGACGACCGTTTCGCCCAGCGTCGCCATCACGGCGCCGTCGGCCTGGCGGGCAACCTTGCCCGTTTCGAGGGTCAGCGTTTCACCGCCCCACTCGATCGATACTTTTTTCACGTCAAACATGGATTTTCCTTCGCCCGCCGGGCCCTATGCCGGGCGGGGCCTCTGTGTCCGGGCAGTCCGGCCCGGGGCGGTACGGGGCGTTTCTTGGCCCCTTGCTTGCGAAACAATCGCCGGATTGCGACCGTTCCTCCAACACCGTTCGCTCGAACGGATAAAATGAAAGCGGCCCCGGCGCCCGGGGCCGCCTTCGAAATCTTT
>JAEZES010000240.1 GCA_023432995.1 Pseudomonadota bacterium
GACCTGGCCCCAGCGCGCGACAGCGCCGAGCGCGACGACCGGATTGGCCTCGCCGGGCACGGCGGCGAGCAGGTCGAGCGAGCGTCCGGCGGTCTGGTAGCCGGCCTGCGCGAGCGCGAAGGCGTCGCGCACCAGGCCGAGCTGGTCGATCGGCTCGAGGCCGGGCAGCGCCTCGACCAGCGCCTGGCCCATCGCCGGCGAGTAGAGCGAACGGAAGTAGCCGAGCTGGCCGCTGTTGACGACCACCGCCCCGCACCCGGGCAGTTCGAGCGACGCGCGGCCTTCGAGCACGTGCCGCACCGGCGCCGCCGAGCCGACCTGGATCAGCATCGGCACGCGCCAGCGCTGCGGGTTCGCGGCCACCTCGTCCTTGCGGTCGCGGCTGAACTCGCCTTGCGTCAGGCCAAGCGAGGTGGTGCCCTGGCGGCACTCGGCCTCGGCGCGCACCAGGGGCACGCCCGGCTGGAGCGTGAAGTCGTGTGCGATCTCCACCAGGCCTTCGGCGCCGGACTCCTCGACCGCGCGCCACAGGTCGTCGCTGGTCGTGTTGCCGTAGCGGTGGCGCTGGATGTAGCGGCGGATGCCCTCGCGCCAGGTGTCCTCGCCGGCATAGGCCTCGAGCATCGCGATAACCGCCTCGCCCTTCGAGTACGAGATCGCGTCGAACGCCTCGTTGGTCTCGGCGACCGTGCGGATCGGCTGGATCACCGGGTGCGTGGTGGCGAAGGCGTCGTAGCCCATCGCGGTCTCGCGGCCGTTGACCCGCGTCAGGAGCGGAAACCAGTCCGGCCGGAACCTGGCGCTGGCCTTGGTCTCCATCCAGCTGGCGAAGCCCTCGTTGAGCCACAGGTCGTCCCACCAGGCCATCGTCACGATGTCGCCGAACCACTGGTGGGCGACTTCGTGCGCGAGCGCGGTGTACATGTAATTCTGGGTCGCCGGATCGGTGATCGTCGGGTCGATCAGCAGGTAGCGCTCGAAGGTCAGGATCGCACCCCAGTTCTCCATCGCGCCGAAGAACTGCGACTGCCCGGGGGCGGCGATGTTGTCGAGCTTGGGCAGCGGGTAGGGCACGCCGAAGTAGTCGGTGTAGTATTCGAGCAGTGGCGGGGTCGATTCGAGCGCGAGCCGCGCCTGCTCGCCGCTGCCGGCCGGGCTGACGATGCCGACGTCGACGCCGCCGGGGCCCTTGGTCGAGAGACGCTCGAAATCGCCGACGGCGAAGAACAGCAGGTAGCTCGACATCACCGGCGTGGTCGCGAAGGTCACCCGCTTGCGTCCGCCGTCGAGCGCCTGCTCGGACGCGATCGGCATGTTGCTGACGGCCATCTGCCCCGCCGGGACCACCGCCGAGAGGTCGAAGGTCGCCTTGTAGCTCGGCTCGTCGAACATCGGCGCGAAGCGGCGTGCGTCGGGCGCCTCGAACTGGGTGAACAGCCCGCGCACGGTCTCGCCGCTGCGCTTGTCGGGGTAGTCGAGCGCGAACAGGCCGGTCGCCTGGGTGTTGATCTTTCCGCGGTAGTCGAAGGCGACGCTGTAGCGCCCCGGCGCCAGCTCCGCCGGGGCGAGCAGCCGGACGGTTTGCGCGGCGGCGTCGATCTCGGGCGTGAGCGTGACGCTTGTGCCGCCGCCCGCCGGCGTCAGCCGCACCGAGGCGAACTCGAGTTCGTTGGCGTGGAGCGTGAGCGTGTCGGTGCGTTCGTAGAGCTCGATGTCGATCCGCGCCGCGCCGGTAAACGCGAGATGGGCCGCGTCGGGCACGACCTCGATCGCGTAGTGCAGCGGGCGGGCGATGCGCGGCAGGTCGCTCGGCACGGTCGTCGACAGCGGACCGGAGGTCGTGGCCGGCGCGGGCGCCTCGGCGAACGGGGCGGTGGCGCAGCCGGCGAGCAGCAGGCCGGCGAGCGCGGTGGCAGCAAGACGCTTCAAGGAAGGGCGACTCCGGAAGTTGGTTTCTCGGGCAACCGCCTAGCAGCGCGGCGGCGGAAAGGCGAAGCCGTCAGTCGATTGGCAAGCGCAGCTCGGCGACCAGCCCTTCGACCTTGCCGCCGGCGCCGGGCCGGTTGCGCAGCGCCAGGGTGCCGCCGTGCTGTTCGGCGATCGCGCGCGCCAGCGTCAGGCCGAGGCCGGCGCCGCCGGTCTCGCGGTTGCGCGAGGATTCGCCGCGCGAAAAGGGTTCCATCATCGCGGCGATCTCGCCCACCGGGATGCCGGGGCCGTCGTCCTCGATGCGGATCACGGCGAAGCGCCCCTCGCGGACCAGCGAGACCCGCGCGCGCTCGCCGTAGCGCAGCGCGTTCTCGATCAGGTTGCGCAGCGCGCGCCTCAGCCAGGTGGCCCGGAGCGGCATCGCCAGCCGCACGCTCTCGGCCAGCTCGACCGGCTCCTGCATGTCCTCGAACTCTTCGACCACCGCGGCGAGCAGCGCGGACAGTTCGGTGCGCTCGAGCGGATCGCTCGGGCGGCCGACGCGGGCAAGCGAGAGGATGTCGTCGAGCGAGCGCGTGATGTCCTCGATGCTGGCGGCCATCTTGGCGCGTTCGGCGTCGTCCTCGACCGACTCGATGCGTACGCGCAGCGCCGCGAGCGGGGTCTTGAGGTCGTGCCCGATCGCGCCGAGCATGACGTCCTTCTCGTTGAGCAGCGCGGCGATGCGCGCTTCCATCGCGTTGTGCGCGGCGATCAGCCGGCGGGTGTCGTCGGGCCCGGTCGGCTCGAGCTGCCCGTCGAGCTCGCGCGTCGCCGCGAAGTGCTCGAGTCGCCGCGTCAGCGCGGCGATCGGCCGGGTGATCCTCCGCAGCAGCCAGGCCAGCCCGCCCACCAGCAGCGCGTAGAGCAGCAGCGTCTGGCCGATCAGCCAGCCGAGCTGGGTCGGCTCGCCGGCCGAGCGCGGCCAACGCGCGACCGTCCACTCGTTTCCTTCCGCACGACCCATCGCGGCGACGATGAACTCGGCGTCGGACCATTCGGCCCGCTGCTGCCATTGCCCGCGCGCCTGCAAACGCCCGACCACATAGGGATCGTCGATGACCTTGCGCGTCGTGACCAGGATTTCGGCGGGGCTGATGCCCTGCTCGACGAGGATGGCCGCGATCATGGCTTCGCGCTGCGGATCGCGGGTTTCGCCCGGCCGCAGCGGGTAGGTCTCGGTGTGCTCGACGCGGAAGCGCTGCCAGCTCTGCCTGCCGGTGGTGGCGCCCTCGGCGGGCTTCGCCTGGCGGAAGTCGAACCGCGGCTCGGAGACGAGCTGGAACGCCAGCCCGTTGAGCGCCCACAGCTCGCGGCGCTGCTCGGCCGCGCGGTATTGCAGCACCGCCGAGATCGTCTGCGCCACGAGCAGCGCCAGGGCGACCGACAGCAGCATCTGCCCGAGGAGGCTCTTGGGGAGGAAGCGGCGCATCGGGAGTTCAACCGCGCTCGGGCGCGGTGCGCTTGACGTCGGCTGCAAGGCGGTAGCCGCCTCCCCACACGGTCTGGATCAGCTTGGGGTCGCGGCTGTCGGCTTCCATCTTGCGCCTCAGCCGGCTGACCTGGTTGTCGACCGCGCGATCGAACAGGTGCGCTTCGCGCCCCTGGACCATGTCGAGCAGGCGGTCGCGGTCGAGCACCTGGCGCGGGTGCGTAAGGAACGCGACCAGCAGGCGGAACTCGGCCGACGACAGCGGCACGACCGTGCCCTCGGGGTCGGTCAGGCGCCGCTTGAGCGGATCGAGCTGCCAGCCTTCGAATTCGTAGAGCGCGTCCTCGTCGGGAGCCGCCTGGGCCTGCTTGCCCGCGCGGCGCAGCACCGAGCGGATTCGCGCGACCAGTTCGCGCGGTTCGAACGGCTTGACCACGTAGTCGTCGGCGCCGATCTCGAGCCCGACGATGCGGTCGGTCGCCTCGGCGCGCGCGGTCAGGAGGATGACCGGGATGTTCTTGGCTTCCGACAGGTGCCGGCACAGCGACAGGCCGTCCTCGCCGGGCATCATGATGTCGAGCAGCACCAGGTCGGGGGTTTCCTCGAGCAGCGCCGACCGCGCCTTGGCCGCATCCTCGGCCTGGCGGACGACGAACCCCTGACGGACCAGATAATCCGCCAGCGGCTGCCTCAGACTCGGTTCGTCGTCGACGAGCAGGACGCGGGTCGCGGTCGAATCGTTCACCGGCGCTGACGTCCTCCCCGATCGTGGCTCAGCCGGCGCCCCGCGCGGGACGCCCGCGGCGCATGTTGTGACGCATGTGCTGGCGCGCTTCGCGGCGTTCTTCAAGGCTGATTGTGCCGTCGCCGTTGGCGTCGGCCTTGTCGAACCGCGCCAGCGCGGCGGTGGTGAACTCGGCGGCGGTGACGGTGCCGTCGTTGTCGGCATCGGCGGTGCGGGTCATGCCACGGTGGCCGAAGGCCGGCCGGGCTCGGTCACGGCCGGCACGGCTCTGGCGTCGCCCGTCGCGCCGGGTTTCGAATTCGGCAAAGCTGATCGAGCCGTCGCCGTCGGCATCGATCCGCCCGAACGCCTCGCGGCGCGTCGCCTCGCGGTCGGCCGCGTCGAGCACGCCGTCGGCGTTGGCGTCCATCCGGGCGAACATCGCCGAGGTGCGCTGCTCGACGTCGGCGCGGGTCATCGCGCGCGGCTCGGGGCGCGCCTCGCCGCGGGCATAGGCGGTGCCGGCGCCAAGAGCGGCGACCGCGGCAAGCGACAGGACAAGCGACTTGCGCATGAGCAGTCTCTCCAGAAACCCCCGTTCGGGAGTAACGGGGCGCCGGCCTGAAGGGGAGCAAAGGGAGCGGCGCCCCGCCACCCACGATCGGGTCTTACCTGCCCAATGTCGCACCTCTTTGCCGGGCGGGGGCAAAATTGTCGCAATTTGTAACCCGCGGCAAGCGTCGTTCACCCCCGGGCAAGCGGCGGATCAGCGCGATCGCCCCTGAGTGCCCACCCCGGGCGTGACGAAGAACCCGGTAGCGTGGTCGGGAACGTCCGCCGTGTGCCAGACACCGGCCGGGTTGACCGCGTATTCGCCGGGGCCAAGCGAAGTGCGCACCTGCTCCCCGCCCAATTCCTGGATCAGGGTCAGGCCGCCCTCGACGCAGACGACGAGCTCGTCGCCGGCCGGATGCATCTCCCAGCCGGCCCAGTCCTCGGTGAAGCGGAAGCACGAGACCAGCCGCCCGGCCTCGCCATCCTCGGCATGGCGCGCGGCGTAGTCGGTGTACCACTGCATCGCCCGCTCATCGCGCGGGAACTCGGGTTGCGGCACCGCGGTACCGCCGTTGCCGAGATGCACCGGGAAGCGCTCGAGCGAGCGCGCAGTCATGCCGCGTCCGCCCGGAAGTGGTACGCGACCAGCTTGTTGCCCGCCGGATCGCGAAAATAGGCCCCGTAGAACTGCGGCGAACGCTCGCCGGGCGGGCCTTCGTCGCGGCCGCCGTTGGCCAGCGCATAGTGATAGATCCGGTCGACCTGCTCGTCGGTTTCGGTCGCGAAGCCGAACATCGTGCCGTTGCCGACGGTCGCCGGCTGCCCGTCGTAGGGCTTGATCACGCAGAACGCCGCGCCCTGGCCCGGCGAGCTCCACATGACCGCGCGCTCGGTCTCCATCACCCGGCTGTGGCCCAAGACCTGTGCGATCGGTTCGTAGAACTCGGCCGACGCCTTGAGGTCGTTGGTGCCGAGACTGCAGTATCCAAGCATGCCGCGTCCTCCCCTGCTGCGACTCGCGACCTCGAGAACATTAGAAGAACGATAGCGCCTCTACAAGGGCGCGCAGGCGTCCTCCAGCCAGGCCAGCGCCGCGCCCTCGAGCTGCGGTGCGAGCACCTCGCGGACCCGCGCATGGTACGCATTCCACCACGAGACTTCGGCAGGGGACAGCAGCGCGCGGTCGACCAGCGCCCTGTCGATCGGCGCCAGCGTCAGCGTCTCGAACCCGAGCCAGTCGCCCTCCTGGCCGGCAATCTTGCGGGGCTCGACCAACACCAGGTTCTCGATGCGGATGCCGTATTCGCCGGTCTTGTAGTAGCCGGGCTCGTTCGACAGGATCATTCCCGCGAGCAGCTCCTGTTCGGTTCCCGCCTGCCCGCCGCGCGGTTTGGCGATGCGCTGCGGCCCTTCGTGAACCGCGAGGAACGCGCCGACGCCGTGGCCCGTGCCGTGCGCGTAGTCGAGCCCGGTCTGCCACAGGAACTGCCGCGCCAGCGTGTCGAGCTGCGATCCGGTGGTGCCCCGCGGGAAGGTCTGCACGGCGAGCGCGATGTGGCCCTTGAGCACACGGGTGAAGCGGTCCCTCACCTCGGCGGGCGGCTCCCCGGGGCCGATCCACACGGTGCGGGTGATGTCGGTCGTGCCGTCGGCGTACTGCCCGCCCGAATCGACCAGGTAGACGCTGTCCTGTTCGAGCCGGCGGTTGGTCTCCTCGCTCACCCGGTAGTGGACGATCGCGCCGTTCGGGCCGGCGCCGCTGATCGTGTCGAAGCTGAGGTCGCGCAAGTCGCCGGTGTCCTGGCGGAACTGGTGCAGGCGCGCCGCGGCCGAGAGCTCGTCGACCTCGCCCTTCGGCGCCTCGATCGACAGCCAGTGGAGGAAACGGGCGACCGCGGCGCCATCGCGCGCCTGCGCCGCGCGGTGGCCGGCGCGTTCGGCGTCGTTCTTGACCGCCTTGGGCAGCACGACCGGGTCGGTCGCGCGGACTACTTCGGCCTTCGCTGCCTCGAGCGCGGTGAAGATCGCCGCGACCGAGCGCTCGGGATCGGCGGCGACGCGCTTGCCGGCAAGCTCGGCCAGTGCCGCGGTAAACTGGTCGCGCGGCCGCACGCGAACCGCGTTGCCGAGATGCGCGGCGACCTCCGGCGGCACCTTCTCGGGGGCGATGAACCAGTCGGCCGTGCCGTCGGCATGGGCGATCACGTAGGACAGCGCCACCGGCGTGCGCTCGACGTCCGACCCGCGCACGTTGAGCAGCCAGGCGACCGAATCGAGCGCCGAGATCACCGCCGCGTCGAGCTTCTCGGCCTTGAGCCACTCGCCGACTTCGGCGCGCTTGTCGGCGCTCGAGCGGCCGGCGAGCGCGTCATCCTGCACGAAGGCCGGCGCGGCCGACGGTTCGGGCCGGTCCTGCCACACGGCGTCGACCGGGTTGGCCGAGACCGGCACCAGTTCCGCACCGACGGCGTCGAGCGCCTTGGCTGCCGCCTTGGCCCAGCCGCTGGTGTGCAGCCAGGGGTCGAAGCCGACTTTCGCGCCCGCGCCCGCGTTGGCCGCCAGCCACGCCGCGAGCGAATCCTGCGGCACCGACTTGTACTCGTAGAGCCGCCCGTCGACCTGGTCGCGCACCTGCAGCGTGTAGCGGCCGTCGACGAAGATCGCCGCCTTGTCCCTGAGCACCGCCGCGGTCCCGGCGGATCCGCCGAACCCGGTCAGCCAGGCGAGCCGCTGGGCATAGGCGCCGACGTATTCCGACAGATGCTCGTCGGAGATCGGCACCACGAACCCGTCGAGGCCCTGCCGCTCGAGCTCCTTGCGCAGCGCGGCGAGGCGGGCTTCGTGGGTCTGCATCAGCATTGTTGCGGTCCTTTCCCGGCCTACATAGAGGCGGCCCATGAACGATGCCACTCCTCAGCGGCCGCCGGTTGCCGCGAAGAAGCCCTCCACCGTCACCCATCACGGGATCACCGTCGCCGACGACTACGCCTGGCTGCGCGACCCCGGCTATCCGGAAGTGACCGACAAGGCGGTGCTCGAGCACCTCGCGGCCGAGAACGCCTGGTTCGAGGCGCGCATGGCGCCGCACAAGGATACGGTCGAGGCGCTGTTCAAGGAGATGCGCGCGCGGATCAAGGAAGCCGACAAGTCGGTCCCGCAGAAGGACGGCGACTAGCTCTACTGGATCGAGTTCGAGGAAGGCGCCGAGTACAAGAAATGGTGGCGCAAGCCCGTGGCGGGCGGCTCCGACGAGCTGATCCTCGACGAGCCGGCGCTGGCCGATGGCAAGGACTACTTCCGCCTCGGCGCGATCTCGGTCAGCCGGGACGGGAAGCGTCTCGCCTACTCGGTCGACGACAACGGCTCCGAGCGATTCACCGTGCGGATCAAGGACCTCGCCACCGGCCAGCACGTGCCCGACGAGATCCCCGGCACGTTGTCGGCGCTGGTGTGGGTCGCCGACGACAAGGGGCTGATCTACTCGCTCGCCAACGAGCAGTGGCGCACCGACAACGCGCGGCTGCACTGGCTCGGCCAGCCGCTCGAGCAGGACGTCGAATTGTACCACGAGGACGACGACGGCTTTCGCGTCTCGGCCTCGCTCTCGGCGGCCGAGGACTGGGTGATCGTCTCGGCCGGCGACCACGAGACCAGCGAGGTGCGCCTGATCCCCGCCGCCGAGCCGCTTGCCGCGCCGATCCTCGTGCGCCCGCGCGAGAAGGGCGTCGAGTACGACGTCGACGTGCGCCCGGAGGCGGGCGGCGCGGTGCTCTACATCCACGCTAACGACACCCACGAGAACTTCCGCCTCGCCACCGCGCCGCTCGCCCGTCCGGGCGAGTGGACCACGCTGATCGAGGGCTCGGACGCGTTTTACCTGACCGGCTTCGAGCTGTTCCGCGACTTCTACGTGGTCGAGGGCCGCCTCGCCGGGCTCGACCGGCTCGAGATCCGCTACTACGACGACCCCGCCCGCATCGAGCCGATCGAATTCCCCGAGGCGAGCTACTCGGCCGGCACCGGCAACAACCCCGAGTACGAGCAGACGGTGATCCGGCTGTCGTACGAATCGATGGTCAGCCCGGCCTCGACCTACGACTTCCACGTCGCCGAGCGCCGGCTCGAGCTGCTCAAGGTGCAAGAAATCCCCTCGGGCTACGACCGCGAGCTGTACACGACCGAGCGGCTCGAGATTCGCGCGCGCGACGGCACGCCGATCCCGGTCTCGATCATGTACCGCCAGGACCGCCGGTCGCCGGGCCCGCTGCACCTCTACGGCTACGGCGCCTATGGCATCGCCATCGACCCGGGGTTCTCGACCACGCGGCTGACCCTGGTCGACCGCGGCTTCGCCTACGCGATCGCGCACATCCGCGGCGGCGACGACCTCGGCCGCGCCTGGTACAAGGCCGGCAAGCTCGAGCAGCGCACCAACACCTTCACCGACTTCGTCGATGTCGCGCGCGGGCTGGTCGAGCGCGGCTACACCGAGGCCGGGCGGATCAGCATCTCGGGCGGCTCGGCCGGCGGCGAGCTCATGGGCGCGGTGATCAACTCCGACCCCGAGCTGTGGGGCGCGGTCGTCGCGCACGTGCCGTTCGTCGACGTGCTGGCGACGATGCTCGACGCCTCGCTGCCGCTGACTCCGGGCGAATGGCCCGAATGGGGCAACCCGATCGAGGACAGGGAAGCGTTCGAGCTGATCCGCAGCTACTCGCCCTACGACAACGTCAGGGCGCAGGCCTACCCGCCGATGCTGGTCACCGCCGGCCTCAACGACCCGCGCGTGACCTACTGGGAACCGGCCAAGTGGGTCGCCCGCCTGCGCGAGCGCAAGACCGACGACAACGAGCTGCTCTTGAAGACCAACATGGGCGCCGGCCACGGCGGCAAGTCGGGCCGCTTCGAGAGCCTGCGCGAGACGGCCGAGGAGTACGCCTTCATCCTGTGGCAGATGGGCGAGGAGGCCGGGAGCGAAGGGACGTAACGGGTCACCCCATCCCACGTCTGAAATATAGGGACAGTCCCTCTTTTCGTGGGTTCCTTCCTGCGGGGAGGCGGGAGCGCGCGAAGCTCTGGATTCCCCGCCCGCAGCCGGTAGGCTCGCGCCATGAGCCATACCTTCGCCCGGACTTTCACCGCACTCCCCGAGCACATCGACGAGAACGGCCACGTCAACAACACCGTCTGGGTCCGCTGGATGGAGGACCTCGCCACCGCGCACTGGCTGCGCGACGCCGAGCCGGCCCACGTCGCCGCCTATGCCTGGGTCGTCACCCGGCACGAGATCGACTACCGCGGCAACATCGGCCTCGGC
The DNA here is from genome assembly GCA_023432995.1 of Pseudomonadota bacterium. Classification (GTDB taxonomy): domain Bacteria; phylum Pseudomonadota; class Alphaproteobacteria; order Sphingomonadales; family Sphingomonadaceae; genus Croceibacterium_A. The sequence goes on from JAEZES010000240.1 coordinate 9,997, forward strand.
GACAGCGTCGAAGGGCTGACCGAGATCCGCGAGGGCCCGACCGGGGCGCGGTTCGACCGGCACTTCACCTTCAGCGACGCGAACGGCAGGGCCGTGGTCCGGGCCAGGACCACCTGGGCCATGATCGACCGCGCGAGCGGCAAGCTGATGCGGGTGCCTGCGGAGGTGTCGGCACCGTTCGTCGTCGCGCCGTCCTAGGCTTGACAAGACGAACCAAATCGGTTAGTCTTTGATCATCTTCCAACCTGATACAAGCGTTGTCGCCGGACGCGGCGAGAGTATGGACGTCAGTGCGAACATTGGGACCATTCGCGGGTCCCACCGCTGCCGACGCCGTCGTCGCTTCACTCCGTGATCGCTTCCTCGACCGGCAGCAGCTTGTAGCCGAGCTCGCTCGCCACGGCCGGGTAGGTGACCCGTCCGGCGTGGACGTTGAGCCCGGCGGCGAGGTGCGGGTCGAAACGCATCGCCTGCTTCCAGCCGTGGTTGGCGATCCTGAGCGCGCGCGGCAGGGTCACGTTGTTGAGCGCGTAGGTGCTGGTCCGGGCGACGGCGCCGGGCATGTTGGCGACGCAGTAGTGGACGATGCCGTCGACCACGAAAGTCGGGTGGTCGTGCGTGGTCGGCCGGCTGGTCTCGAAGCAGCCGCCCTGGTCGATCGCCACGTCGACCAGCACCGAGCCGGTCTTCATGTCCTTGAGCATCGCCCGCGTGACCAGCTTCGGCGCCGCCGCGCCCGGCACCAGCACCGCGCCGATCACCAGGTCGGCCCGGGCGACCATCTCGGCGACGTTGGCCTCGTTGGCGAAGCGTGTCTTGGCGCGGCTCTCGAAGTGGACCCCGAGCCGCTCGAGCACGTCGGGCTCGCGATCGAGGATCGTCACGTCGGCGCCGAGCCCGACCGCCATCTGCGCGGCGTTGAACCCGACCACGCCGCCGCCGATCACCGCCACTGTGCCGGGCATGACCCCGGGCACGCCGCCGAGCAGCACCCCGCGCCCGCCGTGCGCCTTCTCCAGCGCAGTCGCCCCGGCCTGGATGCTCATCCGCCCGGCGACCTGGCTCATCGGCTTGAGCAGCGGCAGCGTGCCGCCGGGGCCGGTGACGGTCTCGTAGGCGATCGCGGTGACGCCCGACTTGACGAGGTCGGCGGTCTGCTCGGGGTCGGGCGCGAGGTGCAGGTAAGTGTAGAGCACCTGGCCCTCGTGCAGCTGCGCCCGCTCCTCGGCTTGCGGTTCCTTGACCTTCACCACCAGCTCGCACTCGGCGAAGATCGGCTCCGGCCCGTCGACGATCCTGGCCCCGGCGGCGCGGTACTGGTCGTCGGTCGCGCCGATGCCGAGGCCGGCGCCGCTCTCGACCCACACCTCGTGGCCGTGCTTGTGCAGTTCCTTGGCGCTTTCGGGGGTCAGCCCGACGCGGAATTCCTGGTTCTTGATCTCGCGCGGGCAGCCGATCAGCATCGTCGCTCTCCTCCGGCGAACTCGTTACGCGTGGAACCAAAGCCGCGCAATCGAGCGATCGACGGGCTTGATCGAACCCGCCTCGCGCGCGCAGGGTCGGCCGATGACCCGCAAAGAGGCAGGCAAACTGGCACTGGCGCTCCTGCTCGGGGCGGCGCTGGCGCTGCCCGCGGGCGTCGTCATCGGCCGCCTCGGCGGGGGAGGCGGCGAGGCGGAGCGGTCCGCGCGCGCCGTGGGCGCTGCAGGCCGCGACCTGTTCTCGCCGTCGGTCCTCTCCGACCCGGCGTTCCTCGAGCGCCAGCGCGAAGGCGTCGAAGCGCTCGAACGCCATTGCGCCCGCACCGGGCAGGACTGTTCCGTGGCGCGCGCGGCGCGTCGGCGGCTCGACCGGCTCCGGGACGGCACCTAGCTCAGTCCGGTGGATCGATCGGCAGCGAGCGGGTGAGTTCGGTCAGCTGCTCGGCGGCGGCGCGCGCGTTGGCGATGAACCGCTGCGTGGTCTCGTCGTCGGTCCGCTGCGAGATCAGCTCGAGGTTGCCGTTGACCACCTGCAGCAGGTTGCCGAGCTGGTGCGCCAGGTGCGCGGCGTGCTCGCGCACGGCGGCCTGCCGGATCCGCTCGGCCTCCTCGGCGGAGATCAGCCTGGTGTCGGTCGGCAGCGGGCTCGGCATCCTCGCACCTCAGCTCGGTTGGATCATGAAGATGTCGCCGCCGAACGAGACGATGAACAGGTTGCCGTCCTCGTCCTCGCCGAAGCTGGCGATATTGCTCAGGCTTCCCGCGTCGGGCGCGAACGCTGCGTTGCGGTTGGTGAAGCTGCTGCTCGGTTGCGTCGATCCCTGGACCAGGCTGGCCGACGGGACCGACCAGATGTTGTTGCTGATGAAGTCGGCGAAAATGTACAGCCCCTGCAGCGCCTCGACCGGTCCGCGGTAGACGAAGCCGCCGGTGATCGAATTGCCCTGCAGCGGCCCGTTGCCGTGTCCGTACTGGGCGACCGGCATCGTCAGCCCCGCCGGGTTGCTTCCCTGCAGCGGCTCGGTTCCCTCGAACAGCGGCCAGCCGAGGTTGAGCCCGGCCTGGGTGAGCTGGATTCGGTCGATCTCCTCGATCTCGCCCTGGCCGACGTCGCCTATCCACAGCTCGCCGGTCGCGCGATCGAAGCTGTTGCGGAACGGATTGCGCAGGCCGTAGAGCCAGACCTCGGCCGCGCCCCCGCCCGCGCTGTATGGATTGCTCGCGGGGATGCCGTAATCGCGCGCGGTGTCGGCCGGGAAGTCGTCGCGCGAGACGTCGAGCCGCAGCATCTTGCCGAGCAGCGTGTTGCGGTTCTGGCCGTTGCCGTCGGGATCGTTTGCGCCGCCGCCGTCGCCGGTGGCCATATACAGCAGGCCGTCGCGCCCGAAGCCGAGCCAGCCGCCGTTGTGGTTGTTGCGCGGATGCGGGATCGCCAGCAGCAGGTCGCCGCTGTCGGCGTCGAGCGCGTCGCGCGCGGCGCCGGCCGCGCTGTAGCGGCGCAGTTCGAGGCGGCCGTCGAGCCCGGTCAGGAACACGTAGGCGCGGCCGCTGGTCAGGTAGTCGGGCGCCAGCGCCACCGCGAGCAGCCCCCGCTCGCCGTCGGTCGAGACCTGCCCGCGGATATCGAGGAACGGCGTTGCGGCGACCGCCCCGCTGTCCGGGTCGAGCACGCGGATGCGGCCGGCGCGTTCGACCACCAGCACGCGGCCGCTGCCGTCGGGCAGCGCGGTCAGGAACAGCGGCGAGACGAAACCCGTGCCGACTCGGCGCACTGCGAAATTGCCGGCGACGGTATCGGTCACCGTGACGCGCAGGGTCTGCATCGCGCCGGCGCCGAGGCTGTCGCTGGCGTTGACCACCACCACGTAGACGTTGTCGCCGTCGGCATCGGTCGGCGCGTCGAAATCGGGCGGGGTGCGGAACGACAACGCACCGCCGGCGGTGATCTCGAGGGCGGCCGAATCGGTGCCCGACAGCGAAAACGTCACCGGATGGCCGTCGGGGTCGCTGGCCGTGACCAGGTGGACCGTTCCGGCGCTATTCTCGGCGATGGAGACCGCGCCGGCGGAGGTGATCACCGGCGGGGCGTTGACCGCGCCTCCGCCTCCGCCGCCTCCCCCTCCGCCGCCGCCGCTACCGCCGCCGCATGCGGCGAGGAGAAGGACGGCAGCCGCCGAGGTGAGCCGCAACGGCGCGCGGAACGGCGATGGAACCCTCATTGACGAAGGTAATGCATGCGCGTTCCGCTGGTTCCGGCCGCTCCCGGCGGCGCCGGCGACCGGCGGTGTCGCGGGGCACCGTTCCCTCCCTGCGGCGTTCTGGCGATGCATCCAGAACCGGGGAGCACAGCGATGGTGGACAGTCCCGAAACTCCCGAGCGCGTGGCGTCGAAACACGGCATCCTCGGCAAGTACGGCTACGCGTGGATCACGCTGGCGTTCTTCCTCGTCTCGATGCTGCTGCACTGGTACTTCGGCTGGCAGGCGTTCGAAGACGAGGCGCGCTCGCATGGCCAGACGGCGCAGCTGTCGGAATTCGCCACCCAGGCCGCGCGCGATATGTTCGAAAACTGGCAATCGGAGTTCCTCCAGCTGCTCTGGCAGGTCGTCGGCCTCGCGTATTTCCTCTACCTCGGCTCGCCCGCCTCGAAGGAGAACGACGACCGGCTCGAGGCCAAGATCGACGAGATCCTGCGGCTCAACGCCGGCGAGGCCGAAGGGCAGAAGCTGATCGACCGGATCGACCACGATTTCCTCCGCCACGGCGGTCACGCGCGCCCGGTCGGGAAAGCCGGCTGACGCTCACTCCGCGGCGAACAGCGCCAGGTCGATCGATTCGCCGACCGCCTTGAGCCCGGCGGGGCTGCCGTGCAGATGGTCGCCGATGTGGTAGCCGTCGCGCATCTGCCGCGGCTCGGCCGGGTCGGCAAAGGCCGTGTCGAGCCGGACGGTCGCGTCGAACGTGCCTGAATTGAGAATCCAGTCGTTGATCGCCTGCCGCGCCGCCTCGCCTTCCTCTGACCAGTAGCCGGCGCCCATGTAGGGGCCGATCGGGCTGCCGATCACCTTGATGCCCTTGGCGTGCGCGCGGGCGACGATCTGCTTGTAGCCGGCGATCATCTGCTCGACGGTGATCTCGGGCTGGTCGAGTCCGGGGAAGTTCGGCTGGTTCGGGCCGCGCCGGCCGAAGCGGTTGCCGAGGTCGTTCACGCCCTCGAACACGATGATGTACTTGACCCCCGGCAGGCTCAGCACATCCTCGTCGAAGCGGCTCAGCGCGCTCTCGCCCATGCCCGGGCTGAGCACGCGGTTGCCGCTGATCGCCTGGTTGGCGACCGCCCATTCGAGCCCCGCCGCCTGCAGCCGGTCGGCGAGCACGTCGGGCCAGCGGTTGTTGCCGCCCGGGGTCGCCCCGACCCCGTCGGTGATCGAATCGCCGTAGGCGACGATCGTCCCGAGCGCGTCGGGCGAATCGACCTCGACGCCGGCGAGGAACGCGCGGAACTGGGCGCGCGAAACCGGTTCGAAAGCCCTGCCGACGAAATTGCCCGGCGGCGACACGGCGAGCTCGTCGACCCCGGTCAGGTGGCAGGTGCACGGCCCGGTCGGCTTGGGCAGATAGATCTCGACCTTCATCCGTGCGAGGTCGGGCAGGTTGACCTCGACTGCGTCGCTGACGAACGGCGCCCCGCGCGGGATTACCGCACCGGGCTCGCCGCCGAAGGTCAGCGTGCGGCTGGTTCCCGGCACTTCGCGGTTGTCGGCATCGATCTGCACGATGCGCGCGGCGCCGATCTCGAGCGGCGCCGGCCCGTAGCGGTTGGACAACCTGACCCTGACCCGCGTGCCGCCCTCGGTGATCCGCAGGACCTGGCTTATCGTCACGTTGTCGTAGCTCGCCGCGGCGAAGGGCCCTTCGGTGCCGAGCGGCGCGTGCGGCGCGGCGGTCCAGCTGGCAACCCATTCCGCCTGCGCCGGGCTGGCCAGCGCCACGGCGGAGGCGCCCAGCAGGGCGGTGGTGGCGCGGGTCCAGTCGATGATCTGCATGGCGTTCCCCTCTATTCGGCGGCCAGGCGCGCCGAATCCCATGTGTTTCACCTGGCCATGCTGGCAGGATTGCCGGTGTCTGGGAAAGCGATTTTCGTCAGCCGCGGTAAACCCAGTAGTCCGGCCCCAGCTTGGCCTCCATCGCGGCGAGGCACTCCTTGTGGATCTCGCGCACCCGCGCCGGGGTCATCGCCTCGGCCGGGTCGATCTCCTCGATCGTCAGCGTCGACTTGTCCTCGTAGAGATGCTCGCCGGTCAGCAGCGCGCGCTCGTTGTAGGGCCAGATGAACGCCTGCCGGCTCGAGACCAGGTAGAGGCCGTCGTCCTTCTCGACCTTGTGGCCGATCTTCCTGAGCTCGGCGCCGGTCGACATCTGGTGGAACCACATCTCGTCGGCGATGCCCCAGTCGGCCACCGCGATCTGGTCGCCCGAGTTCCACAGCACGATGTCGCCGATCGACGAATAGAAGTCGTAGACCCCCTGGCGGCCCGAGACCTGGAACGGGCTGTCACCCCAGGTGATGTGATACTTCGGATCGTCGGCCATCATGTCGGGCGCGGTGATCTCCTCGAACATCGCCGCGCCTTCGAGGTGCACGTGGCGCCAGTAGTTGAGCAGGATCGCGCGATGCAGCGGATCGCTGGTGCGCTCGTAGAGTTCGAGCGTCGGGTCCATGCAGTGATAGACTTCGGCTTCGTACTTGCTCGCCATCGTGGTCTTCTCCCTTGGCCGGCAGACTTGCACAGTCGCGCCGCCGGGAAAAGCGCCGCCGTGGGCAGGCGCTCAATCGGGCTTCGCGCCCCGCTGCGAGCGGCGCCGGCGCCAGCCGAACAGCGTCAGGCAGCCGCCGAATACGGCGCAGCCGATCGCCACCAGCGCGCCGCCGACGATCACGACCGACAGCGCGACGGCTCCCGCGATCGCCAGCACGAGTTCGACGAAGAACTCGATCGCGTCCCTCATCGCGCGGCGGCGCCGGGGCGCGGATCCGGTCTTGTGCGGGCCATTCGATGGCAATGCGCGAGCGCGGCCATCGCTCCCGTGATCCCTGCCGAAGGCGATTGCTTTCCCGCGTCAGCGGCATAGCATGCGGGGCGATGGGGGACCGCAAGCTCAGGGCGTGGGAAGCCGCCGGGCTGATCGACGGCGAGACCGCGGCGCGGATTCGCGCGTGGGAGGCCGAGCACGCCAAACCGCTCGCGCTGTGGGCCGTGTTCGGGATCGCCGCGCTGGCGATCGGGCTCGGCGTGCTGTCGGTGGTCGCGGCCAACTGGGACGCGATTCGCGGCGAGGTCCGCCTCGCGCTGCACATGCTGCTGATGGCGGGGATCGCCGGCTACCTGTGGCTCAGGGGCGAAGGCCTCGCGGGCCGGCAGCCGTGGGTGCACGAAGCGATCCTGTTCGTGCTCGGCGCGCTCGGCCTGACCTTTCTCGGCCACATCGGCCAAGTCTACCAGACCAGCTCGCCGCTGTGGCAGCCGCTGGCGCTGTGGCTGGCGTTGTTCGCGCCGGTTCTGCTGCTCCGCGGGTCGAGCTGGCTGACCGCCGCCGCGCTGGTGGGAACGGCGGTGTTCACGGCCTGGAACTACGCGCTGGAGGGTGGTGCCAACCGCGTCGACTATGTCGAGACCACGGCGGACGTGGTCCGCTCGTCGCTGGTCATCGCGGCCCCTGTGCTGCTGACCGGCCTCGGCGCGTGGATGCGCGGGAAAAGCGCGCGCGAGGCGTTCTGGATCCGGCTCGAGCAGCTTGCCCTGACTTACGCCGTCGGCCTCGCCAGCTATGTCGTCATCATCAGCGCGTTCGAACGGATGCCGGGCCTGACCAATGCCGCAAACGTGTTCCTCGGGCTCGCGTCGGGCGCCGTCCTCGGCGCGCTGTCCGCGTTCGCCGTGGGGCGGGCC
>JAEZES010000275.1 GCA_023432995.1 Pseudomonadota bacterium
GGTAAGCACCTTGCCCGAGCTCGGCACGACCGTGTTGTAGGCACGGCCGAGGCGGGTGATCGAATCCAGCAGGATCACCACGTCCTTCTTGTGCTCGACCAGGCGCTTGGCCTTCTCGATGACCATCTCGGCGACCTGGACGTGGCGCGAGGCCGGCTCGTCGAAGGTCGAGGAGATCACCTCGCCTTTCACCGAGCGCTGCATGTCGGTCACTTCCTCGGGCCGCTCGTCGACCAGCAGCACGAGCAGGAACACCTCGGGGTGGTTGTCGGTGATCGCCTTGGCGATGTTCTGCATCAGCACCGTCTTGCCGGTGCGCGGCGGCGCGACGATCAGCGCGCGCTGCCCCTTGCCCTGCGGGGCGATCAGGTCGATCACCCGGGCCGACTTGTCCTTGACCGTCGGGTCCTTGGTGTCGAGGTTGAGCCGCTCGTCGGGATAGAGCGGGGTCAGGTTGTCGAAATTGGTCCGGTGGCGCACCGCGTCGGGATCGTCGTAGTTGACCGTCATCAGCTTGGTCAGCGCGAAGTAGCGTTCGCCATCCTTGGGTGCGCGGATTTCCCCTTCCACCGTATCGCCGGTCCTGAGGCCCCATTTGCGGACCTGGTTGGGCGAGACGTAGATATCGTCCGGACCGGCGAGGTAGGTCGCTTCGGGGCTGCGCAGGAAGCCGAAGCCGTCCTGCAGCACCTCGATCGTGCCCTGGCCGACGATTTCCTCGCCGTCCTCGGCCACTTCCTTGAGGATGGCGAACATCAGGTCCTGTCGGCGCATCGTCGAGGCGCCTTCGATCTCGTACTCCTCGGCCATCTCGACCAGGTCGGCCGGCGCCCGCTTCTTCAGTTCTTTCAGATGCATGGTGGTATTCCAGTATTCAGGTGGGGGCCGGCAGGTCCGTATGGGCTTGGAGAAAGCGAGACCCGGCCGCTCGGGATGGGCGGCCTCAGCCGGTAGGTGGCCAACAAATATGGGCTCGCCGCAGCAGCGTCAATTGCCCGAATCGCACGGCGGCGAACCGCTCGTCGCGTTTCAGAAAGGCTTGATCACCGCGAGCACCACGATCAGCGCGACGGCCACGCCTGGGACCTCGTTGAGCAGGCGCAGCTGCTTGCCCGACAGCGGCCGTTCGCCCTTGGCCAGCTTGCCCGCGTAACCGCGCAAGTAGCCGTGATACCCCGACAGCGCGAGGACCAGCGCGAGCTTGGCGTAGAACCACCCCTGCCCCCATACCCCACCGGCAAATACCAGCGCGAGGCCGAGCACCCAGACGACGCCGATCGACGGCATCAGGATGATCTTGAGCAGCTTGCTCTCGCGCTCGATCCACTGCGCGTTGTCAGGCGAGTCCGGCGCGCACTCCTGGTGGTAGACGAACAACCGCGGCAGCATGAACAGCCCGGCCATCCAGAAGATCACGAACACGATGTGCCCGGCCTTGAGCCAGAAGTAGATCGTCGCCAGGAACTCCTGCATCACGCCCTCCAGCCGCGCACCGCAGCGAGCAGGCGTTCGACATGCGCGATCGGGGTCTCCTTGTCGATCCCGTGTCCGAGGTTGAACACGTGCGGCCGGCCGGCGAAACCGCTCGCGATATTGCGCACGGCGCGGTCGAGCGCCTCGCCGCCGGCGAGCAGGACCATCGGATCGAGATTGCCCTGCACCGGCATGCCCTCCGGCAATTCCCGGTGCGCCCAGTGCACCGAGGTGGTCTCATCGATACCGATGGCGTCGATCCCAGTCGCCCGCGCATAAGCGCCGAGGCAATCACCGATCCCCTTGGGAAAGCCGATCACCGGCGTATCGGGGCATCGCTTGCGGAATTCGCTGACCAGCCATTGCGTGGGCTCGATCACGCAAGAGCCTTTGTGCTCGGGCGAGAGGCTGCCCGACCAACTGTCGAACAGCTGGACCGCTTCGACGCCGGCTTCGACCTGACGGGCAAGGTACTCGACCGTGAGCTCGGCGATCCGGTACAGCAAGTCGCCCATCGCCTTGGGATCGCGATATGCAAGCAACCGCGGATCGCGGTGGTCTTTCGAGCCTTGCCCCGCGATCATGTAGGTTGCCACCGTCCACGGCGCCCCGGCAAATCCCAGCAGGGTAACGTCGCCCGGCAGCGCCGCCCTGACACGCCGCACCGTTTCATAAACCGGTTCCAGGCGATCGAGCTGGGGCGCCAGCTTCGCGAAATTGCCATCGCCCAGGGGCGGATCAAGCCGGGGCCCTTCGCCAGGTCCGAACGAGAGATCCTGCCCCAGGGCCCACGGCACCATCAGGATATCGGAAAACAGGATCGCGCCGTCGAAACCGAACCGGCGGATCGGCTGCAGGGTGACCTCGGCTGCGAACTCGGGATCGGTCGCCAGCTCGAGGAACCCCCCCTTCTGCGCTCTGAGTTCGCGATACTCGGGCAGGTAGCGGCCCGCCTGGCGCATCAGCCAGACCGGTCGACGATCGCCCGGCTTTCCGCGCAACGTGTCGAGGAGCAGGCCGGGCATCGCGAGTCCAATCCAATAAATAGATATTTAGATTCAGGATTCAGGACTCTGTTGGCCCTGTGGAAACTGGGGAGAGCGCGCCCTTGCCCGATTTCTCCCGGGCTGAACAGGGGTCGGTGCGCGCGCGAATCCGCACGGGCCCGCGTCAAGCGGAGCTTGTCCCCGCTATCCCCACGCTGTCGATATCGTTTCCCGGCTGTTGGCTAAGCCGATCCGGAAAGGCCGGCAGCGGGGGCGGAATCGTCTGCCGAACTTGTCCCGTCCCGCCTCCCGTGGTTTATGCCGGGGCTTGTCCACATGACGCTGCTGCACCTCCACCTGCTGTCGGACTCGACCGGCGAGACGCTCGAGATGATCGCCAAGGCGGCGCTGGCGCAGTTCGACGACGCCGAGGTGATCCGTCATTTCTGGCCGATGGTCCGCTCGCTGCACCACCTCGACCGGATCGTCGAGGACCTCGCCGCCAACCCCGGCCTGGTGCTCTACACGCTGGTCAACGACGAGACCCGCCGGCGGCTCGAGGAGCATTGCCGCAAGCTCGGCCTGCCGCATGTCGCCCCGCTCGACAACGTGACCGCGGCGCTCGAGGACCGCTTCGGCGTCGAGGCCAAGGCGCGTCCCGGACGCCAGCACATGATGGACGAAGCCTACTTCGCTCGCGTCGACGCGATCCAGTTCACGATCGCGCACGACGACGGCATCGCCTGGGAGGACTGGGAGCAGGCCGACATCGTCCTCGCCGGTGTCTCGCGCACCTCGAAGACGCCGACCAGCATCTATCTCGCCAACCGGGGCTTCAAGGTCGCCAATATCCCGCTGGTGATGGAGAGTCCGCCGCCGGCGCTGCTGTTCCAGCTGACCCAGCCCATGGTCGTCGGCCTCACCACCGCTCCGCGGCGGCTGGTCGAAATCCGCCGCAACCGTCTGCTGTCGCTCAACCAGAAGCCCGAGACCGCGTACGTCGACGAGGAGCGGGTCGAGCAGGAAGTGGCCTATGCCCGGCGCCTGTTCGCCGATAACGGCTGGCCGGTGATCGACGTCACGCGCCGCTCGATCGAAGAGACCGCGGCGGCGATCATCAAGTTGTACACCGAACGGCAGGAACGGCCGCTGGAGAAGGGAACCGCCGCGCTATGATCGTACTGGCCTCGAAGAGCGCCTCGCGCCGAACGATGCTCGGCGCCGCGGGCGTCGAGTTCGAAGTACGCCCGGCGGCGATCGACGAGCGCGCGCTCGAGGCCGAGCTCGCCGGGGCCGGTCCGGGCGAGGTCGCGCTTGCGCTGGCCGAGGCCAAGGCGCTGTCGGTCGACGGCCACGGCAAGCCGGTCCTCGGCAGCGATTCGGTGGTTGCGGTCGACGGGCAGCGCTTCAGCAAGCCGGCGAGCCGGGCCCAGGCGGCGGAGCACCTGCGGTTCTTCTCCGGAAAGACGATGGAGCTGCATTCCGCCGCCGCCATTGCCCACGACGGCGCCATCCGCTGGCACAACGTCAGCAAGGCCCGGCTCACGGTGCGCGAACTGTCGGACGCCTTCATCGACAAGTATCTCGCCGCCGAGTGGCCCGAGGTCAGCCAGTGCGTCGGCGTGTTCCGGATCGAGGCGCTCGGCCCGCAGCTGTTCGAGAGCATCGAGGGCGACATGTTCACCGTGCTCGGCATGCCGCTGCTCCCGGTACTCGGCGCGCTGCGCGAGCTGGAGGAGCTGCCGGCGTGAGCCATCCTCCTCGGCTGGGCTCGGAACAGGCCTATGCCGAGGTCATCGGCGATCCGATCGCGCAGTCGAAGTCGCCGGCGATCCATGGGTACTGGCTGAAGGAGCTCGGAATCCACGCGCAGTACCGCGCGGCGCATGTCCGGCCGGACGAGCTGGCCGACTACCTGCGCGACCGGCGGGGCGACGAGTTCTGGCGCGGGTGCAACGTGACGATGCCGCACAAGCAGGCGGTAATGCCCCTGCTCGACCGGCTCGACCCGCTCGCGGCTCGCGTCGGGGCGGTCAACACAATCGTGCGCAAGCCCGACGGCTCACTGACCGGCCTCAACACCGACGTCGCCGGCTTTCTCGAGCCGCTGCGCCCGCTGCTCGAGCGCCAGCATCTGTTCCGCATGGCCCGCGTCCTCGGCACCGGCGGCGCCGCGCGGGCGATCGTCGCCGCGCTCGCCGGCCACGGAGTGGTGCTGGTGCTGGCCGGGCGCGACCCGGCCAAGGCGCGCGCGCTGCTCGACGAGCTCGATCCCGACGGCGAGCATCACGCCGTCGACCTCGAGCATTTCGCGGCGCCGACCGACTTCGCGTTCGACGACCGGGATGGCTGTTTCGACCTGGTCGTCAACGCCAGCCCGCTGGGAATGGTCGGGCAGCCACCGCTCGCGTTCGATCTCAGCCACGCCCCGCCCGGCAGCGTGGTCTACGACATCGTCACCCATCCGGCCGACACGCCGCTGCTGCAGGCGGCGCGCGCTGCGGGTTTCCGGACGATCGACGGGCTGTCGATGCTGATCGGCCAGGCCGCGGCCGCGTTCGAGGCGTTCTTCGGCCAGCCGCCGCCCCGCGACGGCGGCGCCCGCGCCATGCGCGAGCTGCTCGGCGCATGACCGAGCCCCGGAAACGGGGCAAAGGACGGCCGTTCGTCCTTGGCCTCACGGGCTCGATCGGCATGGGCAAGTCGACCGTCGCCGACATGTTCGCGGCGCGCGGCGTGCCGGTGTTCGACGCCGATGCCGAAGTGCGGCGGATGCAGGGGCCGGGTGGCGAACTCGTCGCCGCGATCGAGCGGGCTTTCCCGGGTACGACCGGCGCTGCGGGTGTCGATCGGGAAAAGCTCGGGGCTGCGGTGTTCGAAGACGCCGAGGCACTGGCCCGGCTGGAGGCGATCGTCCATCCCGCGGTTCACGCCGCGCGCAAGGCCTTTCTCCGGCGACGCGCCGGTCGGCGGCTGGTGCTGCTCGACATCCCGCTGCTGTTCGAGAAGGGCGGCGCCGAGGAAGTCGATGCCGTGCTGGTGGTGTCGGCGCCGCCCGATGTTCAGCGGTCCCGGGTGCTCGCGCGGCCCGGAATGACCGCCGAGCGGTTCGCGCAGGTGCTCGCACATCAGATGCCGGACGCCGACAAGCGGGCCCGCGCCGACTACGTCATCGACACCGGGACGACGCTGGCCGAAACCGAAGCCGCGGTCGCCCGGCTGGTGGACAAACTCACGGATGACGCTTGCCACCCGCCGGACCGCGCCCGATAGTTTTGGCCATGCGCGAAATCGTGTTCGACACCGAGACCACCGGACTCGATCCGGCGACCGGCGATCGGCTGGTCGAGATCGGCTGCATCGAGCTGGTCAACCGCGTGCCGACCGGGCGCACGTTCCACGCCTATTTCAACCCCCAGCGGCAGATGCCGATCGAGGCCGAGCGGGTCCACGGGCTGAACGATGCGTTCCTCGCCGATAAGCTGTGTTTCCACGAGCACGCCCTCGAGCTGCTCGACTTTCTCGGCGACGCGCCGCTGGTGGCGCACAACGCGCAGTTCGACTTCGGCTTCCTCAACTGGGAGCTCGGCGCCTGCGGGCATCCCGCGGTCGGGCTCGAGCGGATGATCGATACCCTGGTGCTGGCGCGCCGGCGCCACCCGGGGGCCAAGCACTCGCTCGACGCGCTGTGCGTGCGCTACGGGATCGACCGCAGCCATCGCGTCCTGCACGGCGCGCTGCTCGACGCGGAGCTGCTCGCGCAAGTCTACGTCGAGCTGACCGGCGGCCGGCAGATCGGGCTCGCGCTCGCAGCCGACGACGCGCCGTCGGCCATCACCCTCGCCGCGTTCCGTCCCCGCCATCGCGAATTTCGCCCGCCGCGGCCCCATTCGGCGACGGCCGACGAACTTGCCCGGCACAAAGCCTTTCTCGAATCGTTTGACTCACCGCTCTGGGCGCGCTGAATCTCGGGATCGGCGCCCGGGGTGCGCAGATGACAAGGAGGACCCCCGCCCATGGAAATTCGCGTGTCCGGCCACCAGATGGAAACCGGTTCGGCCCTTCAGGAACACGCCACCGAACGTCTCAACGCGATCAGCGAGAAGTTCTTCAGCCGCGCGCTGTCGTCCGCGGTCACGTTCGGCAAGGCCCCGGCAGGCGCGTTCGTTTGCGACATCGTGCTCCACGTCAATCAGGGGCTGATCCTCAAGAGCCACGGGCAGGCGCAGGACGCCCGCCAGGCCTTCGAACAGGCGGCCGAGCGGGTCGAGAAACAGCTTCGTCGCTACAAGCGACGGCTCAAGGATCGCCACGAGCAGGCCGACCACGCGCTGCGTGAAGAGGAGGCGGCCTACACGGTGTTCGATCCCGGCGATCCTGAGGCGGAGGAGGCGCCCGACGCGCCGCCGGTCATAGCCGAGACGCGGACCGACATCCCCGAAGTGAGCGTCGCCGATGCGGTCATGCTGCTCGATTTGCGACACACGACCGCGCTGTTCTTCAAAAATGCTGGCACTGGACGGCATAATATGGTTTACCGCCGGCCCGACGGATCGATCGGATGGGTCGAACCTTCCTAGGCGGGCGCTCCGGGGCGATGCGGAGGTCCGCCGCTGACGTTATCAACTCTTTGATGATTAAGCCGGCAGGGTGCGCCCCGCTGCCCTGCGCCGACGGACAATCACGGGCGAGCAAGACTGAGAAACGAGCACGATGAGTCCCTTGTATTCGATCAGGCCTGAGGCCGTGGAGATCGTCGACGCGGCCGACAAGCCGGCGATCCTCGAACGACTGAGCGAGATCTTCGCCCGCAGCTGGAACCTCAATGCCGGGCAGGTGCTCGAGCATCTCGAGGAGCGCGAGCGGCTCGGCAGCACCGGCTTCGGGCGGGGCGTGGCGATCCCCCATGCGCGAATCGCCGGCCTCTCGCGGCCCGTCGCGGCGCTGCTTAAGCTGCGCCAGCCGGCCGACTTCGCCGCCGCCGACGGCCTGCCGGTCGACATCGTGTTCGGCCTGCTCTCGCCGGAGAACAGCGGCGCAACCCATCTTCACGCCCTGGCGGCGATTTCGCGGCTCATGCGCGACGAGCGGATTCACGAGGCCCTCAGCGAAGCCCCCGACGAGGAAGCGCTCTACAGCCTGCTGACCAATGCCGCGGACCGCCACGCCGCCGCCTGACAGCGTCGCCGACACCGCAGCCAGCGGCGCCGAGGCGCATCACCGGGCGCTCGAGGCCCTGTACGCCTCGGCACCGATCAATCGGCTGTTCGAATCGCAGCTCGAGATCCTTGGCGAGGGCCGCGCGCGCATCCGCTTCAGGGTCGATCCGGCCGTGCATCACGCCGCCGGCGCCGCCCACGGAACGATCTACTTCAAGATGCTCGACGACGCCGCGTTCTACGCGGCGAACGCGCTGGTGACCGATCGCTTCCTGCTGACGACCGCATTCAACCTGCACTTCACCAAGCCGATCCGGGCCGGCGAAGTTGTTGCCGAAGGCCGCTGGATCAGCGGCCGGCGGCGCGTGTTCATCGCCGAATCGCACCTGATCGACGCCGAGGGCGACGAGATCGGCCGCGGCACCGGGACGTTCATGCGCTCGCACATCCCGCTCTCGAGCCTGCCCGGCTACCGGCTGCCGGAGTGATTCGGTGGACGGCCGCATCCCGGCGCACCTCGAAGTCTCCGGCCTGATCCGTGCGGTCGAGGCCGCCGGCGGTTTCGGCACGGTCATCACCCGCGGCGAACGCGACGCCGGCACGCTGCTTGTCGTTTGTTGCGAGAACGGGGCGAATGCCGCAGCTTACGAACGCATGCCGCAACCCGATGGCACTCGCAAATGGACCGTGGCGCGCACACAAGACCCTGAGAACCCAAAGGAATTTTGGGATTATTGCGATCGGCGGCGGCGTCAGGACGACGATCTGTGGATCGTCGAACTGGATGTCCCGAATGGGGAACGGTTCATCGCTTAAAAGGTAAACGGCATTGACCGCCTGCCGGGGGTGGCTAGACGCGCGGCAACTTCCAGCAGCGCAGGCCCACCGCAGGCGGCATCCCAGCCGTCCGGTCGGCGCGCAGACGGGGAGTGGCCGGCAGGCCGTCGAATGGAGTGCACCCGAGCTGCCAAAGGCAGCCGCGCTCCCCGACCTGCGCGGGCCCCTCACCGCCTTGAGCAATTCTTTCATGTCGAGATCGGGACGCGCCGGGGCGATTGCCGCGGCTGCCATCATTACTGTTACCCTGTTCGGCGCGCGGGCAACCGGCGCCTGGGCGGAGCCGGCGGCCGAGGCCGCTTCACTCCCCGCCCCCATCGAGACCCCGGCCGCGGACGAGCCTCGCTTCTACGCCGAGGAAGTCGTCCAGCCTCTCCCCGAGGACACCACCGTCGAGGCCGCCTCGCTGGCCCAGCTGGTCGAGGCCATGCCCGCCGAGCGCGAGCTGTCGCGCGACCTGTTGTGCCTTGCCCAGGCGATCTATTTCGAAGCCCGCGGCGAGCCGCTGGCCGGGCAGTTGGCGGTCGGCGCGGTGATCGTCAACCGCACCGAGTCCCACCGCTATCCGAGCGACTATTGCTCGGTTGTCACCCAGCGTGGCCAGTTCTCGTTTGTGCGCGGCGGCCGCATCCCGATGCCGAACGAAGCCTCGCCCGCGTGGACGCGGGCCAAGGCGATCGCCCAGATCGCCCACCAGGATCTGTGGCCGAGCGAAGCCGGCGAGGCGCTGTTCTTCCATGCGCGCTACGTCCGGCCGGGGTGGGCGCGCTCGAAGGTCGCCCTAGCGACGATCGATTCGCACGTATTCTATCGCTGAGGGGCCGCCCGCCGGCGCGCCGGGCCTTGGCGCCGGCTAGGCCAGCTCGACCCACACCGGCGCGTGATCGCTGGCCTTCTCC
>JAEZES010000044.1 GCA_023432995.1 Pseudomonadota bacterium
CAGGTAGTCGACGTCGACGCCTTCGCGCTCGGACTTGGACACCACCGCCACCTTGGAGGTCAGGGGATCGGCGCCCCCCATGCCGTCGATCTGGCGCGGGTCGGGCGAACCCATTACGCCGAGCAGGAAGGTGTCGCGGGCGGCGGTGTCGGTGGGAAGATCGGACGCGAGGAAGTAGCCGCCCTTCGACGTGCCCCCGCGCATCCACATGACGGGCGCGGACTTCATCGTCAGATCCACTTCAGGCCCATGTCGGTGAGCTTCTGGCGGAAGCCGTACATGTCGAGGCCGAGCTCGCCCGAGGCGAGGCGGGCGCGCTTGTCGCCCTCGTTGGCTTCGCGCTTGCGGGCGGCTTCGAGCACCGTGGCGGCATCGGCGCGCTTGACCACGCAGACGCCGTCGTCGTCGGCGACGATCACGTCGCCGGGCTCGATGTAGGCCGAGGCGCAGACCACCGGCACGTTGACGCTGCCGAGGCTGGCCTTGATCGTCCCCTGGGCGAAGATGCGCTTCGACCAGACCGGGAAGCCCATCTCCTGCAGATCGCGCACGTCGCGCACGCCGGCGTCGATGATCAGGCCGCGCACGCCGCGGGCCTGCGCGCTGGTGGCGAGGAGGTCGCCGAAGTAGCCGTCCTCGCACGGGCTGGTCGGGGCGATGACCAGCACGTCGCCCTCGCGGCACTGCTCGATCGCCGCGTGAACCATGTAGTTGTCGCCCGGCGGAACCGAGATGGTCACGGCGCTCGCGCCGATCCGCGCGCCGGGATAGATCGGGCGCATGTAGCTGGCGAGCAGGCCGCTCCGGCCCTGCGATTCGTGGACCGTGGCGACGCCGCAGGCGCCGAGGCCGTCGACCACCTCGAGGGGGGCTCGTTCGATGTTCTGGACGACGACACCGCTCATTCGCGCGACTCCTCCCTGCCTGGTTGCGCGTGCCCGGTGGACCCGCGCGACCCCTTGCGTCAAGAGTGCCGCCGGTCCCCCTGGCAAACTTGTATGCACTACATACATTCGGTAACGCCGGCCGCGTAAGGATGTCTGACTCGATTGCCTCTCTCCCCGCCCCCCTGGTGGCGCTGGTCGGCTTCGGCGAAGCCGGGGAAACCTTCGTCCGCGCCGACGGCTGGCGCGGCGAGGCGAGTGGGTGGGACCTGCTGCCGGAGCGGCGCGCGGCGATGGCCGGCTGCGGCGTGGACACCGCCGACACCGCGGCCGAAGCGCTGGCCGACAAGGCTTTCCTGCTGTCGCTGGTGACGGCCGACGCGGCGCTCGACGCGGCGCGCGACTATGGCAGTCTGCTGCCGGAAGGCGCGTTGTGGTGCGACATGAACTCGGCGGCGCCCGCGACCAAGCGCGAGGCGGCCGCGGCGATCGAACGCGTCGGTGGCCGATTCGTCGACATCGCGGTGATGGCCCCGGTGGACCGCGGGATGGCCGTGCCGCTGCTGGTTTCCGGGCCGCACGCGCGCGCGGCGCAGCCGCTGCTCGAGGCGCTCGGCTTCAACAACGTGCGCGTCGTCGGCGACGAGGTCGGCCGCGCATCGGCGATCAAGATGATCCGCTCGGTGATGATCAAGGGCATCGAGGCGCTCTCGTGGGAATGCGCCGAGGCCGCGCGGGCCGCGGGCGTGTTCGACGAGGTCATGGCTTCGCTCGACGCCACCGAGAAGGCGATCGGCTGGGCCGAACGCGTGGCCTACAATCGCGAGCGAATGGAGATTCACGGCCGCCGCCGTGCGGCCGAGATGGAAGAATCGGCCCGGACGCTGGAGGCGCTCGGCGTCGAGCCGATTATGACGCGCGGCACGGTCGTGCGGCAGCGCCAGGCGGCGACAGGCAAAGGGAGCGAGAGGACCGCATGACGCTGATCATCGACTGCCACGGCCACTACACGACCGCGCCGGCGGCGCACGACCAGTGGCGCGAGGCGCAGAAGGCGGCGTTCAAGGAGGGCAAGGCGCCGCCGCCGTATCCGGCGATCTCGGACGACGCGATCCGCGAGACGATCGAGGCCAACCAGCTGCGCCTGATCCGCGAGCGCGGCGCCGACGTGACGATCTTCTCGCCGCGGGCGAGCGCGATGGCGCACCATGTGGGCGACCAGCAGGTCAGCGCCGACTGGGCGTTCCACTGCAACAACCTGATCTACCGGGTGACGCAGCTGTTTCCCGAGACTTTCATCGGCGTGTGCATGCTGCCGCAGAGCCCGAAGGCCGACCTCAAGGCGAGCATCGGCGAGCTGCGCCGCTGCGTCGAGCTCGGCTTCGTCGGCTGCAACCTCAATCCCGATCCCGGCGGCGGACACTTCACCCACCCGCCGCTGACCGACGAGTACTGGTACCCGCTGTACGAGGAGATGTGCGAGCTCGACGTGCCGGCGATGATCCACGTCTCCGGCAGCTGCAACCCGGCGATGCACGCGACCGGCGGGTTCTACCTCGCCGCCGACACTGTCGCGTTCATGCAGCTGCTGCAGGGGGACCTTTTCGGGCGGTTCCCGAATTTGAGATTCATCATACCGCACGGCGGCGGCGCCGTGCCATTTCATTGGGGCCGTTACCGCGGATTGGCCGACATGCTCAAGCAGCCCAGCCTCGACACCCACCTGATGAACAACGTGTACTTCGACACCTGTGTCTACCACCAGCCGGGCGTCAACCTGCTCGCCGAGGTGATCGACACCAAGAACATCCTGTTCGGCAGCGAGATGGTCGGGGCGGTGCGCGGGATCGATCCGACGACCGGGCATTATTTCGATGACACTAAGCGATATGTTGACGCGCTGCCGCTCGACGATGCTGCTAAACACGCGATCTTCGAAGGCAACGCGCGGCGGGTGTTCCCGCGGCTCGACGCCAGGCTGAAATCGCAGGGACGATGACCGAGACGACCGCCTTTACCGCGATGGGCTTCGCCAAGTGCGAGAAGCCCGAGCGCTACATCCAGCAGCTGGTCAGCCACTGGAGCCACAAGATGGCGACCAGCTATGACGAGGGCGACGGGATGGGCGCGTTCCCGTTCTCCGACACCGAGTGCGCGGTAATGACCGCGCGGCCGGGCGGCATCGCCATCACGCTGACCACCGGCGACCACGCGCGCAACGTGCACCTGCGCGGCGTGGTCGAACGCCACCTCGACCGCTTCGCCTTCCGCGAAGCTCCGCTCGCTTACGAATGGACCGAACAATGAGCGACAAGAAAGACCGCATCAACATCCACGAGTACCTCGCGGAGTTCGACGACATCCCGGGCACCCGGGTATTCACCGCCAAGCGCGCGCGGCAGGGGTACTGGCTCAACCAGTTCGCCATGAGCCTGATGAAGGAGGAGAACCGCGAGCGCTTCCTCGCCGACGAGCGCGCCTACCTCGACGAGTGGGACATCAGCGAGGAGGCCAAGCAGGCGGTGCTCGACCGCGATTACAACCGGATGCTCGACTGCGGCGGGAACATCTATTTCCTTTCGAAGCTGTTCAGCACGGACAAGAAGAGCTTCCAGTTCGCCGCCGGCTCGATGACCGGGATGACCCAGGAAGAATACGCCGAGATGATGCTCAAGGGCGGCCGTTCGCCCGAGGGCGCCCGCTCGATCAAAGGAGGTTACTGACATGGCCCGCGTTACCGCCGGCATCACTTCGAGCCACATCCCCGCGCTCGGGGCGGCGATCCAGACCGGCAAGACCGGCGACGATTACTGGGGCCCCGTCTTCCGCGGGTACGAGCCGATCAAGCAGTGGATCGCCAAGCCCGAGAACATGCCCGACGTGGTGATCCTGGTCTACAACGACCACGCCAGCGCGTTCGACATGAACATCATCCCGACCTTCGCGATCGGCTGCGCCGAGCGCTTCAAGCCGGCCGACGAGGGCTGGGGCCCGCGCCCGGTGCCCGACGTGATCGGCCATCCGGACCTCGCCTGGCACATCGCCCAGAGCCTGATCCTCGACGATTTCGACATGACCATCATGAACCAGATGGACGTCGATCACGGCTGCACCGTGCCGCTCTCGATGATCTTCGGCGAACCCGCCGAGTGGCCATGCAAGGTCATTCCGTTCCCGGTCAACGTCGTGACCTATCCGCCGCCCTCGGGCCGACGCTGCTTCAACCTCGGCGACAGCATCAAGGCGGCGGTCGAGAGCTTCCCCGAAGACCTCAACGTTCACGTCTGGGGCACCGGCGGCATGAGCCACCAGCTCCAGGGTCCGCGCGCCGGCCTGATCAACAAGGAGTTCGACCTGAACTTCATCGACCAGCTGATCAAGGATCCCGAGACGCTCAGCAAGATGCCGCACATCGAGTACCTGCGCGAGGCCGGCTCGGAAGGCATCGAGCTGGTAATGTGGCTGATCATGCGCGGCGCGCTCGGCCAGAAGGTGAAGGACCTCTACACCTTCTACCACATCCCCGCCTCCAACACCGCGCTCGGCGCGCTCGTCGTGCAGCCGGAAGAGACCGCGGGCGAGCCGCTCGAGCCTCGCAAGGTGATGAGCGGCCACAGCCTCGCCGCCGCCTGACGTTTCTCCCCTCCCGCTCGCGGGAGGGGGACCGAACGGAATGCAAGGCCATCCGGATACGATCACCTGCTCTTGACGCGGAGAGGGCACCATAAACGCACCTTA
>JAEZES010000045.1 GCA_023432995.1 Pseudomonadota bacterium
GGCGGCGGCTCGTCAAGCGCGAGCGCGACGAGACCGGGCGCGGCCGGCGGAGCCTGCGGCCCGGGCGGCGACAGCAGGACCACCACCGCGATCGCCAGCAGATGGATCGCGAGGGCCGCGGCGAGACCGAACGCCCGCCGGCGATCGTCGAGCAGCTGAGCAGCCATGATCCCGGCCAAACGGCCGGCGCGCGCGTGCGATCCTAGCTGAGGGTCGCCGGCCTCACTCGGCCGCGTCCTCGGCGTCGAGGCCGTAAGCGGTGTGCAGCACGCGCACTGCGAGCTCGGTCTCGTCCTCGTCGATCAGGACGCTGATCTTGATCTCCGAAGTCGAGATCGCCTGGACGTTGATTGCGCGGTCGGCGAGCGCCCTGAACATCGTCGCCGCGACACCGGCGTGGCTGCGCATGCCGACGCCCACCACCGAGATCTTGGCGACCTTGCTGTCGGTGATGATGCGGTTGTAGCCGATCGCCTCGCGGCGGTCCTCGAGCAGCGCCTGCGCACGCGCGAGGTCGGCCTGCGGCACGGTGAAGGTGACGTCGGTCTCGCCCTTGTCGCGTCCGACGTTCTGGATGATCATGTCGACGTTGATCGCCGCTTCGGCGAGCGGGCTGAAGATCGCGGAAACCGCGCCCGGCCGGTCGGGCACTCGCGTGAGCACGACACGCGCCTCGTTCTTGTCGTGCGCGATGCCGGTGACCAGCTGGCTTTCCATGTTGAGACCTTCCATTTCCTCGTCGGAGACGATCATCGTCCCGGGCAGTTCGTCGGCCGCGGGCGCGTCGTCGTCGATGAAGCTCGACAGGACCTGCACCCGGACGCCTTCCTTCATCGCCAGGCCGACCGAGCGGGTTTGCAGGACCTTGGCGCCGACCGAGGCCAGCTCGAGCATTTCCTCGTAAGTGACGTACTTGAGCTTGCGCGCGCGCGCGACGATCCGCGGATCGGTGGTGTAGACCCCGTCGACGTCGGTGTAGATGTCGCACCGGTCGGCCTT
The DNA here is from genome assembly GCA_023432995.1 of Pseudomonadota bacterium. Taxonomy (GTDB): domain Bacteria; phylum Pseudomonadota; class Alphaproteobacteria; order Sphingomonadales; family Sphingomonadaceae; genus Croceibacterium_A. Next base: position 1,000 of record JAEZES010000045.1, read on the forward strand.
GATCGCCGCCGCCACGGCGACCGCAGAGGTGTCCGAGCCGCCGCGCCCGAGCGTGGTCACGCGGCCGTCGCTGCTCAATCCCTGGAACCCGGGGATCACCGCGATCTCGCCGGCGGCCATGGCGGCGGTCATCGCCTCGGCGTCGATCGCGGCGACGCGCGCCTTGGCGTGCGCCTCGACCGTGTGCACCGGCAGCTGCCAGCCGAGCCACGAGCGCGCCTTGCAGCCCATCGCCTGGAGCGTCAGCGCGAGCAGCCCGCTGGTGACCTGCTCGCCGCTGGCGACGACCACGTCGTACTCGGCGGGATCGTACAGCGGGTTGGCCTCGCGGCAGAAATTGACCAGCCGGTCGGTCTCGCCGGCCATCGCCGAAACGACCACCGCGACTTCGTGCCCGGCGGCCTGCTGCTTGCGCACGATGTTGGCCACGCGCCGGATGCGCTCGGTTCCGGCCATCGAGGTGCCGCCGAATTTCATCACGATGCGGGCCAAGGAAAGGCGCTCCTGCTGGTCTCGAGTTCCGCGCGCTGTTAGGGGGGAGGCATGCCCGATGCAACTGTCGCAAATGCAACCATCCGGCCCGAGGAAGCGGCGCATTTCGCCGCGCTGGCGAAGGACTGGTGGGACCCGAAGGGCAGCTCGGCGATGCTGCACCGGATGAACCCGGTGCGCCTGCAGTTCGTGCGCGAGGCGATCGACGCGCACTGGGGCACGGATGCCGCCGCTGTCAGGCCGCTGGCGGGCAAGACAGCGCTCGACGTCGGCTGCGGGGCGGGCCTGCTGTGCGAGCCGCTCGCACGGCTCGGAGCCGAGGTCACCGGGGTAGACGCGGCCGAAGAGACGATCGCCGCGGCGAGGGCGCATGCCGAAGGCATGGGTCTCGACATCGGCTACCGCGCAGGCGAGCTGGCCTCGCTCGGGCTGGGCGCGTTCGATCTCGTGACCGCGATGGAGGTGCTCGAGCATGTGGCCGACAAGGCGGCCTTCATTGCGGGCCTCGCGCGGCATCTCGCGCCCGGCGGGCTGATCGTGCTGTCGACTCCCAACCGCACGCCGCAGTCGCGGCTGCTGCTGGTCGGAGCGATGGAGGCGCTTGGCGCGGTGCCGCGCGGCACGCACCACTGGGACGACTTCGTCACGCCCGAGGAGCTGCGCGCGCTGCTGGCCGAGGCCGGACTGGCGATGGGCGAGCCGCGCGGGCTGGCCTATTCGCCGCTCAAGGGCATGCACCTGTCGAGCGACCTGGCCCTCGACTTCCTCGTGACCGCCACCCGCCGATGAGCGCGACGGCGCTCAAGGAACGGCTGCGGGCAGACCTCAAGGCCGCGCTGCAGGCGCGGGCGAGCGACGAGGTCCGCCTGCTGCGCACGCTGATCGCCGCGCTCGACAACGCCGAGGCGGTGCCGGGCGAATACAACGCCCTGCCCCGTGCGTTCGGCGATCCGTCGGGCGAGGTGACGCGGCGCGAACTCGATGGGAGCGCGGTCGGAGCCCTGCTCGTAAGCGAAGTCGAGGACCGGCTGGCCGCAGCCCAAGACTACGAGCGGCACGGCCGGCCCGGCGAGGCTGCGCGGCTTCGCACCGAAGCGGCGCTCGTGGCGCGCTATCGCGAGGGCCACCCGCCAGGATCGTGAGCGGGGGGCCGCGCATCACCGCCAATCCGTTGCGCATGCAGCTGAGCGACCCGCGCGTCGCGGCGGCGCAGTTCACGATCTACAATTCGCTCGCCAACCTGCCGGTATCGTTCGGATCGGCGACGGTGTTCGTCTGGCTCGGCGCGACCGGCGACCTGACCACGACCATGATCGGCGCCACCGCCTGTTCGCCCTCGGAACGGTCGTGCTCGCCTTGATCCGGGTCGGCCATGTCCGGGTCGAGGCCGAGCCCGTGCCGCGGATCGACTAGCCTAGCGCGGCGCGCACCTGCCGCTCGCGCTCGTCCCAGTCGCCGGTGATGGTCTGGTAGCTTACCCCGGCGCGCCGCAAGACGTCCTCGGCGATTCCGGCGAAGCGCAGGCGCTCGGCCGGCGTCCCGAACATGCGGGTGCCGTCCGCTATCCACGGCACGTCCGGCGCGAACAGCAGGTATCGGTCGGCCGTGGGATAGGCGAGCAGTTCGCCCGGAATGCTCCCGAAGAGCATTTCCGCCCAGGCCGCGGTCATCAGCGGATCGGTGTCGAGCAGCAGCAGAGCCGGCTTTGCGCTTGCAGCCTCGCGCCCCAGCCGGTCCTGCTCGCGGGCTATCCCGAGCAGGTCGGCGAGCGTGAATTCGGTCCCGCGATCCTCCGCATGGATCCGGCCGTACTCCGGCACCACCGGACAACCGAAGTCCCTCGCCAGCTTGCGCGCGAGAGTCGATTTGCCGGTGCTTTCCGCGCCGTGGAAGCAGATTCGGATCACAGGCCCATGACCGGCACCGAACGCTCGCGACGTTCGGCCGCGATCCATTCCCGGAGGCCGATCAGCGACATCACGAGGAACCCGCCGTAAAGCCCGGCGGTCGGGTAGAGCCCGCGGTCGATGTAGAGCGCGACGGCGCCGATATCGATCGCGATCCACAGCAGCCAGTTCTCGATCCGCCGGTAGGCCAGCAGGATCTGCGCTGCGACGCTGGCGCCGGCGATGCCGGCATCGGCATACGGCAGCGCGGCATCGGTGAAGCGGTGCATCGCCCAGCCGAGGTTCACGCTGACTGCGGCTGTGACCATGAACCACACCGCCCGGCTCATCCAGTCGAGCCAGCGCACCGGCACCCGGTTGTCCTCCCCGCCGACCTTGAGCCACAGCCACCAGCCCCACAGCTGCGCGAGGATGAAGAACACCTGCAGCGCGGCTTCGGCATAGAGCCGCTCCTCGACGAACACGAAGATGTAGAGCGCGACCATCGCGATCCCGAACGGGAAGTTCCACACGCTGCGGAAGATCAACAGGCCGATGTTGATCACGCCGAGCGTGGCGGCGACCCATTCGACGATCAGCAGCGTGTCACCGTCGAGAACCATCTGCTAGCGCCGCCTCCCACGCGCCGGCATCAAAGCCGACCAGCACGCCCCCTGCATGCTCGATTACCGGTCGCTTTATCAGCGAGGGGTTGGCCCCCATCAGCCGCAGCGCCTTGGGCCGGTCGATATCCGCCTTGTCGGCCTCGCTCAAGCCACGGAACGTCGTCCCGCGGCGGTTGAGCAGCGCCTCCCAGCCGACCGCATCGCTCCACGCGGCGAGCTTGGCCGGATCGGCGCCTTCCTTCTTGTAGTCGTGGAACACGTAGGCGAGTCCGCAGGCTTCCAGCCAGCCGCGGGCCTTCTTGACGGTATCGCAGTTGGGAATGCCATAGACCTGGATGGTCATGCCTCGTCCTTCGCGCTGAACCGACGGACCTGCGGGTCGTTGCAGGCGTAGAGCGTGTACTCGGCATAGTAGGCCGAGCGGCCGCGCTGCTGGGCGGCGCGGTGCTCGGCGACCTGGCCCCAGGCCCGCGCCGAGGCCTCGTCGGTCCATTCGGACAGCGAGATCACTTCGCCGTCCTCGGCCGTGTAGCTCTTGAATCCGAGGTAGCCCGGCTGCGCGGCGGCGAGCGCCTGCATGCGCGCGGCCTCGGCGTCGTAGGCCGCGTAGTCGACGTCGGCGCGCTTGCGGTTGCGGAACACGACGAGGAACATCAGCGGCCTGCTCCCCCCCTCCTTTGACCAAGGTGCGCGTCGGCGATCGCCACCGCAAGCGCATCGGCGGCGTCCGCTCCGCCGAGCGGCACGCCGGGCAGCAGCACCTTGAGCATCGCCTGGACCTGTTTCTTCTCGGCGCCGCCGGTACCGACGACCGCCTTCTTGACTAGCCGCGCCGCGTGCTCGGCGACCGGCAGCGAGGCACGGCCGCAGGCGGCCAGCACCGCGCCGCGCGCCTGCGCCAGCTTGAGCGTCGACTGCGGGTTCTTGTTGACGAACACTTCCTCGACCGCCGCGCGA
>JAEZES010000094.1 GCA_023432995.1 Pseudomonadota bacterium
CGACGGCTCCGGGTTTTGCCGGCAGTTTCGCGACCGGCGGCGAGGGCCTGCCGCGGCTCACCGGGCGACTGCTCCAGCGCACCGGCGGCGGGCTCGAGATCGAGGCGAGCCTGGCGCCGTACGAGGCCGGCAGCTCGCGGCTGGAGGTGCCGCAACTGGCGCTGGTCGTGCGACCCGGCGGCGCGGTCGGGTTCGCCGGCCTTGCGGTCGCCAGCGGTGCGCTGCCGGGGGGGAGCGCCGAGAACCTGCAGCTGCCACTGAGCGGCAACTGGGCGGCGCCCTCGGGGCTGTCGCTGTGGACCGAATGCGTGGCAGTGCGCTTCGACCGGTTGCAGCTGGCCAACCTGTCGCTCGAGCAGCGCGGGCTGACCGCGTGCCCGTCGCGCGGGTCGGCGATCGTGCGCTACGATGGGCGCGGATTGCGCATCGCGGCGGGCGCCCCGTCACTCGAGCTTGCCGGGCGGCTGGGAGAGACGCCGATCGCGATCCGCAGCGGCCCGATCGGGCTGGCCTATCCCGGGGCGCTGTCGGCGCGGCGCCTGCTGGTCACGCTCGGTCCGGCGGACACGGCGAGCACGTTCGCGATCGACGACCTCAGCGCACAGATCGGCGCGGACATCGCCGGCCGTTTCGCCGGGACCGACGTGCGGCTCGGCGCGGTCCCGCTCGACGTGCTGGGGGCGAGCGGCGCCTGGCGCTACGCCGAGGGACGGCTCGCGCTGAGCGACGGCTCGTTCACGCTCGCCGACCGCAGCCCGCAGTCTCGCTTCAACCCGCTGGTCGCCCGGGGGGCGGCGCTTGCGCTGGAAGACAACCGGATCACGGCCGAGGCGCTGCTGCGCGAGCCGCAGTCCGACCGCGCGGTGACCGAGGTCGAGCTGATGCACGATCTCGGGAGCGGTGCGGGGCATGCCGACCTCGTGGTCGGCGGCCTGCTGTTCGACGCGGGACTCCAGCCTGCCGCATCGGGATGCGCGCAACTGGCGAGCGGCGAGACCGTCACGCAGCCGCTCGGACTGAGCTGCCTCGCGTTCGGTGTCGTCAGCAGCGTGCGCGGCACGATCACCGGCACCGGCCGGATCGACTGGAACGAGCAGGGCATCACCAGCCGCGGCCGCTTTTCGAGCGACTCGCTCGATTTCGCCGCGGCGTTCGGGCCGGTTCGCGGGGCCTCGGGCACGATCGAGTTCACCGACCTGCTGGGCCTGACGACGGCGCCCAACCAGCGCCTGCGCGTGGCCTCGATCAATCCGGGGGTCGAGGTGACCGACGGAGAGGTCGGGATCGAGCTGCGCAACGGCGAAGTCCTGGCCGTCACCGGCGGCACCTGGCCGTTCATGGGCGGCACGCTGACCATGCGCCCGGTCGAGGTGCACATCGGCGTCAGCGAAGTGCGCCGCTACGTCCTCGAGGTCGAAGGCTTCGACGCCGCGCGGTTCGTTGAATACATGGAGCTCGGCAACATCAGCGCACGCGGCATCTTCGACGGCACGGTGCCGCTGGTGTTCGACGCCCTCGGCAACGGACGGGTCGATGGCGGATTGCTCGTTTCGCGGCCGCCCGGCGGCAACATCTCCTACGTCGGCGAGCTGACTTACGAGGACCTCGGGGCGATGGCCAACATGGCCTTCGCCGCGCTGCGCTCGCTCGACTACAAGCACATGCGCGTGACGATGAACGGCGACCTGACCGGCGAGATCGTCACGCGGGTGCGGTTCGACGGCGTCACCCAGGGCGAAGGCGCCGAGCGCAACATTGCCACGCGCGCGATCGCCGGACTGCCGATCCGCTTCGACGTCAACGTCACCGCGCCGTTCTATTCTCTGATCGGTAACATCCGCGCGATCTACGACCCTTCGGCGATCCGCGACCCGCGGGATCTCGGCCTGCTCGACGCGCAGGGCAATGTGCTGCGCCGCGAAACCGAAGGGCCGCCGCCCGAACCGGTCACGCCCGATGACCTGATCCCCGATGAATCCCTCATTCAGCGCCGCGAAAGCGAGGAAACGCCATGAAACGTGCGAAATTGACCAGCGCTGCCCCGCGTGCGCATAACCTCGGCATGGGGATGCGCAGGCTGGCAGCAGGAGCGATGGCGGTGGTGGGCCCGGTACTGGCCGGTGGGTGCATTTCGGTGACCGCGCCCAACGAGCCGATCGTGATCGAGCTCAACATCAACATCACGCAGGAAGTGATCTATCGGCTGGCCGAGGACGTGCGCCAGAACATCGAAGAGAACCCGGAGATATTTTGAGATGGCCACGATCATGAACCGGACTTTCGCCAAGGCGCTGGCGGGCGGGCTCGTGCTCGCCGGGCTGGCGCTGTCGGCGCCGGCGCTGGCGCAGCGTGATCCGGCGTACCAGGCGGCGCGCTCGGCCGGCCAGGTCGGCGAGAAGCCCGACGGTTATCTCGGCGTGGTCGGCAGCCAGCCGCCGGCGATCCAGAGCCTGGTCAGCGACCTCAACATCCGCCGGCGCGAGAACTACGCGCAAAAGGCGCAGGAGCAGGGCGTGACGCTGCAGGAATACGCGATCACGCAAGGCTGCATCCTGATCGCCCGCACGCAGCCGGGCGAGAAATACCTCGACCCCAGCGGCAACTGGCAGACCCGCGGCTCGGGCCCGCCGATCCGCGACGCGCGCTGTCCCTGAACGGGGCGCGGCGCGCTCGCGTTTCTCGACCTTGCCGGGCGCGCCTCCGCCCCGGTTGACTCGCCCCAGCCTCCTCCCTAAGGGCGGCGCATCGCCGGCCGGGTGACCCTCGGCTGCGCGTTCGCGCAACCTTCGTTCTTGCCGCTTCTGACAGGAAGATTCAGACCCCCGTGGCGAACCCTCCCGAAACCGACTTGCCGGAAGACCCGGCCATCGATTCGCTCGAGGACCGGATCGCCGCTGCGCGGGCGGCCGAGGACGCGCGGCTGGCGAAGGAGCATCCGGCCGCCGCGAGCGAGCCGGCGCGCGCGACGCAGGTGATCTCGACCATGGTCGGTTATCCGCTCGGCGGGATCGTGGTCGGGTTCCTGCTCGACAACCTGTTCAACACGCTGCCGTGGATCACCATCGTCCTGATGTTCCTCGCCTTCATCGGCGGGTGTCTCCACGCCATGCGCCTCGTCAAGAACCGCGCCAACTAGCGCGCCAGCCCAGGGACCGGAAAGCAAGTGGCCGCAGCCGCCAAGATTGACCCGATGCACCAGTTCGCGATCGCCCCGATCGGCGGCGAGGAACTGGCCGCGACCCCGTTCCAGTTCACCAACTCCGCCTTGTGGATGCTGATCGTGACCGTCGCGATCATCTGGTTCATGTGGGGCGGAACCCGGCGCCAGCTCGTGCCCGGGCGCTGGCAGGCCGCCGTCGAGCTGGTGACCGGCTTCGTCGGCAACATCACCCGGCAGAACATCGGAACCGAGGGGCGCGCGTTCCTGCCGTGGGTGTTTACGGCGTTCATGTTCATCCTGTTCTCGAACTGGATCGGCGCAATGCCGCTGGCGATCGTCGGCCCGCACCCGTTCACGGTGACCAGCCAGTTCACCATCACCGGGGTGCTCTCGATCACCAGCTTCGCGATCGTGCTCGCGGTCGGCTTCTGGAAGCACGGGCTGCACTTCTTCTCGCTGTTCGTGCCGCACGGCACGCCGTTCGTGCTCAAGATCCTGATCGCGCCGATCGAGTTCGTCTCGTTCCTGGTGCGCCCGTTCAGCCTCGGCCTGCGGCCGTTCGTGGCGATGTTCGCCGGCCACATCCTGCTCGAGGTGTTCGGCAACTTCGTCGTCCAGGGGCTCAACGCCGGGATCGACGGCAGCCTGCTCGGCTGGGCGATCGCCGCACTGTGCTTCGTGTTCGTGATCGGAGTCAACGCGCTCGAGCTGCTGGTCGGCGCGATCCAGGCTTTCGTGTTCGCTCTCCTGACCGCGCTCTACATCAAGGACGCGGTCCACCTTCACTGATATCCAACGTCTTCTCAAACGGAGTAAAATCATGGAACTCGCATCTGCCCAGGTCATCGGCGCCGGTCTCGCGGCGATCGGCGTCGGCGCCGCAGCCGCCGGCGTCGGCTACGTGTTCGGTTCGTTCCTGCAGGGCGCGCTGCGAAACCCGTCGGCCGCCGGCGGCCAGACGGCGACGATGTACATCGGCTTCGCCGCGGCCGAGCTGCTCGGCCTGATGGCGTTCGCCGTGGCGATGATCATCCTCTACGCTCGCTGACCTCTTTCGCCCCGGCGCGCGTGCACCGGGGCGGAAAATCGATGCGGACAAGGGACAAGCCATGCCTCAACTAAGCCAGCTCGCGCTGGTCTATCAGTCGCAGTGGTTCTGGCTGCTGCTGGTGCTGGCGACGATCTACTTCGTCGTCGGCCGCAGCATCGTGTCGAAGGTCGAGACGACGGTCGACGCGCGCGACAAGCAGATCGCCAGCGACCTCGCCGCGGCCGAACGGCTCCAGGCCGAGGCGGCGCAGTCCGAGGAAGCCTGGCGCGAGCAGATGAACGCCGCGCACGCCGAGGGCCAGGCGCGTGCCGCCGAAGCCAAGGCGAAAGCCCTGCGCGAGGCGGAGAAGCGCATCGCCAAGGCCGACCAGGAGGTGGCCGCCAAGACCGAGGCCGCGAGCGCCGCCCTCGCCGAGGCGCGCAACAGCGCGCTCGCCGAGATCGAGAGTGTCGCCGCCGAGGCGGCGCAGGAGATCGTCGCCAGGCTGACCGGCGCCAAGGTGACCACCAAGGCGGCGCGCGACGCCGTCAGCGGAGTCCTGAACCGTGCTTGAGTACCTTGCCGCCGCCGAACACGCCGCCGCATCGGGCGCGGAGGAGCATCACGCCGAAGCCGTCGTCGGCGGGATCGCACTGCTCACCCCGGGGTTCTTCGTCGCCCTGGCGATGCTGGTGGTCTTCGGCATCATGCTCAAGGCGCGCGTGCCGTCGCTGATCGCCAAGGCACTCGACAGCCGCATCGCCGGCATCCGGACGCAGCTCGACGAGGCCGCCAAACTGCGCGCCGAAGCTGAGGCGCTGCGCGACGAATATGTCCGCAAGGGCAAGGAAGCCGCGGCCGAGATAAAGGCGATGAAGGAAGCGGCCGAGCACCAGGCGGCCGAGATCGTCGACAAGGCCAAGCGCGACAGCGCGGCGCTGATCGCCCGCCGCAAGGCGATGGCCGAGGACAAGATCGCCGCGGCCGAGCGCGCCGCGGTCGAGGAAGTCCGCGCCCGTGCGGCGCAGGCGGCGACCACCGCCGCGGCGGCGCTGATCGCCAAGCAGCACGACGCCGAAGCCGACCGCAAGCTGGTCGACGGGGCGATTTCCGACCTCTGACGCGCTGACCGCCGTCCCGGTCGCTAGAACGCGTCCTTCGCGGCGCGAAGCCTGGCGAAAGTCTCGACCGGGTCGGCGCCGCCCCAGCGGTTGCGCAGCCCCTCTGCGTCGGCGCGCAGGAACGGGTTGGTCGCCAGTTCCCTCGCGAGCGACATCGGCACCGTCGGTTCGCCCCGCGCGCGCCGCTCGTCGACCTCCTGCGCGTAAAGCTGCAACTCGACGTTGTCGGGATCGGCATGACGCGCGAAGCGCGCGTTCGCCTGCGTGTACTCGTGGGCGCAGTAGAGCGTGGTTTCGGGCGGCAGCGCCTTGAGCCGCGACAGGCTCGCCCAGAACTGCGGCGGCGTGCCTTCGAACATCCGTCCGCAGCCGAGCGCGAACAGCGAATCCCCGACGAAGGCGATCCCGGCCTCGGGCAGGTGGTAGGCGACGTGGCCTATCGTGTGGCCTCCGACGTCGATCACTATAGCGGTCCACTCGCCGAGCGTGACGGTGTCGCCGTGCCCGACGGTGCGGTCGACCCCGGCGATCTTCGGCGCGTCGACCGCGGGCGCGGTCACACGACAGCCGGTCGCCGCCTTGATCGCCGCGTTGCCGCCGGCGTGGTCGGGATGCCAGTGGGTGTTCCAGATCTGCGTGATGCGCCATCCGCGGGCTTCGGCC
>JAEZES010000086.1 GCA_023432995.1 Pseudomonadota bacterium
GGGCCTTGGCGGGGGCCTTGTCGCTGTCCTTCGCGCGCGCCGGCTTGGGATCGTTGGCCTTGACCGGCGACGGACGCGCCTTGAGGCCGAGCCGGTGCGCCTTGCCGATCACCGCGTTGCGCGAGACCCCGCCGAGCTCGTCGGCGATCTGGCTGGCGGTCGCGCCCCCCTCCCACATCTTGGTCAGCGTCGCGATTCGTTCCTCGGTCCAGCTCATTCGGTGTCCATCTACTCGTCAAACGGGCGGGTACCGCGCGGGTCTTGCCAGCACTCCCTGCGGCCGATAGTCGCGCCGCATGGTCGATCCGCTCCCCGCCTTACCGGAAAGCTCCGGCAAGCCGCAAGAATTCGTCGACCCCGTCGCGAGTGCCGGGCGCAGGTTTCCGCCCAAGGGCCAGCCGCTGATCACGGGTTTCAACCGGATCGGGCTGTGGAGCCTCTATATGAAGGAGGTGCGGCGGTTTCTCAAGGTCCACACGCAGACCGTCTGGGCCCCGGCGGTGACCACCCTGCTGTTCCTGGTGATCTTCTCGGTGGCGATGGGCCGCGGCGGGCGCGAGGTGCTCGGGGTCAGCTTCGCGACCTTCGTCGCGCCCGGGCTGATCATGATGGGCATGATGCAGAACGCGTTCGCCAACTCGAGCTTCTCGCTGCTCTCGGGCAAGCTGCAGGGGACAATCGTCGACCTGCTGATGCCGCCGCTGACCGAGGCCGAATTGCTGATCGGCATCGTCGGCGCGGCGATGACCCGCGCGGTCATGGTCGGCGGCGCGGTGGCGCTGGCGATGGCGCTGTGGCCGGGGATCGACATGATGGCGGCGCATCCCTGGGCGATCGTGTGGTTCGGCCTGATGGGCTCGCTGATGCTGTCGCTGATGGGTCTGCTGACCAGCCTGTGGGCGGAGAAGTTCGATCACGCCGCGGCGGTCACCAACTTCGTCGTCGCGCCGCTGTCGCTGCTGTCGGGCACGTTCTACGTGATCGACAACCTGTCCCCGGCGTTCCAGGCGGTCAGCCGGGTGAACCCGTTCTTCTACATGATCTCGGGCTTCCGCTTCGGCTTCATCGGCGAAAGCGACATCGGCAACACCAACCAGGCGGTCATTGGCGCGGCGGTCGGCGCGGCCGTGCTCAATCTCGTGCTCGGCTGGGCGACCTACCGGATTCTCCGGAGCGGATGGAAGATCAAGAGCTGAGCCGGGCGGCTCAGTGGGTCAGGCTGCGGCGCAGGCGGTAGCGCCCGCCCATGAAGTCCTCGAACAGCTGCGGCACGCTCGGGTGGTCGATCGGGCCACCGGCGCCGTCGTCGAGCAGGTTCTGCTGGCTGACGTAAGCGACGTACGACGATTCCTCGTTCTCGGCCAGCAGGTGGTAGAACGGCTGGTCGCGGCGCGGGCGCATGTCCTGGGGGATCGCCTCGTACCACTCCTCGCTGTTGGCGAAGACCGGATCGATGTCGAACACCACGCCGCGGAAGTCGAACAGCTTATGCCGCACGACGTCGCCGATCGCGAAGCGCGCCTCGGCGTGGCGCGGCGCCTCGATCCTGCGCCCGGCTTGCGGCGAATAGAATTTCGAGAATTCCATAGCGGTCAGATAGGATTACGGCGCGCGCCAGGCAAGGTTCCCGCCCCGGCAATCCCCAGCGGCGGCCGTCCGGGCCCCCGGGCGAGCCCGCGCGACAAAACCGCCAGGACGGGCTTGGCAAGAGGCGGAGCATCGGCTAACCGCCGCGCTCCCAACGACCGGGCGCCCCAACGGGCGCCCTTGCGCTTCTTGCGGAGAGGTGCCGGAGTGGTCGAACGGGGCGGTCTCGAAAACCGTTGTGCCCTTACGGGTACCGAGGGTTCGAATCCCTCCCTCTCCGCCAAGCGCCTTCCACGATCACCTACTCCCCGACCACGTTGCCCGCGGTCGCCTCGATCGCGATCGGGCCGACCAGCGAGGCGACGATGCCGGGTCCGTCCTGGTCGGGCCGGCGCGCGTCCATCCGCATCTCGTTCATCGCGATATGCGCGACCACGTGGCGGTTGAACGGCAGCACCGTCCCGTCGCCCCAGTCCTGGTGGACGATGTCGAACTCGAGCGTGTCGCCGCGGATCACGAAGTTCTGCAGCGCGCCGAACGTGTAGGGGTTGTCGCAGCGCCCGCAGGCGAGGCCGAACAACCGCTCGCCGTCCTTGCGGATCAGGAAATACTGCTTGTCCATGCCGACGCCGAAGCCGAGCCACGCGCCGACCACATCGTCCGCCGTCAGCGGGCGCCACTTCGCCGGTGCGACGTAGGGCGCCGGCGGGCCGCCTCCGCCGCCCCGCGGCGCCAGCACCGGCACCGGCGGCGCGTTGGGCGGCAGGATCGACTGCACGTAGGGCCCGGGGGTCGGGCCCCGCGGGTCCTTGATCGTCGCGTGCTCGAACCGCGCGCCGCCGGGCCCGCCGCGCCTGCCGGAGACGACCAGCCGGCCGTCGACCAGGCGCGCCCGGGCGCGGTCTTCGGTGCGCGGCAATCCGTCGAGTTCGAGATGGCGGATCGTGAAGGTGATCCCCTCGTCCTCGTCGAACGTGCCCTCGATCGGCGCCAGCGTGGTGCCGTCGGCACAGTGGGTGCAGTAGACCCCGGTGACGTCGCGCCCGTCGATCACGAACTGGTACACGTGCGGCGGGCCGCCGTCGGTGCGCCAGCCGCCGCGATACCAGTCGGCATCTTCCGCCGCGGCGCCGGGGGCAGCGGCCAGCGCGGCGCCGGCGGCCAGAATTGCAAGCGCTCGAACCGTCATCCGTTCCTCCCGCCGGGTCGGTGCTAGCACCGGCGCGAGCGATCGCGGAACGGCAAATTCGCGCGGCGCTCTTTTTCATGGGCGGTGAACCGTCGGCGGCCTACCATGCACCAAGGTTTGGCGAGACAGGCGGAACCAGACGTTGGGAGCTGAAAGGACGCAAGACCGGCACCCATCCGGAGCCCGCGGATCGCCCGACTGCCGGTCTGATCTGCGCCTGATCGCGCTGGTCGGCGAAGGCGACAGTCAGGCCTTCCACGAGCTCTATCGCAAGTATCAGTCGCGGCTGGCCCGTTTCCTGTTCAACCTCGTGCGCCATCCGCATCTGGTCGAGGAAGTGCTCGACGACACGATGATGGTGGTGTGGGAGCGCGGGGGGTCATTCAAGGGCGAAAGCAAGCTTTCGACCTGGATATTCGCGATCGCGTACCGGAAGGCGATGCGGGCGCTGATGCGGTACGACGAGCCGCTCGAAGACGACGGGGCCGAGAATCGCGAAAGCGGCGAGGCGAGCCCCGAGGACGCGTACGGGTCGAGCAAGGTGCACGGGTTGCTGAGGAGGGCGATGGAAGAGCTTTCGCCCGACCACCGCGCGGTCGTCGACCTGACGTATTTTCATGAGCTTGGCTATCGCGAGATAGCCGAAATCCTGGGTTGCCCGGTGGATACGGTGAAGACGCGGATGTTCTACGCAAGGCGGCATCTGCGCCGGTGTCTCGAGGGCGACCTGTCAGACTGGGTTTAGGAACGGAACAGTGGGTTCACTTCTTCATCTCCACGACGCGCACCAGCGGGCGCAGATGCTGCTGCCGTGGTACGCCAACGGCACGCTCGAGTCGGCCGAACGCGCGCTGCTCGACGCGCACCTGGCGGACTGTGCCGAGTGTCGCGAGGATCTTGCCGGCGAGCAGGCTCTGCGCGCCGAGCTGGCGAGCCTGCCGTCACCGGCCGTGCCCGAGCCGAGACGGGCGGGACGGGCCCTGCCGGACGTCCGGCCGCGTTACGCTTCCCGCCACCGCTTCCTGGCGCGTCGGGTGCCGCTCGGCTGGGCGC
>JAEZES010000120.1 GCA_023432995.1 Pseudomonadota bacterium
CGCTGTCGTCGCTCGGCGGCGGCAAGGCGCCCGAGGTCCGGGTGGCGGGAGCCGAGCGCCGCAGCGCCACCGAACTTGCGGACCAGCTCGACCGGCTCGGCGCCTACGCGCGGCTCGGCACCGGCAAGGTCCAGCTGCTGCTGGCGATCGACGGCGCCGCCCTGCTCGCGCAACTCGACCGCGCCTTCGGCGGAACCGGCGAGATCGGCGGCAAGCTGCCCTGCGCCCTGCCCCTCTCGGCCGATCTGCTTGCGCAGCGCATCGAGCAGGCCGTCGCCGAGCACCTCACGCACCTTGCCGACGCGGCCGAGCCGTTCGGCGTTCTCGAACGCGACGGGTCGTTCGCCACGCTGTCGCCGTTCGACAAGGACGACGCCTTGGCCGTGCTGTCGCTCGAGGTTCACGACGGCGGCACTGCGCCGCTCGCGCTGACGCTGGCCGCCAGGGCTGATGCGCTGGCCGCGCTGGTTCCCACGCCCGAGGCGCGCCGGCGCGTGCCCGAGCGAACGCCAGGGCCGCTCGACGAACCGTTCGGGGAAATCACGCTGACGCTCGAAGCGGTGCTCTCCGAAATGCGCATTCCGCTCAGCCGGATCGCCACCCTCGAGCCCGGGCAGACGCTGGCCATCCCGGTCTCCCGTGCCGTGCCGCTGCGCGTCGGCGGCACCGTCGTCGCGCGCGGCACCGTCGGCGAGCTCGACGACCGCGTCGCCCTTCAGATCACAACTTCCGCCCCCTCACGAAAGGACATCCAGTGAGCTTCTCCAATCCCGGCTTCGGCCTGATCCAGGACATCGACGTTCGCCTCACGGTCGAACTCGGGCGGACCGACATGCGCCTGCGTGACGTGCTCGCCCTCAGCGAGGAAAGCGTCGTCATGCTCGACCGCCTGATCGACGAACCCCTCGACGTGAAGGTCAACGGCAAGCTGATCGCGCGCGGCGAGGTCGTCGCCGAAGGTAATCGCTTCGGCCTGCGGATTCTCGAGCTGGTCGGCTCGGAGCAGGCCGCGGCGCCCCGTGCAGCGGCCGGCAGCGACGCGCCGCTGATGGCGGTCAACGCCTGATGCTGTGGTACGTCCTCAAGCTGATCCTGCTGCTGCCGCTGATCGGCGGCATGATCTGGGGCAGCCTCAAGCTGGCCCAGCGGTTGCAGGGCAAGTTCGGCCTGCCGCAGGGGGGCACGCGCGCGGTTCGCGTCGTCGAAACGACGATGCTGTCACCGACCCTGCGCCTCGCGGTGATCGAGTTCCACGGGCGGGAAATTCTCGTCTCGACCTCGCGCAACGGGCTGACCCGCCTCGCCGAGGCCCCCGCCCGGCCCGCCCAGGAAACCCTCTGATGAAACGCCTGTTTTCGTTCGGCGCCGTGCTGGCGCTGCTCCTGCCGCGCGCGGCGTTCGCGCAGGCCGCCGCCGAACCGGCGGTCTCCGGCGCGCTCGACCGCGCGTTCGGCACCATGGCCGGTGCCGGTGGCGAGCCGCTCAGCCTGTCGCTGCAGCTGCTGCTGATCATGGGCCTGCTGACGATCCTGCCGGCCCTGATCCTGATGATGACCAGCTTCACGCGGATCATCGTCGTGCTGGCGATCCTGCGCCAGGCGCTCGGACTGCAGCAGTCGCCGCCCAACCAGGTGCTGATCGGGCTGTCGCTGTTCCTCTCGCTGTTCGTCATGGCGCCGACCCTCGAACGGGTGAACGACAGCGCCATCGCCCCCTATTCGGCGGGCGAGATCGGCGCCGAACAGGCGATCCAGGCCGCCGGGGCCGAGTTCCACGCCTTCATGATCCGCCAGACGCGCGAGACCGATCTGGCGATGTTTGCCGACATGGCGAAGGCTCCGAAGTTCGCGTCGGAGGCCGATGTCCCGTTCTCGATCCTGCTGCCCGCGTTCGTCACCAGCGAGCTGAAGACGGCGTTCCAGATCGGCTTCATGCTGTTCCTGCCGTTCCTCGTGATCGACCTCGTGGTGTCGAGCGTGCTGATGAGTCTCGGCATGATGATGATGAGCCCGATGCTCGTCTCGCTGCCGTTCAAGCTGCTGCTGTTCGTCCTGGTCGACGGGTGGGCGCTCTTGATGGGCTCGCTCGCCTCGAGCTTCGTGTAGCCGCGATGGACGAGCTCTCGATCCTGCTGTCGTTCGCCGACCGGATGCTGTGGACCACCGCGCTGCTGGCGGCCCCGGCGCTGCTCGCCAGCCTCGCCGTCGGGCTCGTGATCGGCCTGGTTCAGGCAGCGACCTCGGTCAACGAGCAGACGCTGACGTTCGTGCCGAAACTGGCGGCGATCGCGATCGTGCTGGTCATCTTCGGCGCCTCGATGATGACGCTGCTGGGCGACTTCATGCAGGAGATCTTCGCCGAGATCGCCCGGACCGGGCGATGATCGCGCTCGATTTCGGCTTTGGCGCGCTCGAGCAGGACTTCTGGCGCGTGGTGTTCCTGATGACCCGCATCGGCGCGGCCATGCTGGCGGCGCCGTTCTTCGGCGCCGCGCTGGTGCCGGTGACGGTGCGGGTTTGCGCGACCGGCGCGGTCGCGGTGTTCGTCGCCGCGTGGATGCCCGCGGTCGCCGCTCCGGAATCGCTCGTTTCGCTCGCCGGCATGCTCGCGGTCGCGGGCGAAGTCGTGGTCGGCCTGGCGCTCGGCTTCGTGCTGCAGATCGCGTTCGCCGCGCCCACGGTGGCCGCCGAGCTGATCGGCGGCGGCATGGGGATGAGCTTGGCGACGGCGGCCGATCCCTCGGGCGGCAACCAGACCACCGCCTTCGGCCAGTTCTTCACCATTGTCCTGACGCTGATGTTCCTGGCGATGGGAGCCCACCTCCACTGGATCGGGCTCGTCGTCGAGAGCTATGAGGCGTTCCCGCCCGGCCAGACCTGGCTTGGGGCGGACCGCTTCGCCGTGATCGCCTCGTTCGCCGGGTCGATGTTCGAGGCCGCGGTTCGCATCGCCCTGCCGGTGACGCTGGTCCTGCTGCTGGTGCAAATGCTCACGGGCGTCCTCAGCCGCTCGGCGCCGTCGCTCAACCTGTTCGCGCTCGGCCTGCCGGCCGGGGTGCTCGCCGGCATCACCGCGCTGATCCTGGCGGCGCCGGTGATCTACGAGCAGCTCGCCGGCATCGTCGTCAGCGGACTCGAGCAGACCGAGGCCGTGCTGCAATGAGCGAGAGCGGCGCCGAGAAGAGCTTCGCGCCAACCGAAAAGCGCCGCCGCGACGCGGCGCTCAAGGGCGACGTGCTGCGTTCGCGCGAGCTGTCGACCGCGGCAGTCGTGCTGTTCGGCGCCGGCTGGCTGTCGCTGGCCGGGCCGTGGCTGCTGGGCGATCTCGTCGGCCTGCTGCGGGCCAGCCTGATCTTCGACCGCGAGGCGCTCATGCGGTTCGACGTGGGCCCACTGCTCGGTGCAGTGCTGCTCAAGATCCTGCTCCCGCTGGCGACGCTCGCGGTGCCGATCATGCTGCTCGCCGTCGCCTCGCAGCTCGGCTTCGGCGAGGGACGGTGGGTCGGCGGCAACCTCGCCTTCAAGGGCAGCCGTCTGAACCCTCTCTCGGGCCTCAAGCGCATGTTCGGGATCACCGGGCTGATCGAGATGGGCAAGGGCCTGCTCAAGGTGGCGCTGCTGGGCACGATCGCGGTCGCCTGGGGCCGCGGCTGGCTCGACACGATCATCGGGCTCGGCCGGGGCAACCTGTCGCAGCAGCTGTCGTCGGGATGGAGCGCCCTGACGAGCCTGCTGTTCGCGCTCGCTGCGGGGCTGGTGGTGATCGCGCTGATCGACGTGCCGGTGCAGTGGGCCCGGCGCATGCAGCGGCTGAAGATGACGCACCAGGACCTGCGCGACGAAACCAAGGAAGCCGAAGGATTGCCCGAAGCCCGCGCGCTGCGCCGCCAGCGGCAGCGGGAAATCGCGATGGGCGGCGTGGCTCACGCGATGCGCGAGGCGCAGTTCGTGCTGACCAACCCCAGCCATTTCAGCGTTGCCATGGCCTACGATCCCGAGCGCGCTGCGGCCCCGCTCGTGCTCGCCAAGGGTCGCGGTGACAAGGCGCTGGCGATGCGCGAGCTGGCGCACGAGCTCGAGGTGCCGATCGTCGAGCTGCCGATGCTCGCCCGCTCGGTCTATTTCACCACGCGCGAGAACCAGACGATCCGCGAGGAACTCTACTCCGCGGTCGCGGCGGTGCTGGCCTTCGTCTACTCGCTCAAGCGCGGCGAGCAGCCGCGGCTGCCGCCGATCGAGATCCCGGTGGCGCTGCGGTTCGACGCCGACGGGCGCGCGGCGGCTTAACCTCGGCCGCCGGCCGCCGTCCTACCGACCATGAGCTCGATCCCATCCATCGTCTCGGCACTCGGCGCCGGCAGCGGTATCGACATGACCAAGCTGGCGAGCGATCTCGCCGCGGCGCAGTTCGCGCTGCGCAACGACCGGCTGGTGGCGCAGAGCGAGCAGCTCGAACGACAGATTTCCACCGCCTCGACGCTCAAGAACTCGCTGTCGCTGCTGGCCTCGGCGCTCGGTGACCGGGTGCGCACCGGCGATCTTTCGTCGCAGCCGAGCGTCGCCAACGCCAGCGTCGCCACCGCCTCGAGCCCGATGGGCACGGTCGGGAGCGGCACCTACTCGCTCGAGGTACTGGCGCTGGCGACGGCGCAGACGCTGGCGGGCCCTGCCTACGCGGAAAGCACTTCACCGGTCGGCGCCGGCACGCTGACGCTGCGCTTCGGCACGACCAGCGGCGCGAGCTTCACCGCCGACCCGGACCGCGACCCGGTCGCGATCACGATCGCCTCGGGGGCGACGCTCGCCGACGTCGCTGCGGCGGTCAACGCCGCGGGCGCCGGGGTCAAGGCCTACGTCGCGCAGACCGCGCAAGGCGCCCAGCTCGTGCTCAAAGGGGCCGACGGCGCGGCCAACGGGTTCATCGTCGAGGCGACCGAAACGCCGGGCGAGGAAGGCCTCGCGGCGCTGGCCTGGGACCCCACCGGCGGTGGTGACCCGGCCCGGCTGACGTCCACCGCGGGCGATGCCTCGTTCAAGCTCGACGGCCTGTCGATGACCAGCGCCAGCAACACGCTCGGCACGGTCGCCCCCGGGCTGTCGCTCGAGCTGACCGGCACCAACGCCGGCTCGCCGACCCAGATCAGCTTCGCCAGCCCGACCGGCGCGATCGCCGGCGCGATGCAGGACCTCGTCTCGGCGCTCAACGAAATCGCCGGCGCCCTGCGCGACGCGACCGATCCGCTCGGCGGCGACCTCGCGCGCGATTCCGGCGCCCGCGCCCTGCAGCGCCAGTTCTCACGCCTGGCGACGGTCGAAGTGATGCCGAACGCCACGGGCGATGCCCCGCGGACGCTGTCGGATCTCGGCCTGGCGATCCAGCGCGACGGCACCTTCCGGCTCGACACGGCCACGCTGCAGCGTACGCTCGACCGCGACCCGGCCGGAACCGCAGCGATGTTCACGTCCGGGCTCTACGGGGTCTACGCCACGTTCGACAAGCTGGCGCGCAGCGCGACCAGCACCGGCGATCCCGGTTCGCTCGGAGGCTCGATCGTTCGCTACCAGGCCAAGTCGGCCGAGATCAGCAAGGCCGTGGCGAAGCTAGCCGAGCAACAGGAAACGCTGCGCGCCAACCTGGTCTCGCGCTTCTCCAAGGCGGACACGCGGATCGGCGCGTCGAAGTCGACCCTGAGCTTCCTGCAAGCGCAGATCGACGTGTGGAACGCGAGGCGCGACTGATGCTCGCGCTGACCGACCCGAGAGAAGCCTATCGCCGCAGCGAGATCGACGCCCGGGTCGAGGGCGGCGCCGATCCCGCCGGGCTGGTGCAGCTGTGCCTGGAGCAGGCGATCGGCGGCCTCGGCCTGGCGATCGTCGCCGACGAGCGGCACGACAGGGTGGTCAGGAGCCAGGCGCTGACCCGCGCGCTGGCAGCGGTGACCGCGCTAGACATGGGAGTCGATCGAGCCGCCCCGCTGGCCGGGCCCTTGCTGCAGATCTACGGCGCTGCGCGGAAGGCGATCCTCGACAGCGTAGTCGCGTTCGACGCCAGTCAGCTCGAAGCGGTTCGCCAGGACTTCATCGATATCGCGAGGGCACTCGGCCAGCGCTGAGCAGGCGAGCAGGGCCGACGAGCGTCGCCGCCAGCCCGGCTACTTCCCTCCGGGGCAGGCGCTCTTGCTGAGCGGGGCGCCCCAGTCGTCGGCCGAGGGCGGGGAATCCTCGAGCTCGATGCCGAATTCCAGGCGCAGCGCTATCAGCCAGTTGGCCCATGCGTTCAGCATCGCCCCGGCGGTGGTGTCGCCGCTCCCGTCGACCTTCCGCTTCAGCAGGCTACAGGGGATGACCGCGCGCATCGATTCGGCGCCAGTTTCCGTCTCAAGAAGCAACGTCACGGCAGGAGCGAATAACTGCCGCGCCGCGGCGTCGAAGGCTCCCCTTCCAAGAAGCTCCTCGAACTCATCTTCGTCTATTGTTGCCGGCAAGACTCTTCGGAAAGCTATCGGGGCCAATTGTATAAGATGGCCAGCGTGGCGTAATGAATTCTCTATATTTCCGAGATCGCCAGAGGCAATTATTGCAATTCTCTGAAACCACAGAGCCGGCGTGAGCGGCTCGATGTTGTTGCACATGACAGTCTGCCCCCCAAGACCGACCCCTTCTATTCGCTAACTCGCCCTTGTGGCAGAATTGATGAACTAATCAATCAAATATCAATCTGCCGTCACCGGCGCGCTGCCGCGCCGGCCGGCACCGGGCAAGCCGGAGCGGCCGCCGAGGGTCGGCGGCCGTTATCGGTAATGGGAGCGAATTCGACCGGGCTCAGGCGGCGCGGTCGAGGGCAATCGCCGCGAGCTCGAGGATGCCGTTGCGGATGAACTCCGCATCGAGGCCCGCATAGAGCGCAATGCGGATGGCCTCGGAGGTCGTGTTGGCCTGCAGCTTGCGCATCATGTTGCCGCGATGAATCTCGACCGTCCGCGGGCTGATGCCGAGTTCCATCGCGATGTTCTTGTTGGCGTAGCCTTCGACCATCAACTTGAGGACGTCGCGCTCGCGGCCGGTCAGCTCGTGCACCTTGGCCCGGGCTTCCGAGCGGCGCCGATGCTCGCCGATCAGGCGGTCGCCAAGGGCGGCGAGCGTGCGCAGCGAGGTGTCGAGCAGGCGCGTGTCGAACGGCCACTTGAGGTAGTCCCAGGCACCCAGTTGCATGGCCTGGACGATCCGCTGCGGCATCGGATCGGTCGAATAGAACGTGATCGGCAGCGGGATGTCCTGCTCGCCCATCATCTCGCGCAACTGCCGCGGATCGCAGTGATCGAGGTCGTCGTGGGCGAACACGTAGCCGCCCGACGGCATCCGGTCCTTGAACTCGGTCAGGTCCTCGTAAATCTCGGCATGGTAACCGCGCCCGAGGAATTCCCGGGCGATGCTCGCTCGGCGACGAGAGTCGTGGTCGATGACGTGGATGCGGATGCCCATCGCGAGGTCCCCTTCCGATGCCTCTGGTTGCTGAGCGTGGTTAATGTTTGACATGGGGTACACCATATCCCCTTAGAAAGTACTGGTTTTTTGCTACGTATAAATACGTAAATCGGGCGTGCCCGATCGCCCATCCCGTAAGTCGCCCGAGAGGGCGCCGCTTTGCAAATCGCGCCAGAATTGGCCGAAACGCGACGGGAATCCCCCTATGGCAAAATCCTGAGTCACGGCCGCGCACCGCCGCTCGTAAACCTTACCCGGCCTCGCGCCGCGGCCGCGGGTCTTAAGCTTGCCGGATCTCTGCCGTCCTCGAGGCATGCCGGACCACGGCCTCTTCTCGCTCACGCGCGTGCCGCCCCTGTTTCGCCGCCGCCGCGCGGACGAGAGAGGCGCAGCAGCCGATGGCGCGTCGACCGGCAACGGCGCGGCCGGCGGCCTGGCGCGCCTCGCAGCCGAGCGGCGGCGGGAACTCCTCGACGCCATTAGCCGCTTCCTGCTCGACAACGACCTCGAGGTGAACCCGGCCAACCTGACCCTCGCGTGGCAGGCCTTTTCCGGCGCCTCGCCAAGCCTGTTCCGGCGGATTGCCGGACGATCGAGCAGCGGCGAGCGGGTTACCCAGCAGTGGCTCAACGAGCTTTCGGCGGGCCCCGACGGCCGCTTGGGATATTCCGACCTTCGGGTCTTGTTCGACGAGTTCGACCGCGGCGTGCGCCAATTCACGACGACCGCCACCGCCGCCCGGACCGCGACCAGCGAGTATCACAGCGACCTCGACCGGCACGTGATGCAGCTCGAGGACACCGGCCGTGCGGAGGAGGTGGCGTCGCGCCTGGCGGCGCTCGCCCGCGCGATGGCCGAGCGCACGCGCCGCGCCGAGCTCGAGCTGCAGGCCCGCGAGAACGAGGCCAAGTCGCTCCGCCGGCGGCTCGGCAGGGCCATGCGCGACGCCGAACGCGACCACCTTACCGGTCTCCCCAACCGGCGGGCGTTCGAGGCCGAATTCGAGCGCCAGCATGCGGAGGCGGCGGCCGGCCACGAAGCGCTCAGCCTGGCGTTCTGCGACATCGATCATTTCAAGCAGATCAACGACGCGCACGGCCACGACGCCGGCGACCGGGTGCTCAAGCTCATCGCCCAGGTCCTGGCGCGGAGTTCGAACGACAACTGCCACGTCTCACGGCACGGCGGCGAGGAGTTCGTCCTGCTGTTCCGCGGGCTGACGCCCGCCGAAGCCAAGGCCCGGCTCGACGGTGCGCGCGAGGATCTCGCCGCCCGCCGGCTGCTCAACCGCGATACCGGCGAACCCTTCGGACAAGTGACCTTTTCGGCCGGGGTGACCGACGTCTTTGCACATACCGACCCGCGCGAGGCGCTCAAGGCGGCCGACGACGCGCTCTACCGGGCCAAACAGGCTGGCCGCAATCAGGTGCTCGTGGCCTGACACGCGACGCTAGCCGGCGCGCGCGAGCATGCCGTGCATGCCGATCCAGCTGACGAACGCCTCGAACCAGCCGGTGCTGGTGGTCTCCTTCGGATACATCCCGAAGCCGTGCCCGCCCTGCTCGTAATAGTGGAACTCGACCGGGCGTCCGGCCGCGCGCCAGCTCTCAATCAGCCCGAAGCCGGTGTTGGGGAACAGGGGGTCGTCGGCCGCCAGCGCGATGAACAGCGGCGGGGCGTCGGCGGGGACCGTCGTCGCTCCGAGCGGACCGTAGATGTTGCCCAGAAACGCCGGCTTCGCGTCCTCGCCGGCCAGCGCCGTGACCATCGTCAGCATCGCCCCGGCCGAGAACCCGACCATGCCGATGCGTTCGGGGTCGACGTTCCACTGGCGAGCCCGTGAGCGAACCAGCGCGAACGCGGCGCGGGCGTCGGCGAGCTGCGGCGCCAGGCTCTCGGCCGCCGACCGCGCCGAGAGTTGCGGCGGACGGGCGGCGGCCGCGGTGAACATCTCGCGCATGGAGCGCTCGAAATCGCTCATCGCGGCCGGCGTCTGGTTGAGCCGATACTTGAGCACGAATGCCGAGACGCCGCGCGCGGCCAGCGCACGGGCGACGTCCGAGCCCTCGTTCTCCATCGAGAGCGTGCGAAAGCCGCCGCCCGGCGTGACGATCACCGCCGCGCCCGTCGCCTTGGCCGGGTCGGCCAGGTAGGGCGTCAGCGTCGCGACCGTGACGTTGCGAGCGAACAGGCTGCCGTACTGGCGGTGCCACGATTCCTCGGCCGTGGCGCCCGGCAACGGTCCGGTGCCGAGCACGATCGCGTCCGCCTGCGCGGGCGTGGCGATCGGAGTCATCGTGTCATCCTGGGCGCCGCCGGCTGACGACAGCAAGCACCCCGCGAACAGGGCGGCGGTGAGGCGGGCGATCGTCCAGGTTCGGGGCATGGTCATCTCCGGAGGCTTGCTCGGTTCACTGGGGCGCCGGCGCGGTCACGCCGGCCTCGGTCTGCACGACCGGTCTCATCGTTCCGTCGGGGTTGTACTGCAGGTGTTCGACCGTGACCGCGCGCCGGCCGATGGCGCCGCTCTGGTCGCCGATCGTCAGCGCGGCGTTGTGCAGGAACAGGTACCACTGGCCCTTGAACTCGACGATCCCGGGATGGATCGTGAAGCTGTACTTGCCCGATCCGGTCAGCTCGCCGCGGTATGTCCAGGGACCCGGGAGCGCGGTCGCCGTGGCGTAGGATACCTTCTCGTCGCGATGGCTCGAGCGGTCGAGCGAGGCGTAGGTGAGGTAGTAGAGGTCGCCGCGCTTGTGCAGCCACGGGCCCTCCTCGAAGTGCGGCGGCGTGATCTCGACGATCGGCCCGTCGATCTCGATCATGTTCGGCTTCAGCCGGGCGATGTAGCATTGCCGGTTGCCCCAGGCGATCCAGGTCGTCCCGTCGTTGTCGGTGAAGACGGTCGGGTCGATGTCTTCCCAGCTGTGCGTGCCCTTGGGCGTCATCTCGTTGGTGATCAGCGCCGAGCCCTTGGCGTCGACGAACGGCCCGGTCGGACTGTCGGCGACCGCGACCGCAATCGCCTTGCCCGGATGCGTGTCGTCGTGCTCGACCGCGGCGTAGAACCAGAACCGCCCGTTCTTCTCGATCATCTGCGAGGCCCAGGCGTCGCGCTTGGCCCACTTGAAGTCGACCACGCGCATGATCGGGCCGTGATCGGTCCAGGTGCGCATGTCGGTAGTCGAGTAGGCCAGCCACTCGCGCATGTTGAACATCTCGTCGCGCTGCGCCTCGTCGTGGCCGACGTAGAGGTAGAGGCGCTCGCCGACCACCAGCGGCGCCGGATCGGCGGTGAACTTGTCGCGGATAATCGGGTTGGCGCCCGGCGGAGGCTGACCGGCGGCCACGCAGCCGCCCGCCAGAGCGACCGCCGCGAGCATCGCCAGCCGCCGGCCCGGACCGAGGCTGTCCCGAGCGGCTCCTCTCGATTTAGTCCGACAATTGAAGATCACGGCTGGCTCTCGAACCGCACCTCGAGCTGTTCGCCGGTGGGCTTCGATCCCCACAGCGCGTAGAACAGCACATAGACTTCGCACACCACGGTCAGCAGGAACGACAGCTGCAGGCCGTAGCGGTCGGCGAGCCATCCCTGGACGATTACCAGCGCGCCGCCGGCGATCGCCATGATCAGCAGTCCCGAGCCTTCCTCGGTCAGCGGGCCGAGGCCCTTGATCGCGAGGGTGAAGATCGTCGGGAACATGATCGAGTGGAACAGGCCGACGAGGATCAGCGCCCACATCGCCACCGGGCCGTGGGCGAAGGTGGCCACGGTCATCACCGCGAAGGCGCCGATCGAGAACGCCGCGAGCACCTTGGCGGCGTCGATCTTCTGCATCAACAGGCTGCCGAGGAAGCGTCCGACCATCATCCCGCCCCACAGCAGGAACAGGTAGTTGGACGCCTGCTGGTGGGTCAGGTCGCCGATGTCCGGCTGGCTGATGAAGTTGATGAACAGGTTGGAGACGCCGATTTCGGCGATCAGGTAGATGAAGATGGCCGGCACGCCGAACACCAGGTTGCGGTGGCTCCACAAGGACAGCCCCTTGCGCGCCTCACGGCTCGCGCGCCGCGTCGCCTGCCCCATCGCGGGGAGCGGAAAGCGGGCGATGACGATCGCCAGCACCACCAGCACCGCGGCGACGATCAGGTAGGGGAGGATCACCGACTGGGCATCGGCATAGCGCTCGGCCGCGGTCAGCGTAATCCCGGCCTCCGAAGTTCCGCCCTTCGAGCGCCCGAGGATCAGGTAGCCGCCGAACAGTGGCGCCAGAGTGGTGCCGAAGGAGTTGAACGCCTGGACGAAGTTCAGCCGCGACGACGAGGTCTCGGGCGGCCCGACCACCGCGACATAGGGATTGGCCGCGACCTGCAGCAGGGTAATCCCGCTGGCGATCACGAACAGCGCGACCAGCACGACTTCGTACGACGGCAGCCGTGCCGCCGGGACCATCATCAGCGCGCCCGCCGCCATCGCCAGCAGGCCGACCACGATCGAGCGCTGGTAGCCGATCCGCTCGATCAGCTTGGCCGAGGGAATCGACGCGACGAAGTAGGCGATGAACCACACGCTCTCGATCAGCGTGGTCTGGGTGTAATTGAGGTCGAACACGCTGCGCAGGTGTGGCAGCAAGGTGTTGTTGATGACCGTGATGAAGCCCCACATGAAGAACAGGCTGGCGAGCAGCGAGAGCGCTGCTCGTGGCGCCTGCGTGGGCTCGCTCGCAGGTGATCCGCTCGTCGGTGAAAGCGCCATATCCCCTCCGCGGGCCCTGCTTGCCCTTTTTTTGTAGGACTATAAGTTAGCGCTAACAGCGTCAATCCTGGGGAGGAAAGCCTTGCGGAGCTCAGTCATGAAGGCGGTGCTGGCGGCGGCGGCTTTGGGTGCCGCCCTGCCCGCCGCGGCAGCCGATGCGGTGAGCGAGCAGGCCGGGCGCCTGGCCGACGGCAGCCCGATCGAAGCCGTCACGCTGAGCAACGCGCGCGGCATCGAGGCGCGCGTGATCACGTACGGCGCCACGCTGCAGTCGCTGGTCGCCCCCGACCGCAACGGCGTTCGCGCCGAAGTGACACTCGGCTTCGACGACGCCAGGGATTACGAAGCCCGGCCAAGCTATTACGGCGTGACCGTCGGCCGCTATGCCAACCGGATCGCCGGCGGCCGCTTCACGCTCGACGGGGCGGAGTACCAATTGCCGCAGAACAACAACGGCAACTCGCTGCACGGCGGGGCCGAAGGGTTCGACAAGCGCAACTGGCGCATCGTCTCGGTCTCGAGCGGGCCGGTCGCGAGCGTGGTGATGGCGCTGACCAGCCCCGACGGCGACCAGGGTTACCCCGGCAAGCTCGAGGTCACGGTGACCTATTCGCTCGACGACGGCGGCGACCTGACGATCGCGTTCGACGCGAGCACCGACAAGCCGACGGTGGTCAACATGACCAATCACGCGCTGTTCAACATGGCCGGCGATGGCGCGCCCGAGGGCACCGCGCGGCACATGCTGACGATCCCGGCGAGCGCCTACACGCCGGTGGGCGAGACACTGATCCCGACCGGCGAGCTGCGTCCGGTCGCCGGCACGGTGTTCGATTTCCGCACCCCGCGGCTCATCGCGCTCGGCCTGCGCGACGGGCACGACCGGCAGATCGTCTACGGGCGCGGCTACGACCACAACTTCGCGCTCGATAAGGGCCAGACCGCTGAGCCGCAGCTTGCCGCGCGGCTCGAGGATCCGGTTTCGGGCCGCGTGCTCGAGGTGCTGAGCACCGAGCCCGGCGTGCAGTTCTACACCGGCAATTTCCTCGACGGCACGTCCGCCGGCCGCAGCGGACGCATGTACCGCATGGGCGACGGCATCGCGCTTGAGCCGCAGAAGTTTCCCGACGCCCCGAACCAGCCGGCCTTCGCCTCGGCCCGGGTCGATCCCGGCAAGCCTTACCGCCACGTGATGATCTATCGGCTGTCGACCGCGCCGTGAGCGCCGGATGCCGCGCCGAGACCTACAGGAGAGGACGATGAAGCACAGGATCCTGCCGGCGGCGATGCTCGCCCTGGCGATGTTCGCCGCGCCCGCGGCCGCGCAGGGCTCGAACCAGGCGACGACGGTGACCGTCCGGGCGAGCGAGAGCGGCCCGAAGATCGACCGCAACATCTTCGGCCAGTTCGCCGAGCATCTCGGCACGGGCATCTACGGCGGCGTGTGGGTCGGCGAGGATTCCAAGATTCCCAACGTTCGCGGCATCCGCAGCGACGTGGTCGCCGCACTGCGCGCGATCCGCGTGCCCAACGTGCGCTGGCCCGGCGGCTGCTTCGCCGACGAGTATCACTGGCGCGACGGTATCGGCGACCGGGCGCAGCGCGGGGTCAGCATCAACTGGAACTGGGGCGGAGCGATCGAGGACAACGCGTTCGGAACGCACGAGTTCTTCGACTTTGTCGAGCAGATCGGGGCAGATGCCTACGTCTCGATCAACGTCGGTTCGGGGACGATCGAGGAAGCGTCCGACTGGATCGCCTACATCACGGCCGACGAGCGCACCTCGGCCGGCCGCGAGCGCGCCGCCAATGGCCGCCGCGAGCCGTGGAAGGTCAAGTACCTCGGCATCGGCAATGAGACCTGGGGCTGCGGCGGCAACATGCGGCCCGAGTATTATGCCGACCAGCTCAAGCGGTACGCGCGCTTCGTGCGCAGCTTCCACCCCGACCAGCAGGCGGCGCCGAACATGATGCAGCGCGTCGCCGTGGGCCCGAGCGACGGCGACACCGCCTACACCGAAGGGGTGATGAAAGCGTGGAGCGAGAAGGACTGGAGCTGGGACATCGAGGGCCTGTCGCTCCACTCGTACACCGTCGTCCGCTGGCCGCCGGCGTACGAGAGCGTCGACTTCGGCAAGCAGGAGTACGCCGAGCTGACTCAGGCGACGCTGAAGATGGAGGACCACATCCGGACCCACTCCGCGATCATGGACAAGTACGATCCGGAGAAGAAGGTCGCGCTCGCCGTCGACGAGTGGGGCGTGTGGCTGGCCAAGCTGCCGGGGACGCAGGAGGGCTTCCTGCAGCAGCAGAATTCGCTGCGCGACGCGATCATCGCCGCGCTCAACTTCAACATCTTCGCCCGCCATGCCGACCGCGTGCGCGAGGCCAACATCGCCCAGATGGTCAACGTGCTGCAGGCGATGATCCTGACCGACGGGCCCAAGATGGTGCTCACGCCGACCTACTACGTCCACCAGATGTACCTGCCGTTCCAGGACGCGACCGTCGTGCCGGTGACCTTCGACGCGGGTGAGTATCGCCAGGGCGAGGTCGTGTTGCCGCGGATCGACGCGGTCGCCGTGCGCGCGACCGACGGCAAGCTGTGGCTGTCGCTGGTGAACCTCGATCCCGACCGTCCGGCCATGGTTCGCCTCGCCATCGAGGGGGTGCGCGCCGGAGGCGCCTCGGGGACCGTGCTGACCGCTCCGGCGGTCAACTCGATCAACACCTTCGACGCGCCCGAGACGGTCGTCCCGCGGCCGATCTCCGGGCGCACCTCGGGCGGTGCGTTGGCGATCGAACTCCCGGCGAAGTCGGTCGCGGTCCTGGCGATCGCAGAGTAGCCGCCGGCGCGGCTCAGTCGTGGAACGGCTCCGTGCGGATCGCGCGGCCGCGTTCGAGAGCCTCGGCGACCAGCCGCAGGGGCTCGGTGTCGACCTCGCTCGTTCCGTCGGCGACGAGCTGCGCGAACCGCGCATAGAGCGCCGGATACTCGGAGTTGCTGCCGTGCCGTGTCCCCCCGGGCAGGCTCAGCACCGCGCCGCCGTGCGACAGGCGCAGCGGGCCGGCGTCGGTCTCGACCTCGATATCCCAGGTCTGCGGGCCGGTCTGGCGGAAGTCGAAATCGGCCGCGATCGGCGCGCCGGACGCGGTCTGCAGCGTCAGCCGCGCGGCGATCGGAGCCTCGCAGTTGGCCGGGATCTCGAGCTCGGCGCCGGTCAGCGCGATCGGCCCCGGCAGGATTCGCGTCGCGATCGACAGCGCGTTGATGCCCGGGTCGAACACGCCGAACCCGCCGCGCTGCCAGATCCACGCCTGGCCCGGATGCCAGACCCGCACGTCCTCGCGCCAGGTTATCGTCACGCCGAGAACGCGGCGTCCCTCGAGCCATGCCCGCGCCGGCTCGACGCCGGCGGCAAAGCGCGAGTGCCACGCCGCGAACAGCGTCGATCCCCGTTCCGCCGCAAGGCTGGCGAGCGAGGCCGCCTCGGCCGGCGTCGCGGCCGGAGGCTTCTCGAGCAGCACGTGCAGCCCTTGCGCGATGGCCTCGGCTGCCAAATCATGACGCACCTGCGGCGGGGTGCAGATCGCCGCGGCATCGAGCGCGATGCCGGCAGCCCGCACGGCGTCGAGCGCGGCGAAGGCCGGAATCCCCTCCGCCGCCGAACCGTAAGGACAGACGGTGGCGGCCACTTCGAAAGCCGGATTGTCGCGCAGGGCCGGCAGGTGCTGATCGCGAGCGATCTTGCCGAGCCCGACGAGCGCGATGCGTAGCGGCCTCACGGCAACAGCCCCGCGCACACGGGATGGCTCGAGGCAGGGGCGGGCATCCGGTCCTTTCCGCGCGGCGCAAGCTTGGCTCGGCAGGATTAGTCCGACATAATATGCAAGGCAAACGCCGATCTTGCCCATTCTATCCGGAACGCGCACCGGGCCCTTGTCACGCTTGCTGGAACCCTGAGGCGACCGCCATTGGATAAGAAGCACTTGCCGACCGGTTCGCCCGAGCGCGCGGAGCGGCGCTCAGAGCGCAGCACGGGGCGCCGGCTGCGCGGGGCCATCGCGCATCACCTGGGAACGGCGATCGTCAGCGGCGCCATCCAGCCGGGCGAACGGCTGACCGGCGAGGTCGCCAACGCCGAGGCGCTCGACGTCTCGCGTGGCGCCTACCGCGAGGCGGTGCGAGTGCTCACTGCCAAAGGCCTCGTCGCCAGCCGAACCAAGGCGGGCACGCGCGTGCAGCCGCGCAGCCGCTGGAACCTGCTCGACCCCGAGGTGCTGGCGTGGGCCTTCGCCGGCGAGCCGGACGCACGCTTCGTCCGGCACCTGTTCGAGCTGCGCGCGATCGTCGAACCCGCCGCCGCCCGGCTGGCCGCCGAGCGCCGCGGCAAGGACGACATCAAGGCCATGCGGGAGGCGCTTGCCCGGATGCGCCGGCACACGCTGGCCACCGAGGCGGGCCGAGCGGCCGATCGCGAGTTTCACGACGCCGTGCTTCGCGCGACCGGCAATGACGCGCTGATCACGCTCAGCGCCAGCATCGGCGCGGCGGTCAACTGGACGACGCAGTTCAAGCAGCGCACGCGGACGTTGCCGCGCGACCCGGTGCCCGATCACGCCTGCGTCAGCGACGCAATCGTGGCCGGCGATCCCGACGCGGCCGAGGCGGCGATGCGCGCGCTGATCGACCTGGCGCTCGAAGACACCCACCACGCCATGGAAGGCTGAGCGCCTCTCGGCCGCCTCGCTTGCCAAGCCCGGTCAGCCGCGCACGGCCTGCAGCACTTGCTTGGCACCCGAAATCAGCAGCCCGATGTCGGTGCCGACCGAGACGAAGGCGAAGCCGTCGGCAATCGCCTGCCGCGCGTGTTCCGGCGACACGGCAAAGATTCCCGCCGGCTTGCCGGCCGCGGAGATCGTTGCCCGGGCCTGGTCGACCGCCGCGGAGACCTCGGCATGGAGCGGCTCGCCGAGGTGGCCGAGCGAGGCGGCCAGGTCAGACGGCCCCACGAACAGCGCATCGACGCCATCGACCTCGGCGATCTCCTTGAGGTTATCCAGCCCCGTGCGGCTTTCGATCTGCACGATCAGGGTGATCCGCTCGCTCGCGTCGTGGAGGTAGTTGCTGTCTTGCCCGAAATCGGCGCCGCGGCTGGTCGCGCTCGACACGCCGCGAATGCCGAGCGGCGGGTAGCGGCACGCGCGGACCAGCTCGCGGGCATGCTCGGCGGTCTCGACCATCGGCACCAGCAGCGTGTGCAGGCCGAGATCGAGATACTGCTTGATCACCACCGGCTCGCCGAAGGCGACCCGCACGATGGCGTGCGCCGGGAACGCCGCGATCGCCTGGGCCTGGGCCAGCAGCGTCTCGATCGTGTTGGGCGAGTGCTCGCCGTCGAGCAGCAGCCAGTCGAACCCCTGCCGGGCGCAGATTTCCGCCGTGTAGCCATTTGCCAGGGCTTGCCACAGGCCGATCAGCGGCCGCCCCTGGCGAAGCTGCGCCTTGAAGCTCGTCATCGCTTTCCTCTCGTCGTTCGAAGGGTCGCGTACATGCGTCGTATGCACGGGCCAAGGGGATGCGTGCTGCACCCGCAAGTGGAACGGTTGACAGTGGCATAAATACTCACACAAGTTATCGTTATCGGCGATAACGATCGCATCGACGGGGGAGTTCAGCCATGCCAAGCTGCCAGCCGGTTCCTTCAGCCAGGCTCCATTTCGGACGCGCCGCAGCCGCCGTGTTGCTGACGCTGATGGCGGTCCTCGCCGCGCCTGCCCCGGCCCAGGTCGAGACCGAGCGGCCCCCGGTTGTAGAAGGCGCGAAGCCGGTGGTGCTGGAGCGTGTGAAGGTTCATTCTCCCGCGCTCGCGGGCAACCTCGAAGGCAACGCGGCAGATCGCGACGTGATCGTGGTGCTCCCGCCGAGCTACCGCAGCGATCCGACGCGGCGCTACCCGGTGGTCTACGCGCTGCACGGCTACTTCATCGGAGCCGAGCAGTGGATCCAGGAGATTCGCATTCCCCAAGTCGCGGAAGGCGCTTTCGCCCAAGGGGTGCCTGAGATGATCGTGGTGCTGCCCGACAGCAAGACGCTGCACCTCGGCTCGGTCTATTCGAGTTCGCCGACTACCGGCGATTTCGAGACCTTCATCGCCCGCGACCTCGTCGCCTACATCGACAGCCACTACCGCACATTGCCCCGGCGCGAGAGCCGCGGGCTCGTCGGGCATTCGATGGGCGGCTACGGCGCGACGCGGATCGGGATGAAGCACGCCGACGTGTTCGGCGCGCTCTACATCATGAGCCCGGGCGGACTCGAGGCGCGGCCGATCATCGTGCCCGAGGCCGACGCTGTCGCCGCGCTGCACCGCATCGCCACGCGCGAGGAGGAAGCAGCGGTCGAGTTCCCCGCGCGCGGGTTGCTGGCGATGTCCTCGGCCTGGTCGCCCAACCCGAACAAGCCGCCGCTGTATCTCGACCTGCCGTTTGACGCGCAGGGGAGGCCTGACGAGCAGGTGCTCAGGCGCTGGACCGCCAATTCGCCGCTGGCGATGCTCGACCAGTACCTGCCGAACCTGCGCCGTTACGCCGCCATCGCGATGGACATCGGCAACGACGACCGGACCGCCGACGTCGAGGCGCTGCACACGCGGTTGCTCGAATACGGGATCGAGAGCTCGCTCGAGATCTACCAGGGGACGCACACCAGCCGCGTCGCATTCCGTTTCCAGGACCACGTCCTGCCGTTCTTCGGGCAGCATCTCGCGTTCAACGCGCCGCCTCCGCCGACCTCGCCCGAAGTCGCCGGCGACCGGGGGAGCGGGGCCTACCCGGCGGTGATGGAAGTCGATCCGACGCTCAAGCGCCATGTGATCTACCGCCCGGCCGATCTCGATCGGCTGGGCGACCGCAAGCTCGGCGTCTACGTTTGGGGCAACGGCGCCTGCAGCGACGATGGAGCGAGCGTACGCAACCACCTGGTCGAAATCGCCTCGCACGGGTACCTGGTGATTGCCTCGGGCTTCGTGGGCGAGGAGCTTGCGCGGGTCCAGGCGGCACGCGGAGCGCCGCGTCCCGGGACGCCGCCCACGGTACCGACCACGACGCAGGACCTCGTCGACGGGCTCGACTGGGCGCTGGCGCAGAACACGCTCGCCGGCAGCAAGTATCGCGGCCGGATCGATCCGGCCAAGGTCGCCGCCTCGGGCTTCAGCTGCGGCGGTGTCCAGGCGCTGGGCATCGCCACATCGGACCCGCGGGTAAAGGCGCTGATCGTGCAGAACAGCGGCCTGTTCCCGGCCGACGGTACCCCGCTGCTGCCCGGCATGGACCTGCCGAAGTCGGCGCTCGCCAACCTGACCATGCCGGTGCTCTACATCCAGGGCGGGCCGAGCGACATCGCCTGGAACAACGGCTACGACGACTACACGCGGATCAACCACGTGCCGATCGCGCTGGTCGGCCTGCCGGTCGGGCATGGCGGCACCTATTTCGATCCGCATGGCGGCGCCGCGGCGATGATCGCGGTCGACTGGCTCGAATGGCAGCTGCGCGGCGACACAACCGCTGCGCGCACGTTCATCGGCGAGAACTGCCGGATCTGCACGACCCCCGGGTGGACGATCGAACGCAAGAACTTCTAGTGACCTGGGCGGTGACCCCGGAACCTCGCTCATGACCGGCGCCGCAGGTCGCGATCCCGTTCGGATTCGGGCGCGGGTCGAACGCAAGCTCATGTTGCGCCTGATCGTCCCGATCGCGGTCATCACCTTCGTCAACTCGATCGACCGCGTGAACGTGAGCTACGCCGGCAGCGCGATGTCGGGCGACCTCGGGCTGTCCCCGGCGCAGTTCGGCCAGGGCGTGAGCATGTTCTTCGTCGCCTACCTGCTGTTCCAGTACCCGCACGTGCGCCTGCTCAGGGCCTGGGGAATCAAGCTGTGGATCCTGCTCTCGATGGTGCTGTGGGGATGCTCGAGCCTGTGGATGGCGCGGATCGACAGCGCCGGCGAGTTCTACGCCGCGCGCCTCCTCCTCGGCATGGCCGAGGCCGGGTTTGCGCCGGGGATGACCTGGCTGATCTCGCAATGGACGCCGCCGTCGATACGCGCGCGAGCGCTCGCCGGCGCGCTCGTCGCGGTGCCGCTGTCGATGGTTCTCGGCGGACCGCTGTGCGGCTGGCTCCTCGGAGTGGCTACCCCTCTGGGGATCGAGCCGTGGCGTTTCATGTTCCTGGTCCTCGCGGTGCCGAACTTTGTCCTGGCCATCGCGGCAGCACTCTACTTCGTCGACGGGCCCGACAAGGCGCGCTGGCTCTCGGAGGAGGAGCGGACCTGGCTGGTGCGCGAGTTTCGGGCGCAGGAGGGATCGGCGGGGTCGACGGCCTCGCTCGGCGAGATCGCGCGCGACCCGTGGCTGTGGCGCTGCGCGACCAGTTGGCTGCTGATCATGACCGGCGCCTATGCGGTGGTGTTCTGGCTGCCACAGCTCGTGCGGCAGCTCGATATCGGCGGGAGTGAGCTCGCGATCGGCACGCTCAGCGCACTGCCGCTTCTCGGCCTCGCCATCGGCCTGGTGTCTAACGGCCGCCGCTCGGACCGGACCGGCGAGCGACTGCTCCACACCGGCGTCCCCAGCGCGACGGCAGGCGGGGTGATGATGATCGCCGCGCTGCTGCAGCCAGGCTGGCCCGTGCTTGCACTGCTGGTCGTCGCCGGCCTCGGCATCGGCGCGGCGCAAGGGGTGTTCTGGGCCGTCCCCGGCAAAGTCGGGATCGGCGGCCACAAAGTCCCGGTCGGCGCGATCGCGCTGATCAGCATGTTCGGCACCGCGGGCGGCATCATCGGGCCATGGCTGACCGGCGCCCTCGTCGCGGCGACCGGCAGCTTCTCGCTCGCCATCGCCGTGCTCGCATCGCTGCTGATCCTCGCGCTGCCGGTGATTGCGCTGCGGCCAGCGGCAGGCCGGACACCCGCGCCCGAGCTACCCTGACGCGTCGCGGGCAATCAGCTCGGCCGCCTTCTCCGCGATCATGACCGTGGGTGCGTGCGTGTTGCCGCGGATGATCGTCGGCATCACCGAGGCATCGGCGACCCGGAGGCCCTCGACCCCGACGACCTTGAGGTCGCTGCCGACCACGCTGCCCATCGCGCAGGTGCCCACCGGATGGCCGGCGCTGATCAGCGAGGCGCGCAGCCAAGCCTCGATCGCCTCGTCGCTCTGCACATTTACGCCGGGCGCGAGCTCGGCCTCGACAAGTTCGGCCGCAGCGGGCGCCTCGAAGAACCGCCGGATGAAGCGGAATGCGCGGCGCAGGCGCTCGCGGTCGCCCGCGGCAGCCATGAAGTTGAACTGCACGGCCGGCAGCGCCAGCGGGTCCGCCGAACGCAGCGTGACTTCACCGCGGCTCTCCGGGTCGAGCAGGATCGAGCCGCACGAGAACAGCGCCATGGGCGGCTTGCGCCAGCCTGGGAACCACGGCCGCGCGTCATAGCCGCTGTGGACGATCTGGAACTGCAGGTCGGGCCGCGCCTGATCCTCGCCCGAGCGCACGAAGCCCTGGATCGACATCGGGCTCTGGCTCGGCAGCCCGCGCCCGGTCAGGCGCCAGCGCAGGAACGACCACGCGAGCCGGTCGACCCGGATCGCCCGATTGAACTCTATCGGCTTTGCCGAGCGCATGATCGCCATCGCGATCGGATGATCCTGCAGGTTTTGGCCGACGCCCGGAAGGTCACGGATGGGAGCAATGCCCAGCGCCTGAAGTGCCTGCCCCGGGCCAATGCCGGAGTGCATCAGCAGGTGCGGGCTGTTGAGCGCGCCCGCGCATAGGACCACCTCGCCACGGCAGTGCAGTGCGCGTGCGCCGGCACCATGGGCCAGCTCGATTCCGCAAGCGCGGTTCCCGTCGAACAGGATCCGGCGCACCGTCGTATTGGACACGACCGCGAGATTGGCCCGCCCGGCCACCGGGTCGATGAACGCGCGCATCGTGCTGGCCCGCCGCCCCTCCCGGATCGTGCAATCGGGCATGCCAAACCCTTCCGGCTGCGCGACGTTGAAGTCCGGGCACTCGCCGTAGCCGAGCGAACGGGCCGCCTCGAGGAACGCGGGATAGAGCGCCGGGTCGGGCTGCATCGGCGAAACGTGCATTTCGCCCCGCGCCCCATGTTCCGGTGTTTCGCCGCGCCAGTTCGCCTCCGAACGCCTGAACAGCGGCAGGACGTCCTCGTAGCCCCACCCGGCGAGTCCCGCATCGCGCCACGCCTCGTAGTCGGCGGCGGCGCCGCGGATGTACATCGTGCCGTTGATCGACGACGAGCCGCCCAGGACCTTGCCGCGCGGGATCGGCTGCCTGCGGCCGTCGAGGTTGGGATCGGGCTCGCTCTCATAGCCCCAGGTGAAGCGCGGCGAAGCGGCCGCCTGCATCCAGGTCAGCGGCATGTCGATCAGCGGATGGCGGCACTCGCCGCCGGCCTCGACCAGCGCCACCCGCACGCGCGGGTCGGCGCTCAGCCGGTTTGCCAGCACGCACCCGGCACTCCCCGCGCCGACGACGATGTAATCGAACTCTTCCACGCTGCCCGCCGTCCGGTTGGATTCGCCCGAGGCTTAGCGCATATCCGGCACGCCGCGGGCCGTTTTCTCCACCTACCCCGGGCAACGGGAGGAGCCCTTGCAGATACCCGCCCTCGAGCTGGCCTTCAGTGCGCGCCTCGATTTCGGCGACGGGCCGCGCGTGCGTTTCCGCCCCGCGAGCGCCGAGTTCACGCGCGGCTTTGTCGCCGTCGTCAGCGGCGAGATCAGCGGCCCGCTCCTGTCGGGGCGCGTCGTGCCCTACTCGGGGGGAGACTGGCCGCGGATCTGGGACAGCGGGCTGGTCGAGTTCGAGGCGCACTACCTGCTCGAAGCCGACGACGGGACGCCGATCTACATCCACAACCGCGGCATCGCCTTTTCGAGCCCCGAGGTCCTTGCCCGCCTCGAAGCTGGCGAGAAGGTGGCGCCGGAAGAGACCTACTGCCGCATCACGCCCCGCTTCGAAGCCCCCCAAGGCCCGCACGACTGGCTGAACCGGACCGTGTTCGTCGGCGTGGCCGAACGGCAGGGCGCCTCGACCCGGTTCGACTATTATCGGGTGACCTGACGATGACAGGCTCGCTTTCGGTCGCCGACCAGCTCGCCATCCGCGAGACGATCGCGCGCTATGCCTGGGCGCTCGACACCGGCGATGTCGAGGGCTTCGTCGCCTGCTTCTGCCGCGACGGCGTGCTGCTGTGGGACGCGTTCGAGCAGCCGCAACGCTGGCAAGGCCACGCCGCGCTGCGCCACTTCGCAACCTTCTTCCGCGACCAGCCGACGTCCGCCGGGCGCCAGCACCATGTCACCAACATCCTGGTGACGGCTTGCGAGGGAGGTGCGCGGAGCCGGTCCTACGCCGCGGTGGCCGTGCGACAGGGCAACGGGCCGCACCTGCTCCACGTCATGGGCTACTACGAGGACCAGTTTCGCCAGGAGGACGGGCAGTGGCGCCTCGCCGAACGGGTCATCCGCGACTGGTCGGGCCCGATCCTGGGCGCGTTCGCCGGCCAGACGGGCGAACGGGTCGCACGCCCGATGCCGACCGTGCTTGCCGGAGCCGTCTACAAGCCGAGCGGGGCCTAGCCCGCGGTCTCAGAACGTCGACGTCGTCGCCCCTCCGTCGATCACCAGGCTCTGGCCGGTCACGTAGTTCGCCTGCTCGCTGCAGAACATCGCCACGAACGCGCCCACGTCGTCGCAGTCGCCGAACCGGCCGGCGGCGATGCGCCATTCGCGTGAGAACTCGGCCACCTCTTGCTCGTAGGTCGTGCCTTTCGCCCGGGCGCGCTCGGTGAACTGTGCCGCGACGAACGCGCTGTGGTGCATGCCGGGCAGCAGGTTGTTGATCGTCACGTTGTGCTTGGCGACGACCTTCGACACCGCCACCGTGTAGTTGGCCAGCGCAGCGCGCGTGGCGCCGGACAGCACGCGGATCTCGCCGGGATACTTGGCGGCCACCGTGGCGATGTTGACGATCCTCCCCCACTGGCGCGCGACCATGCCGTCGAGCACCGCGCGCATGAATTCGACCGGCGACAGCAGCGAGATGTCGATCGCCTCGCGCCACTCCTCGCCGGAGATCGCGCGGTAGTCCGGCGTCATCGGCGGCGGCGCGCAGGTGCCGACGAGGATGTCGGGCTCCGGGCAAGAGGCAAGGATTCGCTCGCGCCCTTCCGCCGTGCTGTGGTCGGCGCACACCGGCGTGACCGAGGCGCCGGTCTGCTCGGCGATCTCCGCGCAGGCGCGCACCAGCCGGTCCTCGGTGCGGGCCGACACGAACAGCTCGACGCCCTCCCGCGCGAGCGCCAGAACGGCGCTTCGGCCCATGCCGGCGCTGCCGCCGTTGACGATCGCCTTACGGCCCTCGAGTCCCAGATTCATTCGCGCTCCCGCCCCAAACGTGCCCACAGCCGCATTGCACTCACTGCCGCACCCCTGCCTGCGCGTCGACTTCGGTCTTTGCGTGACGGCTTTCTCCCCTGAGCGAGTCCTGCAGCCTGCGCAGCAGGGCGATGAGCTGCCGGGTTTCCCCGGCGGTCAGCGCCTGGTCGAACAGCCGGCGCTGCGAGGCGTTGAATTCGAGCGCCTTTCGCGCCTTCGCTTCGCCCGCCGCCGTCAGCGTGAGCCGCAGCCGCCTGCGGTCGGCCGGGTCCTGTTGCCGCTCGACGAGCCCCACGGCGGTCATCCGGGCGAGGATCAGCGCGACGTTCGGCAGGTCGATGACCAGCGCCTCGGCGATCTGCGTCTGCGAGATCCCGGGATTGGCGCCGATGAGGATCAGGCTGGCGAAATAGCCCGACGGCTCGCGCGGAGCGTCCTCGCGGCGATCTCGCCGCAGCGCGTTCCAGATCGCGCGACGGGTGATGTGCACCTGGAACCCGACGTCCTCGGCGAGAATGCCCATGTCGAGTTCGCCCGGGGACGCTTCGGCCGTCGGCGGCTTCGCTGGCTTTGCGCGGGCCATGCTGCGTTTGGTGCGCAGCAGGGGCTTGCCTGTCAATCGGAATAACTTAGTTTTTATAACTATAGCCACCAGGCGAATCGGGAGGGATCGGTGCGCCCCGCAAGCAAGTTGACGAGCCGCTGGCGGGTGCCCGGGGGCGGCACCTTGGCCTTCGCCGGTTCGGCGCTGCTGGCCGGTGCGGCGATGGCAGCCGGCGGAAACCCTGCGCAGGTCTCGCCGTCGCCAGTTCGTGAGAGCCGCGAGTGGTGGTCGCCGGGCGACGGGCGCAAGGTCCCCGCGTGGCTCGAATACGACAACGCGTTCGGCCGGCTCGGCGTGCTGAACGCCGACGGGCCGCTCGACACCGCCGGCCATCCGTTCTTCGAGCCGATCGGCGCCAACGGGCGCGCCTGCGTCAGCTGCCATCAGCCGGCCGACGGCATGAGCCTGTCGCTGGAGTCGATCCGCGAGCGCTGGCGCGTGACCGGTGGCCAGGACCCGATCTTCGCCGCGATCGACGGCAGGAACTGCCCGAACCTGCCGCAGGGCGATCCGGCGTCGCATTCGCTGCTGCTCGAACGCGGACTGTTCCGCATCTTCCTGCCCTGGCCGCCGAGGGCGGCGGACGGGACCCCGATCGAGCCCGAGTTCACCATCGAGGTCGTGCGCGATCCCGGCGGCTGCAACCTCGATCCGGTCTACGGCCTCGCCAGCGACAACCCGATGATTTCGGTCTATCGCCGCCCGAGGCCGGCGGCCAACCTCAAGTACGTGGTGCAGCAAAGATTCGGCGTGAGCCCGTTCGTCGGCAAGACCGGCGAGCCCGCGATGCGCGATCCGGAGACCGGGCAGCCGCTCAACATGAACATGATGGCCGACGCGCGGCTGGCCACGCTGCGCACGCAGGCGGCCGAGGCGGGCTCCACCCACCTGCAGATGCGCGACCGGCTCAGCGATGCGCAGCTCGAGCGGATCGAGGCGTTCGAACGGCAGGTCTACGTCGCGCAGGTCGCCCGCAACGGAGCCGGTTCGCTGGTCGAGGATGGCGGCGCCAAGGCGTTCGGGCCGCGCAACCTGCTGCTCGGCGAGGAAGGCGTGCTCGGCAACAACACCACGCGCTGGGTCTTCCCGATGGGCGATGTGTGGCGGGCGCCGACACCGGGCGACAGCGCCGGGCAAGTCGCGATGCGCGAGTCCATTCGCCGCGGGCAGGAGGTGTTCCACTTCCGGACCTTCTGGATCCGCGATTCGATGCACCTCAACACTGTCGGCCTCGGCAACCCGACCAAGCGGACCTGCGCCACCTGCCATGGTATGCACATGACCGGCATGGATTCGGCCAACGGCTGGATGGACATCGGCACGACCAACCTGCCGTGGGCGCGCGAGACGCCGCGCAACCCGTGGACCGACCAGCGCGAGCTGATGCCGCTGTTCAGGATCACCTGCAAGGACGGGGTGCCGCCGCATCCGTACCTCGGTCGGGTGTTCTACACGCAAGATCCCGGGCGCGCGCTGATATCGGGCCGGTGCAACGACGTCGGCACGATCGTCATGCAGCAGTTCCGCGGCCTCGCGGCGCGGGCGCCGTACTTCTCGAACGGATCCGCGGCGAGCCTCTCGGAGCTGCTCGACTTCTACGACCGGCGGTACAACATCGGACTCACGGAGCACGAGCGGACCGACCTTCTGAACTTCCTCAGCAGCCTGTGAGGCCCCGGGATGCGCATCGTTTCTCTCGCCGCCCTCTCCTTCGCTCTCGCAGCAGGCCAGGCCGCGCAGGCCGGGGAGCAGACGCTGGCGTTCATCGGCTGCCCGATCGTGCGCGACACCAGCAGCGTCCCCTGCTGGCTCTCCGAGTTCCGCGGCCAGCTCTACTACCTAGGTATCCAGACCGACGTGTCGGCAGACTTCAACCCGCCGTCGCTCGGCCACAAGGTGCTGGTCGAAGGCACGATCGCGGCGAGCGGGCAGGAGATCTGCGGCGGCCTCGTGCTCGACCCGGTCAAGGTTTCCGTGCTCCCCGAGCTTGCGCCCGAGTGCAACACGCTGCTGATGGCCGAGGACCGCTACGAGCTGCCGTTCGAGGCGCCGCGCCCGCCGGGGCCGAGCGCCGGCCGCCTCGCCTTCACCCCACCGCCGCCGCCTCCCCTGCCCAAGCCGCCGTTTCCCGAACGGACCTTCGTCGTCCCCTACGATTTCGACGGCACGGTCACCTTCCAGTCCCCGCGGTTCCTGACGCCGGCGCTCGCCTACGCCCGCCATGTCGGCGCCAAACGGGTCGAGATCACCGGATACCGCGCCGCGGTCGCGCTGAGCACGGGCGAGGTGGTCAACGAGCGCGAGCGGCTCGGCACCCTTCGGGCCGAGCAGGTCGCCCGGCTGCTGCGGGGCGCCGGGCTGACCGAGCCCGAATACGTCGTTCGGGGTGTCGACGAGCCCGAAACCGGCGAACCAGACCTGCGACGCGTGCAGATCCGGATCATCCCGGGGAACTGACCTTGCGGCATCCGGTGAGCGGGTCTCGAGCAGCGGAATCGCGTCGGACGCAGCGGGACGGTCGTTGGGCTAAGTGGCGGAGCGGGAGGGATTCGAACCCTCGATACGGTTTTGCCGTATACACACTTTCCAGGCGTGCGCCTTCGACCACTCGGCCACCGCTCCGCAAGCCCGAGGCCCGAAGGACTCCGGCTGGCCGGCGCACCTAGCGGCGGGGGCGCGGGTTTACAAGCGCGCGCGCTCGCGCCTAACCCGGCCCGATGACCCGCGCGATCGGCCTCCCCGCTTCCGTCGACGAGATCGAAGCGCTCGCCCGCGCCGCGCTCGAGCGGCTCCCGGCGCAGTTCGCCGAGCACCTCGGAGAGGTGGTCCTGCTGGTCGAGGAGTTCGCCGACGACGAGCTGCTGGCCGAGATGGGTATCGAGGACCCGTTCGACCTGACCGGAGTCTACGAGGGCCTGCCGCTGCACGAGAAGTCGATCTCGCACTCGGGCACGATGCCCGACCGCATCCGCCTGTTCCGCCAGCCGATCCTCGACGAATGGATCGCCCGCGGCGACGAGACTTTGGAGCACCTCGTAGCGCACGTGCTGGTGCACGAGGTCGGCCATCACTTCGGGCTCAGCGACGAGACGATGCACGCGCTAGAGGACCAAGTGGCGGACTGAGCGCCGCGTCGGCACCAGGGAGGTCTCACGCGAAGACGCCAAGAGGGCGTGCCTTGCGGCGAAGCCGCCTGCGATCTCAATCGCCGCCTCAAGCGGCTATCGGTGAATTGGAGAGCGGCTGCGCTGCCGGCACACCCTCTTCGCGTCTTGGCGTGAAAATCCTCTTGCGAGCCGCCGCAGCACTGGCAGACTTGCCCGATGAAGCGCCCGCTCCTTGTCCTCGCGGCCCTCGTCCTTGCCACGGCGACGCAAGCCCAGGTTGCGCCGGAGCCCCCGACCCCCGCCTCGATCGTCGCCGCCGCGCCCACCGCAGACTGGCGGGCGATCGATCCGGCCGACCTCATGGTGATGACCCTCGCCCCCGGCCGCGACGGCAACCCGCGCGAGGTGGTGATCCAGCTCGTCCCGCCACCGTTCAGCCAGGGCTGGGTCGGCAACATCCGCACGCTCGCCAGGGCGCATTGGTGGGACGGCACCACCGTCTACCGCGTGGTCGACAACTGGGTCGCCCAATGGGGCGACGGCGAGGACGACGAGGTCAAGGCCAAGCCGCTGCCCGGGCTGAGTGTCGTGCCGGAAACCGAGTATGTGGCCGCGATCGATGTCGAAGGCCCCGGCAAGGTCAGCGCCGCTGTGCGGGCGGAAGTCACGCGGATGTCCGCTGCCTTCAAGCGCTGGCGCGTTGGCGATGAGGCCATGCCGCGTACCGGCAGCTACGCTGCCCTGGAAACGTTCGTCCTGGGCTGGCCGATCGCGTCCGACGGCACCAGCGCGTGGCCGACCCACTGCTACGCCTCGGTCGGCGTCGCCCGCGACCTCTCGCCCGACACCGGCACCGGCGCCGAGCTCTACGCGGTGATCGGCCACGCCCCTCGCCAGCTCGACCGCAACATCGCCGTGGTTGGCCGGGTGATCGAGGGGATCGAGCACCTCGCCACCCTGCCGCGCGGCACAGACGAGGCCGGGGTCTACGACGATCCGGCGCTGCGCGTGCCGATCGTCTCGGTCCGCCTCGGCGACGAGCTGCCGCCCGCCGAACAGCCGCGCTTCGAATACCTCGGCAGCGACACGGAGAGCTTCGCCGAATACGTCCGCGTGCGGGCCAACCGCGACGACGCGTTCTACCGCGTCCCCGCCGGCGGCGTCGACGTGTGCAACGTCCAGGTCCCGATCCGGCGGGCCGCAACCCCATGACCACGGTCCGCTTCACCGCCCCGCTGCAATCGATCGTGATCGAAGAAGATTACGCGCCGATGGGCTACCTGCGGGTGACCGACGAGGCCGCCGAGGCGATCGTCGCGCACCGCTTCGAACGGCAGCTCGAGACCGGCCGGCGCCGCGGGTTCGGCTCGGTCAAGGCGACCGTCACGCTCGGCGACAGCCGCTGGCAGACCTCGCTGTTCCCTAACAAGGACGGCTCGTGGTTCCTCCCCGTCAAGAAGCCCGTCCGCCTCGCCGAAGGCCTCGGTGTCGGCGACGAGATCGAGGTAGAGCTGGATCTACTCTAATTCTATTCGGAACATTCTGGTTGACATGAATAACCAATATGGTTAGTATGTCGCACTGCCGATTTGCCGAAGGGCCTGGTCCGCGCAGGCGACCGCGTTTATCCGCCCTTCTCGCGCACGAGGGGCAAGATGGCCGATACCAAAGCCACTCCGAGGTTCAGTTGGGGCTGCAACAAGACCCAGCGCGAACAGCGCCTCGCTCTCCCGGGCCGCCATTCGCGCGGTAGCGCCAACGCATCAGCTCGCCCTCCGACCCGAGCCCCGCCCGGGC
Organism: Pseudomonadota bacterium; assembly: GCA_023432995.1. Taxonomy (GTDB): domain Bacteria; phylum Pseudomonadota; class Alphaproteobacteria; order Sphingomonadales; family Sphingomonadaceae; genus Croceibacterium_A. The sequence goes on from JAEZES010000120.1 coordinate 30,214, forward strand.
GTTGGCGCGAGGCCCATGGCCACCGCGAACATTGGGACCATTCGCGCAAACACGAGGGTCGCCAGACCGAGCCCTGCTCGCTACTGCCTACTGCCTCAAATCCGATCCGCCTCCGCCACCGCCTCGCTCGCCCGCAAGGCGCTGATGATCCGCGTCAGGTGCGCGAGGTCCTGCACCTCGACATCGACCTCGTAGGTATGGAACGGATCGTCGAGCTCGGTCTGCGCCAGCGTCAGCACGTTGGCGTGGTTGCGCGCGAGGATGCCGGCCATCTCGGCGAGCGTGCCGAGGCGGTGGTAGACCACCACCCGCAAGCGCCCGACCGCGCCCTGCGAGCGCTCGCCCCACGACAGATCGAGCCAGTCGGCGTCGATCCCGTTGGCCAGCTCGTGGCAGTCGATCGAGTGGACCTGCACCGCCTCGCCCTTGAGCCTCAGGCCGACGATGCGGTCGCCCGGCACCGGGTGGCAGCACTCGGCGAGGGTGAAGCCCATGCCCGGGGTCAGTCCCTTGATCGAGATCGCCCGCCCCGGCCCCGGCTCCTCGGGCAGGTCGGCGGTGCTGCCGGGCATCAGCGCTTCCATCACCTCGCGGTCGCTGAGCTTGGCCGAGCCGATCGCGTGCATCAGCTCCTCGTCGTCCTCCATCCCGAGCCGCTCGACCGCGGCGGCGATCGCCTTCTTGCCGATCTTGGCCGGGACGCGCTCGGCGATCTGGTCGAACAGCTTGCGGCCGATCTCGGCGACTTCGGCGTATTCCTTGGCCCGCACCGCGCGGCGGATGGCGGCGCGCGCCTTGCCGGTGACGACGAACCCGAGCCACGACAGCTGTGGCTCGGCGTTGGCGCCCTTGGCCCCCTTGATGATCTCGACCACGTCGCCGTTGTTGAGCGGCGTCCTCAGCGGCATGTGCCGCCCGTTGATCTTGGCGCCGACAGTCTGCGCGCCGAGGTCGGTGTGCACCGCGAAGGCGAAGTCGACCGGGGTCGCCCCCTTGGGCAGCTGGAACAGCGCGCCCTTGGGGGTGAAGGCGAAGATGCGGTCCTGGTAGATCGCCAGCCGCGTGTGCTCGAGCAGCTCCTCGGCGTCGTGGCTGGCGTCGACGATCTCGATCAGGTCCCTCAGCCAGCCCACCTGCCCGTCGGGCCGGTCGCCCTGCTTGTAGGCCCAGTGCGCGGCGAGGCCGAACTCGTTGGTCCGGTGCATCTCCTGCGTGCGGATCTGCACCTCGACGCGCATCGAGCTCTCGTAGATCAGCGTCGTGTGCAGGCTGCGGTAGCCGTTGGTCTTCGGCGTCGAGATGTAATCCTTGAACCGCCCGGGCACGAACTGCCAGGTCTGGTGCAGCACGCCGAGAGCGCGGTAGCAGTCCTCGACCTTCTCGGTCAGCACGCGGAACGCGAAGATGTCGGTGATCTGCTCGAAGGAGACGTGGCGCTCGGCCATCTTCTTCCAGATCGAGTACGGGTGCTTCTCGCGCCCCCACACCTCGGCCTTGATCCCGGCCTGGGCGAGCGCCTGCTTGATGTCGAGCGCAATCGCGTCGACCTGGCCGTTCTCCGAGCTGCGGATCTGCTCGAGCCGCCCGGTGATCGTGGCGTAGGCCTCGGGCTCGAGCTGCTCGAACGCGAGCAGCTGCATCTCGCGCATGTATTCGTACATCCCGACCCGCTCGGCGAGCGGGGCGTAGATATCCATCGTCTCGCGGGCGATGCGTCGGCGCTTCTCGGGGCTCTTGATGAAGTGCAGCGTGCGCATGTTGTGCAGCCGGTCGGCGAGCTTGACCAGCAGCACGCGGATGTCCTCGCTCATCGCGAGGAAGAACTTGCGCAGGTTCTCGGCCGCACGCTCGTTCTCGGCCATCGATTCGAGCTTGGAGAGCTTGGTCACCCCGTCGACCAGCCGCGCGACGTCGGGGCCGAAGGTCTTCTCGATGTCGTCGATCGTCGCCAGCGTGTCCTCGACCGTGTCGTGGAGCAGCGCGGTGACGATCGTCTCCTGGTCGAGCTTGAGGTCGGTCATCAGCCCGGCGACCTCGATCGGGTGGCTGAAGTAGGGGTCGCCGCTGGCGCGCGTCTGCGTGCCGTGCTTCTGCACGGTGTAGACATAGGCGCGGTTGAGCAGCGCCTCGTCGGCGTCCGGGTCGTACTCCTTGACCCTTTCCACAAGTTCGTACTGGCGCAGCATTGACCCGAATGTGCGGTGCCCGCGGGCGGCGGGCAAGGGGGAAAGGGGTTAACGGCTTGCGGCAAGCGCGGCCCGGCCTCACAACGCGAGCCGATGGCGGACCAGTCGACCTCGATCTTCGAGCGGATGTCGGCGCTCGCGCGCGAGACCGGGGCGATCAACCTCGGCCAGGGCTTTCCCGACCTGCCCGAGCCGGCCGAGCTGCTCGAGGCCGCGCAGCGCGCGCTGGTCGAGAAGTCGAACCAGTACCCGCCGATGCGCGGCCTCGCCGAGCTGCGGCGGGCGGTGTGCGACCACTACCGGCGCGAGCAGGGGCTGGAGCTGCGCGACGAGCAGGTCATCGTCACCTCGGGCGCGACCGAGGCGCTCGCCGCGGCGATCCTCGCCTTCGTGCACCCCGGCGACGAGGCGGTCGTGTTCCAGCCCTGCTACGACGCCTACATCCCGCTGATCGAGCGCGCCGGCGGGGTGGCGCGTACCGTCGCGCTCGACCCGCCGAAGTGGACGCTGCCGCTCGACCGGCTCGAGGCGGCGATCGGGCCGAACACACGGCTCATCATCCTCAATACCCCGAACAACCCGACCGGCACCGTGATCGATCGCGAAACGCTCGAGGCCCTCGCGTTCCTCTGCACGCGCTACGACCTCGTGCTGCTGTGCGACGAGGTATGGGAAGCGATGCTGTTCGGCGGGGTGGCGCACCTCTCGCCGCTCGCGCTGCCGGGGCTGCGCGAGCGTGCGGTCAAGGTCGGCTCGGCGGGCAAGATCTTCTCGCTCACCGGGTGGAAGGTCGGCTGGGCCGTCGCCGCGCCGCCGCTTGCCGAGGCAATCGCGCGCCAGCACCAGTTCCTGACCTTCACCACCGCGCCGGCGCTGCAGTGGGCCGTGGCCGAGGGGCTGGCGCTGCCGGCGCACTGGCATGCGGCCCACCGCCAACGCTACGAAGCCGGCCGTGCGCGGCTGGTCAGCGGACTCACGGCGGCGGGCTTTGCCCTGCTGCCCGCCGACGGCACCTGGTTCGTCACCGTCGACCTCGCCGCCTCGGGCCTGCCGCCGGACGACGAGGCGGTCGCCGACCGTCTCGTACGCGAGGCCGGGGTCGCCTCGATCCCGGTCTCGGCCTTCTACCGCGACGCGCCCGAGAGGGGATACCTGCGGCTGTGCTTCGCCAAGGAAGCTGCGACGCTGGATGAGGCGATCCGAAGGCTGGCGAGGTTCAGGAAGGAGTGACCCGGCAGTCGGCATTCGGACCAAGTCCCACTGCCTACCGCCTAATGCCTCCCTCGATTGCCCACGCCACCACCGATTGCCCACGCCGCCGAGGAGGGCCATGAAGTCGCCATGAAAGTCATCGCTTACGCCCTTCTCGCCGCGTCGCTGACGGCGTTTTCGGCCCCGGCCAACGCCCGCGAGCTCGTCTGGTCCGAGGAGTTCGACGCGCCCGCGCTCGACCGTTCGCGCTGGAACGTCATCGGACCCGACCTGTGGGTCAACAACGAGCAGCAGGCCTATCTGGACGATCCGGCGACGATCACCATCGTGCAGGGGGCGGACGGCGCCGAGGGCGGCGCGTTGCGGCTGCAGCCGGTGTTCCGCCCCGGCGCCGATCCTCACGCGGAGCGCAAGGCGGACTTCGTGTCCGGCCGGATCGATACCAAGGGCAAGTTCGCCTTCACCTTCGGCCGCGCCGAGGCGCGCATCCGCATGCCCGATGCGCACGGCGTGTGGCCGGCGTTCTGGCTGCTCGGCAACGGGCCCTGGCCCGACACCGGCGAAATCGATATCATGGAATACGTGGGCGAGAAGGCGTGGACGAGCGTCGCGCTGCACGGACCCGGCTATTCGGGCGACACTCCGCTGGCCAGCCGGTACACCTTCCCCGCAGGGACGGACGTGACCGACTGGCACGTCTACGCCGTCGAATGGACCGACGACACCCTCGTGTTCGAGGTCGACGGCCGGCCTGCGTACCGCGTCACGCGCGAAATGGTCGAGCGCTACGGCGAATGGCGCTTCGACAATCCGAAGTACGTCATCCTCAATTTCGCGCTCGGCGGCGCGTATCCGGCCGGGGTCAACCGGGTGGAAAGACCCTATCCGGGGCTGCCGCAGGAGACGGTGGACCGGATCAAGGCCGGCGAGCTGGCGATGCTCGTCGACTGGGTCCGCGTCTATGCACCGCATTAGGCAGTAGGCCGCAGGATTCGGCTCTACAGCCTACGGCCTACGCGCTACTGCCTCACGACCTCGTCCACGCTCCCCTGCGTCACCGAATGATAGCTCGGCCGCGTCTCTGCATAGATCCGCCGCGCGATCGGCTGGCCCCATTCGCCCTGCTTCATCAGCACCTCGAACAGCGGCAGCACGAACTTGCGCCGGCCGACCTCGGAGAGGAACCGTTCGGCCACCGGCACCGCGGGCTGGTAGCGGTTGCCGAGCGCCAGCTCGAGCCAGGCGAACAGCACTTCGGCGTTGCCCGACTGCGACAGGCCGAGGCCGGCGTCGAGCTCGCCGAGCTGCAGCGCGGTCAGCCGCTTCGGCAGCTTGGCCAGCAGCCGCAGGCGCTCGGCGGTGGTCCACCCGTCCCAAGCCTGGTTGTCGACCATGCTCGTCCCCGGATAGGCCTCCGCCGCCGCGTCCACTTCGGCGAACGCCGCCGGCTCGGGCAAAACGGCATTGGCCGGCAGCCCGGTGCCGAAGACCCACTCGTCGAGCATCAGCGCCCGCTCGAGCTCGGCGTCGTCCCTGACGAGGTTCGTCCGCATGTCGGCCAGCATCAGCGCCGAGGTCGCCGGCTCGAACGCATGATTGTCGAACCACTGCCGCAGCCAGGCGTCGAGTCGCTCGCGCCCGGCGATCCGCTCGACCGTGCGCAGGAACAGCGCGCCCTTGTCGTAGACGATGCCGCTCTCGCCGCCGTCGGGCGTCGCCTCGGCCGGCGGCAGGTGCAGCGCGGTGACCGCGGCGTCGCGCCCCTTGTCCTCGAACACGCCCTCGATCTCGGCGAAGCTCAGCGCGGCCTCCTGCTGTGCCCGCTTCTCGCCGTAGAGCGCTTCCATGATGCGGTTCTCGAAGTAGCTGGTGAAACCCTCGTTGAGCCACGAATCAGCCCAGTTGGCGTTGGTCACGAGGTTGCCCGACCACGAGTGCGCGAGCTCGTGCGCGACGAGCCCGACGAGGCTCCTGTCGCCGGCGATGAAGGTCGGCGTGAGGAAGGTCATCACCGGGTTTTCCATGCCGCCGTAAGGGAAGCTCGGCGGCAGCACGATCATGTCGTAGCGACCCCAGCGGTAGGGCCCGTAGAGCGCCTCGGCCGCTTCGACCATCTTCTCGGTGTCGGCGAGCTCGGCCGCCGCCGCGTCGAGCATCGACGGCTCGGTCCACACGCCCGTGCGCGGGCCGAGCTCGCGGAACGCGAGGTCGCCGGCGGCGATCGCGATCAGGTACGGCGCCACGGGCTTGTCCATCCGGAAGCGGAACGCGCGCGTCTCGCCGAGGTCCTCGGGCTCGCCGATCCGAAGGCCCGACATGACCACGGTCAGCGGCTTGGGCGCGACGATCCGCGCCTCCCAGGTCTGGCGGATGCCCGGACTGTCCTGCGTCGGGATCCAGGTGCGGTTGAGCGTCGGCTGGCCCTGGCTGAGCAGGTACGGGTGCTCGCCGCCCGCGGTCTGCTCGGGCGCGAGCCATTGCAGCGCGTCGGCCTCGGGCGCGATGTAGGCGATCGTGATCCGGCGGGCCCCTTCGAGCGCGACCGTGATCGGCGTGCCCTTGCCTTCGACCGCCTCGCCGACCGTGAACGAAAGCTCCAGCCCCGCCTCGTCCCGGATCGCGGAAATCTGCAGCCCCTGACTGTCGAGAACGACCGTCTCCACCCCGGGCTGCACCTGCAGGTCGAGCGTCGCCGTGCCGCCGACCTGCTTGCCGGCGAAGTCGAGCGCGAGATCGAGCGCGACATGCGTCACGCGCGCCTTCTCGGGCTCGGCGAAGGTCCACGGGTCGCGGGCGTCCTCGCCGGTCAGGATCGGCGAGACCTGCGGCGCCTCCTGCGCCGCGGCGGGGACGGCAACGACGGCAACCGACAGCAGCAGGGCAGCGACGAAACGCATCGAGATCTCCGGATGGGGGAAGTTTCGAGCGTAACGATAGGAAGCTGAACGGAGGTTGTCACGATCCTCCCCGAGCTTGCTCGGGGAGGATTAGTTCTTCGCCTTGAGCCCCGCGCTTTCGATCGCCGCCAGCGCGCAGGCCTCGTCGTTGTCGCTGGTATCGCCGGTCACGCCGATCGCGCCGACGATCGTCCCGCTCGCGTCGCACACGATCACGCCGCCGGCCGCCGGCACCATCCCGCCCTCGCTCATCGTGTCGACGGCCGCGACGAAGTGCGGCCGCTCCTCGGCCATCTTGCCGATCGTGCGGCTCGACACGCCGAGGGCGAGCGCGCCGCAGGCCTTCCCGCCGGCGAGCTTGACGCGCATGTTGGAGGCCCCGTCCTGCCTCTGGCAGGCGATCAGGTGACCGCCGGGATCGTGCACGGTCACCGTCAGCGGCTTGAGGGCAAGCTCGGCGCCCTTGGCGAACGCCGCTTCGATCAGGACATTGGCTTGGGCGAGGGTGAGGCGGTGCATCGGCGCTCCTTCCACTCGCGCCTGATAACACCCTCCGCCGGGAACGCCACTCGGCTCAGCTCCACTTCACCTCGGGCGGCAGGCTCATCAGGATCGCGTCGACGTTGCCGCCGGTCTTGAGGCCGAACAGCGTGCCGCGGTCGTAGACGAGGTTGAACTCGGCGTAGCGGCCGCGCCAGATCAGCTGCTGCTCCTTGTCATCGGGCGTCCACTCCAGGCCCATGCGCTTGCGGACGATCTTCGGGAACACGTCGAGGAACGCCTCGCCGACATCCTTGGTGAAGGCGAAGTTTCGCTCCCATTCCGCCTCGTCGGCACACTCCATGTGATCGTAGAAGATGCCGCCGACGCCGCGCGCGACGCCGCGGTGGGGGATGAAGAAGTACTCGTCGGCCCATTTCTTGAACTGGTCGTAATAGGTCGGATTGTGCGCCATGCACGCCGCGCGGAAGCGGGAGTGGAACTGCCCGGTATCCTCCTCGTAAGGGATCGGCGGGTTGAGGTCGGCGCCGCCGCCGAACCACGCCTTGCCGGTCGTCAGGAACCGGGTGTTCATGTGCACCGCGGGGACGTGCGGATTGGCCATGTGGGCGACAAGGCTGATGCCGGTCGCGGTGAAGCCTTGGTAGTCCTCGGTGCCGTGGATCGTGCGCGCGAACTCGGGCGCGAAGGTGCCCGAGACGGTCGAGACGTTGACCCCGACCTTTTCGAACACCTGGCCCTTCATCACCCCGCGGACGCCGCCGCCGGGATCATCGTTGCCGGCCTCCTCGCGCTGCCAGGGCGTGTATTCGAACGCGGCGTCGGACCCGGCCTCGCGCTCGATCGCTTCGAACTCGGCGCAAATCCGGTCGCGCAAGCTCTCGAACCATACGCGCGCGCGCTCGGTGTAGGGCTGCCAGTCGGTCATCGGTCCTCTCATGCGCGGGTCGAGCATCGTCCGGGTCCTTTCGCTCCAGCCGTCGAACCGGTCCCGGGTGCGCCGCTTTGCCGTTCGCTGCATTGACGGCGCTCAAGCGGCGCGGTTCCCTTGCCAAAGCGCGGCCGGCGGTTCAAGGGAAGCCCATGGTTCCCCTTTCGTTCGCCGGCGAGGAGTTCGCGCTGACGTCGGGCCGCGCGCTCTACTGGCCGCGCGAGCGCGCGCTGCTGGTGGCCGACCTGCACCTCGAGAAGGCGAGCTGGTACGCGCGCCACGGCCAGCTGCTGCCGCCGTACGACAGCCGCGAGACGCTCGAGCGGCTGGCGCTGGCGATCCGCGAGACGGGCGCGCGGCGGGTGTTCACGCTCGGCGACAACTTCCACGATTCGGCCGGCGTCGAGCGGCTCGAACCGCACGCGGCGGGCATGCTCGCGGCGCTGACGCGCGCGACCGACTGGGTGTGGATCACCGGCAACCACGACGCCGCAATGGAGGCCCGTGCCGGCGGCGCGCTGGCCGAGGAACTCGAGATCGCCGGCCTGATCCTGCGTCACCAGGCCAGGGCGGGTGAGACGCGCCCCGAGCTCTCGGGCCACTTCCACCCGCGCGTGCACGTGACCGTCCGCGAGCGGCGCATCCGCCGGCCTTGCGCGGTGGTCAGCAGCGATGGTGCAGGCGGCGGCCGCATGGTCCTGCCGGCGTTCGGCGCGCTGACCGGCGGGATGGACGCGGCCGACCCGGCGATCCTCGCCGCGCTTCAGCCGGCCCGGACAATCGACGCCGTGCTGCCCGCCAGGGGCCGGCTGGCCCGGTTCCCGCTGTGGCGGGCGGCCTGACGCATCTAATCAGCGCCGCTTCGTCTCCCGAGGCCGAATACTTGAAGTCCGCTCGTAGGACCTAGCGCGCCCGCCCGTTAGCCACTAAGTAGCGCCCGTCGAAAAAACCGATTCAGGAGATTGCCCATACCACGTCCTCCCCGGCGCATGCTCGCGCCCCCGGTCAAGTCCGGTCCCCGCTTCGACGACATGATCCAGTCGGACAAGGTCCGCGTGATCGACGAGAACGGCGAGAACCTCGGCGTCATGTACACCAGCGAAGCGATCGAGCAGGCCAACGACATCGGCCTCAACCTCGTCGAGGTTTCGCCCAACGCCGACCCGCCGGTGTGCAAGTTCCTCGACGTCGGCAAGTACCGCTACGAGGCGCAGAAGAAGGCCAACGCCGCGCGCAAGACGCAGAAGACGCAGCAGATCAAAGAGATCAAGATGCGTCCGAACATCGACGATCACGACTACGACGTGAAGATGCGCAGCGTGACCAAGTTCCTCGAGGAAGGCGACAAGGTAAAGATGACGCTGCGCTTCCGCGGCCGCGAGATGGCGCACCAGGAACTCGGCATGGACCTGCTCAAGCGCGTCCAGGAGGACGTCGCCGAGATCGCCAAGATCGAAGCCTACCCGCGGCTCGAAGGCCGCCAGATGCTGATGGTGCTGGCGCCGAAGTAGCGGCGCCACTGCGGACGGGCCTCTCCGCTTTCGCTTGGAGCGGCACCTCCCCCGCAAAGGGGGAGGGATGAAGATACCTCAACCGACCAACCCCGGTCCTACTCCGTTGACGGGGGAGGTGTCCGC